>JBDUEA010000024.1:0-28918 GCA_040002695.1 Gemmatimonadota bacterium | reverse complement strand
ACCGCTAACCGAGGTCCCTCCCGCTCACCCCTAACCGCTCACCGCTCACCGCTCACCGCTCACCGCTCAGTAGTCCACCGGCCTCAAGTAGTATTCCCCGATCGCCGTCTGACTCAGCATCGCGACCGTCGGCAGTCGCCGCTTCCAGTGCGTGCTCTCGAGCCGGGTGCTTACCAGCGCGATCTCCGGCAGCGTGAACCCGAGCTCCACGATCGATTGCGGCTTGTAGCCGACCAGCAGCCAGTGGAGAATCTGGTCGGCCTTCGCGTAGGAGATGCCGAAATCTCCCTCGTCGGTCTGTCCCTTGATCAGGTCCGCACTCGCCGGTTTGTCGACAATGACGCCGGGGACGCCGACATGTCGCGCGAGCGCCCATACCTGGCTCTTGAAGAGATCGCCGATCGGATTGACCGGCGGCGAGTCATCGGCGTGCCAGGTGAAGTAGCCGAACAGCCGCTCGGTCTTGTTCCCCGTGCCGAGTGGCAATGCGTTGAGCTCGGCGGAAAGATCGAACAGCGTGATCATGCGCGCCCGCGCCATGATATTCCCTCGCCGCCCCGGCGAGACGTCTCCGCCAATCGCAGCGACCAGTCCGTCTACGCCCGCAGAAATGTCCACCGTGCGGCTTCTGATCCCCAGCGCATCGATCACCAGTTGCGCGTGTGCCAGGCTCTCCGGGCTCGACGTCCGGTACGGCATGCGTACCGCCGTCACATTCTCGGCGCCGAGCGCTTCGGCGGCGAGATACGCCACGAGCGAACTGTCGACGCCGCCGGACAATCCCAGAATCGCGTGGGAGAATCCACGACGGCGCAGCACCTCGTCCTTGAGAAATGCCACGAGCCACCGGCGGGTAAGCTCGGGGTCGATTTCCAGCGGCGCGCCCGTGGGCGGTTGGGTGGGCGTGCCGATCACTCGCGAACGAGGTGTCGGCAGCGTACGTCGCCCGTCGCCATTCGAGCCTGATTCCGTCTGCTGCCCGCCTCGACCGGCCTGCCAGTCAGCGAGAAGATGCGGGAGCCGTACCTCGAGATCCGAGAGCAGCGGCTGATCCGCGCGGGCTCGCGTGATCTCATCGAAGTCGAGTGTTGCCGGGAGTACGGCTGGTTCGAATAGCGGACCGTGCAGCAGCAGCGCGCCCCGCGGATTCGCCAGCACCGATCCTCCGACGAACCCTTTGCCGCCCTCGAAACCCACCAGGTGCGCGACTGCCACGAATACCCCGTGCTCCTCGGCGATCGCCTGCGCGAGCCGGTCCCACCGATCGAGGTTCGAAGGCCGCGCCCTGCCATCTCCGGGACCGGCGCCCGGCGCGATGCCCCGGCCCGGCGTAGCGCTGGGGATGATGATCAGCTGCGCACCGTCGAGGGCAGCGAGCGTCGGTGCCAGCGAATGCCAGGCATCTTCGCACACCAGCATCGCCGCCCGGCCCCACCGCGTGTCGAATGCCTTGATGCTCGTGCCCGGCTCGACGAAACGCTCCTCGTCGAACACGCCATACGTCGGCAGGAACACCTTGCGATGCACGTGCCGGATTCCCGCGTCAGCGCCGCCGAGCGTCGCGTAGAGGGAGGAATTGTGCAGTCGGTTGCGCCAGACCTCGTAGAATCCCAGCGCGATATCGAACGGTGCGGCTCCGGATGCGGCATGGGTCGCGGAGAGGTCGGCGAACAACTGCTCCGCGGACACAGCGAGCTCGCGGACCCCACCTTCAAGGAAGTAGCCGGTCAGAGCCGTCTCCGGAGCGATCACCAGTTCCGGCGGCTCGGCCCAGCGCCCCACCTCGCCAAAGATCTCGCCGAGCCGGCTGAGATTCTCGGTGTACGCACCCTTGTCAGGGCGGAACTGGATGATGGCGATCCGAAGCATGAAGGAAGATAGGGGCGGTGAGCGGTGAGCGGTAAGCGGCGAGCGGGGAATGCGCTGAGCGGCATGGCGTCACACCTTCATCGCGCCCCGCGCCAGCCCGAAGCCCACCATCGTTCCCGCCAATGAGAGTACGACGCTTGCGACGATGTAAAGTCCTGCACGGCCATACGAGCCCGCTTCCAGCAGCCTGATAGTATCGTAGCTGAATGTCGAGAAAGTCGTGTAACCGCCGCAGAACCCGATCGTGAGCATCGCGCGCATCTCCGGAGAGATCGAACTGCTCTCGAGTGCATAGCGCAGCAGGAACCCCAGCAGGAGAGAACCCGAGACATTGATGACCAGCGTGCCAAGCGGAAAAGAGCCCCCGGCCAGGCGCTGGATGAGTCCGCCCAGCAAATACCGGATGACTCCCCCGACCGCACTTCCCACCGCGATATACCAGAGCATGGCACCAAGATAATGCCCGCGCGTGGCTGGCAGAATGACAGATCCAGTACGTGGCCCTAGATTCCCCGGCATCAGTCGCCCCCGGATCGCGGGTTACATCGCGCGATTCTCCGTTTTCGAGACGAGAGCAATGCCTTCCCCCTTCGAAGCCGTCGCCGCAATCGCCAACGCCTGCCAGGCCTCGCCCACGATGGTAACCGGCGGGCAGCCGTCAGCCGCAAACCTCAAGGCCTTCAAGGATGCCGGGGGTGCCATCGTCCTCGACATCCGGGATCCGATGGAACCTCGCCCCTTCGACGAGCCAGCACTCGCTCGCGAGCTCGGCCTGGAATACGTCAACGTGTCGGTGGTCGCTGGCAATGTGGACGACAAGAAACTGGAGCAGATTCTCTGCGTTCTCCGCGACGCCGGCGAACGCACGGTGCTCTTCCACTGCGCCAGCGGCAACCGGGTCGGCGGTGCGCTGATTCCCTTCTTCATTCTCGATCATGGAATGGAGGAGGAGGATGCCACCACGATGGCGATGCGGATCGGTCTCCGGAGCGCGGAAATGCTCGAATGGGGACTCGACTACGCCCGGCGCCATGAGCGTTCCGCATGAGCCGACCGACCGCCAGTATCCTGTCCGACGCTCGCACCACCCTTCGACCCCTCACCATCCGTCCCCTCGAATGAGAAATCCGATGATCGCCCCTGACCGCCGAATTCGGGCCCGCCTGCTGGTGACGCTCGCCGCGTTCTTCTGCCTTTGCACCTGGCAGACGCTGGTAGCACAGGAAGCCCAGTCCCGCCCGATCGATCCCGCCAACATCGACACCACCTGCGCCCCCTGCAAGGATTTCGCGCTCTTCGCCAACGGTGGCTGGCTCAAGCGGGCCACGATTCCCGGCGACCAGCCAGCCTGGGGCAGCTTCAATGAATTGCAGGATGCGAACTTCGCCGCCCTTCATTCGATCCTCGACAGCGCCGCCGCCGAGGCCCGCACCACGAAGAACCCCAACACCAGGAAGCTCGGGCTTTTCTACGCGAGCTGCATGGACAGTTCCAGCATCGAGACCGCGGGGATCAAGCCCCTCGCACACGATCTCGCGCTGATCGCCGGCATTCACGACCGGCCTGAGATCCAGACCACGCTGGCGCGACTCAAGCGTTACGGGATCTCAGTCCCCTTCGGCTTCTCCTCCAGACAGGACGCAAAGAACAGCTCGCGAGTGATCGCCGGCATTGGACAGTCCGGACTCGGGCTCCCCGACCGCGACTATTACCTTCGCGCGGATACCGGTTCCGTTGCCCTGCGGGAGAAATACGTCGCTCACATCACCACGATGTTCCGTCTCGCAGGTGACGACAGCTCCGCCGCCGCGAAGGGCGCGGAGGCCGTCCTCTCGCTCGAGAATGCGCTCGCCCAGGCATCGATGACCCGGGTTGAGCAGCGAAACCCTGATTCCACATATCATCTTCTCTCGATAGCGGAGGTCAGGAAACTCGCCCCGGATATCAACTGGAACGCTTACTTCACGGGCATCGGCATCGCCCCGGCCACCGAGATCAACGTCTCGCAACCCCGGTTTCTCGCGGCCGCGGATTCTCTGCTTCGCGAGGCGCCGGTCACTACCTGGAAGAGCTACTTGCGCTGGCACCTGCTAGCCAACTCCGCCTCCGCACTCGACGCCAGATTCGACGATGAGAGTTTCCGCTTCAACTCCGGAGTGCTCACCGGGGTCACGCAACAGCACCCGCGCTGGCGCCGGTGCCTCGAACGAACCGACCGATCCCTCGGAGAAATCCTTGGTCAGGCGTACGTAGAGACGCACTTCACGCCCGAGGCAAAGGCGCGGGCCCTCCAGATGGTCAAGAACGTCCAGGCCGAGTTTCGGAGCCGGCTGAAGGCGCTGACGTGGATGTCCGACGCCACGAAGCAGAAGGCCTATGCAAAGCTCAATGCCATCGTCAACAAGATCGGCTACCCGGACAAATGGAGAGATTACTCAGCGCTCCAGATCACCCCGGGAGATTTCCTCCACAACACCCGGCAGGTTGCCGCCTTTGCGACCGCGCGGGATCTGGCCAAGATCGGCAAGCCGCTTGACCGCTCAGAGTGGGGCATGACACCGCCGACGGTCAACGCATACTACAGCTCGTCGCTGAATGAAATTGTATTTCCCGCGGGGATCATGCAGCCGCCATTCTTCAACCCCCAGGCGGATGACGCGGTGAATTACGGGGGAATGGGAGCGGTAATCGGCCACGAGTTGACTCACGGATTCGATGATCAGGGCCGTAAGTTCGACGCGCGGGGGAATCTGAGCGGCTGGTGGTCGGATGCCGACGCCGCGGCCTTCACGTCACGCGCCGACATCGTCGCGGATCAATTCGACGGTTACGTCGCCGTGGACTCGCTGCACGTCAACGGTCATCTCACCCTCGGCGAGAACCTCGCCGACCTCGGTGGCCTGACGATCGCCTATGGCGCCTACCGCCGCTCTCTCGAGGGCAAGCCGGAACCGGAAAAGCTCGACGGCTATACCGGTCCCCAGAGATTCTTCCTCGCCTGGGCCCAGGTCTGGCGCAACGTGGCCAGGCCCGAGTACACCCGGCTGCTCGTAAACACCAATCCCCATGCGCCCGCTGTATTCCGAATCATCGGGCCGCTCTCCAACATGCCGGAGTTCGCCGAAGCGTTCAGCTGCAAGCCGGGCGATACGATGGTGCGGGAGATGCGGGCGGAAGTTTGGTAGGAGGGTGGTAGGTTCTAGATTGTAGGTGGTAGATAAAGAGCCCTCCGGAAATTTCTCCGGAGGGCTCTTTGTGTGAGATGAAATCTGCTCCTGTTCTACGGATTACCCTCTAGCGCTCGGGCGACGACGTTCGCCACCACCACCACCACTACCACCGCCATGATTGGCCGGCGGCGGAGGAGGCGCCTGACGCGGCGCTGGTTCGGCGCGGCGCGGCGGTTCCTGACGGGGTTGTTCCTGCCGAGGCGGCGCCTGACGCGGCGGGTCCTGGCGTTGTGGCTCCGCCCGTGGCTGCGGCGCAGGCCGATTCTGTCCACGCTCCGGCGCGGTCATGCCCGGATCGCGACGGTCTGGTTGGGCCGGCTCCACTCGCCGAGGCGGGCTGCGGTCCGGATCGGTGCTCACCCGCGGGGCATTTCCACCCGGCTGTACGGCCGACGGCGGGCGACGGTCCGGTTGAGTCGGCTCGACGCGGCGCGGAGGAGAGTTGTCAGGCTCGCGGGTGGTGCGCGGCGGCTGGACATCGGGGCGCACCCGTTCGCCTGGGCGATTGTCCGGACGGGTCGCCGGAGCCGGATCGGTTCGCCGTCTCGGCTGATCCCCAGTCTTCGGAGTCCCATTGTAGCGGGTGCCATCCACGTTCGGCGCCCGTACCCGGGGATCGACCTGGGGAGAACCGCCCGAGCTCGCCGGCCGGCCCGAGACCGGCGTGAACGCACCCCGACGACGCGATTCGAGACCGGAACCAAAGGGAGCTCCGCTCCCGCGCGGGCGATAGCCGACGAATCCGATGCCCGAGCCACCCGGCTTGAATCCATAACCGTAGCCGTCAACGCCGTGGGTATAACCCGGGCGCGAATAGAAGGCCCGCCGAGGATAGCAGAACGGATCGGAGTAGCACCCCCCATAATAGACCGTCGGCTGATAGTAGCCCGCGTAGTAGGGGTCATAGAAGAACGGATCGTAGATCGGCCGGATTCCGTAACCATAGTGACGACGGTGACCAAAGCCGAAAGTCAACGAGATCGACGAGCCGTACCCGCAGCCGTAGCAGCCGGGATAGTACGGATCATAGAAAGGATCGTAGTATGGCTGGTAGACCGGGCCGTAGCCGGAGGACGAGGAGGTGGCGTAGTCCTGGGCCGAATACGTCGAGTAGTTGACGAGGTCGTAGTCGAAGTGCCGGCCTTCGCTCATCTTCTCGACCAGATCCGTCAAGACTCCCTCGGCATCAGTACCCGACGCGTTCGAGCTATTGAGTGAGGCGTAATCCCAATGGTCTCCACGGACGAATTCATCGAAACGGAAGGGATCCTTGGACACCGCGGCGTAGAGAGTGCCGGTACCTTCGCCGTCATCGACCGTGAACGCCTCGCGATCGCCTCGGCCCCGAATTTCGTAGTTCTTCCCGCCGCGAACGAAAGCATCCTCACTCGGGTCGAGCGGGAAGAGCACGCGAACCCGGCCCTCAGTAGTCGCTCGCAGGACGATGACGTAACCGTCATCGTCTGTTCGGACGTGGAGTTTTGCGTAGTCCCCACGAACGAAACGCCCGTCGGCGCTGACGGTAAGGCGAATCGGAGGGTCGGTCTGGGTGATGACCGGGGCGTGCCCCGGCGCGGCGGCGGCGGCGAGTAATGGAAGCAGAAGAGCAATCATGGTACCTCCCGACAAGGAGGATAACGCGGGGCAAAGCCCCTGGTCACTGCTACTCGGCTCTCATCCTCTGGGGCTGCCGAGTCGGCCACATTGACACGCGGTATCGTTTGGAATCCTGCGCAAAGCTGCCTGAACGTCAAAAAAAGGACACTGCCTGTATCCAAGCGAGGGTCGTGCCATCCGCTAAGTATCAGTAGCGCTGAAACTTTCAGTGCCGGCATGCCATCGAATTCGTCTCTCGACGAGGACAGCGGTGGCCTTCAAAGTTTCTACTGCCGATGCCAGTACATCCGCATCTCGGTGATCTTCTCGCCGTCCGTTTCACAAAAGAACGCACCACGGATATCGATCCAGTCACCAGTCCGCCTGCGACGGTAGACGCACTTGAACTCGGTGCTGAACCACGGGCCGACAGAGAAGATTTCGCCCGAGGTGAACGTGATCTCGGATTGATGGAGCGGAACATCTTTCCAATACTCCCGCACGGCGTCGATTCCCGTAAACGGCGGCGAAAAGGGAGCCTCGAGAAAAACCGCCTCCGGCGAAAAGACCGACATCAGCTGATCGACATTGGCCTTCGACCAGCCTTTCCCGAACGTATCGATGAGCGTACGCCCGAGGGCGCGAGTATCCAGCGCGGTGTCGGTCATTGGGAGATCTGCTCCGTCCTTGCTCAGAATTGGCGAAACCGTGATGATTCGAACATCTGAATGCACTGGAATTTACACCGTACGGCGACGACGTGCGCGCTGGGCGTCGGCCTCCTCGCTTCGCGCCAGAACCTGGACGCGCAACAGCCCTGCTCGCCCGAATCCGGTGTCGAGAGCCAGGCCGGCTGGAACGCGTACCGCACCGGAGCGGTCGATAGCGCTGCCTCCCGTTTTCGGCATGCCCTCGCACTCTGCTCCCGAAATCTCGATGCTACCATCGGCCTCGGCTACGTAGCGCTTCGTCACGATCAGCTTCCTGCCGCCGATTCAAACTTCCAGTACGCGGTCGCGAGGGACTCGGGGAATGCCGACGCCTGGGCCGGTCTTGCCAGGACTGCGTATCGCCTGGGTGATGGATCACTGGCGGAGCGCGCGGCGCGAAACGGGGTTCGCCTCGATCCGCGCAATCTCGAACTTCGGCAACTGCTGGACCGATTGAATCCTGACTGGGAGCGAGTTCCGCTGTCGGCGCCAAAGCGACCACGGACGCTTCAACTCTCCGCGCGGACTCATGGAGAGCGGTTCGAGGTGCGCGCCAGCGTGAACTGGAGCCCTTTTTATGTACGCGGCGTCAACCTGGGCGTGACGCTGCCCGGGAAATTCCCTTCCGAATTCCCTCAGGACTCTTCAATCTATGCGGGATGGCTCGACACGATCGCGACGATGCACGCGAACACCGTGCGCGTCTATACCATCCTGCCCCCAGCCTTCTATCGGGCGCTGCGCGCCTGGAATCTCTCTCATTCGGATCAGGCGCTGTGGTTGATTCACGGCGTATGGACCGAACTCCCGCCGGAGCATGATTTCGACGACCCAGCCTGGAAACGCGACTTCCGCGAAGAGATGGATCGAGTCGTGAACCTGATTCACGGCAACGCGAAGATCGCGCCGCGCCCCGGCCACGCCTCCGGTCGATACGACGCCGATGTCTCCCGTTGGGTCCTCGGTTTCATCATCGGCCGCGAATGGGAACCGTTCGCGGTCAAGGCATTCGACGCCAGGCACCCCGGGACCGTCGCGTTCGCCGGTCGCTATCTGAATATGCCGCATGGCAGCGCCATGGATCGGTGGATGGCGGAGCAGTGTGATTTCATGGTGACGCGGGAGGTGCTGAAGTACAATTCGATGCGGCCGGTCGCGTACACCAACTGGCCAACCCTCGACCCGCTTCATCATCCGACCGAATCCGACGCGCACCAAGAGGCGGATTGGAGACGGCGAGTGGGACGCGCGTTACCCGGCCCAGGGGCGGAATACGAAAACGACGCGGTCGGGCTCGATGCGGCCCTGGTTCACCCTACCCGGCTCAACGCGGCGGGATGGTTCGCGAGTTACCATGCCTATCCGTACTACCCCGATTTCATGCTCTACGACGGGACCTACGCAGCCGCCAGGTCGAGCGAGGGGCGATCGAATTATTTCGGGTACCTCTCGGAGCTGCAGCGGCATCACGCCGGCATGCCGCTTCTCATTTCGGAGTATGGAGTCCCGTCGAGTCGCGGCGTTGCGCACCTGCAGCCCCAGGGATGGAATCACGGTGGGCATGACGAAGTCGAGATGGCGGGTATCGACGCCCGGCTCACCCGCGAAATCCGGGAGAGCGGTGCCGCAGGCGGAGTCATCTTCGCACTGCTCGACGAATGGTTCAAGAAGAACTGGATCGTGCTCGACTATGAAATTCCCCAGGAGAATACCCGCCAGTGGCACAACACGATGGACGCCGAACAGAATTATGGCATCTTCGGGATCTATGCCGGGGTGAAGGGAAAATCTCCGGTGCTTGGCGGCGATGCGTCACGATGGAGCGGCCTGACCCAGATCGGCAGCGGTTCCGGGCCTCAGCCCGGATCGCCAAGGTCGATCAGGCTCGGGAACGATGAGTCTTATCTCTACCTGGCGGTCGAACTGCATGGGCTCGAGAAGCATGAATTTGACTGGGACTCGTTCGCGGTGCGCGTGCTGATCGACTCGTACCGGAGGGATCTCGGGCAGTTCACAGTTCCCGACGGGCTCGCCACGAGTGACGTCGGATTCGAGTTTCTAGCCGATTTTCACGGGCCGAAAAGCGCTGAGCTGCGGATTACACCGGATTACAATCCGTATGCCGGCGCTGACGCGATCGTGAACGGGGACGACTTCGGGCATTTCGGGCATCGGCCGATCACGAGCGTAGCACGCACCGACGGACGCTTCGATACGCTGTTCGTCATCACCAATCGAAGTCGCTTCGCGCGGAACGGCCGCTTCATTCCCGCGAGTGGTTACGACCGCGGCAGACTACGTTACGGAACCGCGGACCAGTCATCCCTCTCGGACTGGTATTACGATAGGACTGCCGGTCTCCTCGAGGTGCGTATTCCGTGGGGATTGCTCAACGTCAGCGATCCGTCAACGGGGACGCTGTTGTTCGATCGGGAACAGCGAGGAGCGATCGGGACGGCAACGAGTGATGGAATGCGAGTCGCCGCACTGACCTACAGCACGGGCTCCGCTCCCGTCGTGATCGGCGCCGCGCCAGATCTCGGAAGCGGCAATCACTGGAATTCGAATGCGTTCATCAGCTGGGCGTGGCCTGTGTGGACATCTCCCAGTTATCATCTCCGGCTCAAGCCAGTCTATGACTCTCTTCGCGCACTCTGGTTGCGGGATCCATGACGCAGTTCGCTGAACCAGTGCAATGAACATCGGATTTTTCGCCTCCTCCTCGCTGCGAATAATCAGGCGATGCTGTTTTGCGCTGATTCTCTCGCTGCTCCTGGCATCGGTCCGATCCGCCGCCGCTCAGGTCCCTACCGGCGACTCGGCCTGGGTAGAAGGTGACTTCGTCGCTGCACGCACCGCCTATCAGCGCGCGCTTGCGACGGACTCGACCTCGGTCCGCGCCAGCTACCGGCTTGCGATCATGCAGTCGTGGGCTGGCCATCTCGATTCCGCACTGGCGCTTCTGCGGCATGCCAGGAGCGTGGAGCCGGATGATCCTGACGTTCGGTTCAGCGAGGCCCAGTTTCTCGGATGGAATGGGCGCTACGAAGCGTCGATCGCGCGCTTCGACACGCTTCTACTTCAGCACCCCGAACGACGCGATGCTGTGCTCGCCCGAGCGCAGGTGCTCGCGTGGGCCAACCGGTTCGCGGAGGCGGATTCCTCCTACTCGACGCTGCTCCGGGTCAATCCCGGAGACCTGCAGGCGCAGGCGGGGCTGGCCCAGGTCGCCGCGTGGCGCGGCGATTTTACCGATGCGGTCAGGCGATACCTGGCGGTGCTCTCCCATGATTCGACGAACGCCGAGGCGCTGGTCGGGCTGGCGCAGGTCTATCACTGGCAGGGACGGGAACGAGCCGCCGCGAGTTACGCCGACCGCGCCCTCGCCGCCGATTCGACTCGCCGCGACGCCGACGAAGTCCGCGCTGCCATTCGATCCGGCATCCGCCCGACGCTCGACGCGGCCATAGGCTGGAGCCGGGATTCCGACCGAAACCAGGCTTGGTGGCAGACCATCGGAACCTCGTGGAGTCTAGCCGAAGGATTGCGTCCCTTCGCTTCTGCGGGGCTGCTCGAGGCGACGGACCCTACGCGCAACGGCACTCGTGCCGCCGCCGAAATCGGAGCCACGTACGCCGTGGGGAACTGGCAGTTCACCGGTGCAGCCGGCGTTCGCAGACTTTCGCCGCGGGGAACGACAGGTGCCACACTCGGTACGGCGCGCGCGAGGGTCGCATATGCGGTGCGCGCCGGCACCTGGATCGGGCTCGGGTATGCCCGTACTGCATTCGATGAAACCGCATTTCTGCTCGCCCGCAGGCTGGGCGCGAATACTCTCGACCTGGATATCGAGAGCACGCTCCGACCCGGAACCGAGTTGAGTGCGGCAACCGGCTGGGCATGGATCGGAGATGGCAACCGAAGGCGTTCCGCTCTCCTTGCCGCGTCGCAGCGGGTGAACCGGCACGTCTCGGTGGGAGCGTTGGGGCGGATACTTGGCTACGACTTCAAAGGCGTCGGCTACTTTTCTCCCGACCAGTTTTCAACCGCTGAGGGCCGAGCAGCGTATCGATATGCCCTGCCGAAGTGGGACGCGGGGGTGAGCGGAGGCGCAGGAGCGCAGTGGGTCGGAAGCCACGGGAAGGCCCAAAGTCAGTGGCACATCGAGGGAAGAGTGGCGCGAAAATGGGGTGCGATCAACGAGGTAGCATTCAGCATCGGGACTTCCACCAGTGCCGTAAGTTCGACCACAGGAGCCTTTCGCTCCAGTACCGCAGTTCTCAGCGCTCGACTTGGTCTCTGACCGGAGGCGGGGATGGAACAGTCCCGGGTAATTCTGATCGATCAGCTTCGCGAGAGCTCGCGCGCGTTTCTCGATTCGATGAGCATGCTCACGCCGGCACAGTGGGTGTGGAAAGGCCGGCCGGACCGATGGTCTGTCTCGGAGACCGCGGAACACGTCACCGCGGTCGAAACCGGTATCCATCGCCTGCTGACCTCCCGAATACTCGAGCAGCCCGCAAGCGCGGAGCAGCGCCTGGAGACGGAGGGAAAGGATGCTATCGTCTCCTCCGCAATGCTCGATCGGTCGGCGCCGCGCTTGGCGCCGGAGCGGGTGCGCCCGACTGGCCGCTGGGCCACCTCCGCGGAGACGATGCAGAGGTTCACCGAATCGAGGAACGGCTTGATCGCCTGGGCAGAGGAGGCCGAGGCCGACTTGCGCGCTTTCTCCGCACCCCATCCGGTGTTTGGCATGCTGGATGCAACGCAGTGGCTTCTGTTCGCGGCCACGCATGCTGAACGACACACCCATCAGATAGTCGAAATTACGGAACAACCTGATTTCCCGGTGTAAATCCAGCAAGCAGTGCTTCGAGCGACGCAGCCTGCCCTTCCCATGGGATTCGCGGTTGCTGCAGGACAAGAGTCACTCTCGGGATAACCTTTCTGGAGGCGAAACGATGCGAAAGCTGGCGATTGGTCTGGTGATGGTCGGGTTGGTGGGTACGGTGGCAGCAACTTCGGCGCAGGCGCAGGCTGGCGCGACTTCGCGCGCCAATTTTGGCTTCGGCGGGGGTGTCACCTTCCCGGTCGGTGACTTCCACACCGGGTTCAAGACGGGCTGGAACGCGCAGGCGATGTTCGGCTTCGTTCTTCCCAGCCTTCCGATCGAGCTCCGGGTCGACGGGCAGTACAATCAGAACAGCATCAAGCCCGGTCTCGGCACTGGCAAGGCCAAGACGTTTGGCGCTCTGGGCAACGCCGTCTATCACTTCGGCGCTCCGGCCATGCCCTTCCGGCCGTACGTGATCGGCGGACTCGGCTTCTACAACGTGAAGTTCTCGGGATCCGCGGGCAGCGCGAGCGAGACGAAGTTTGCGCTCGGCGGCGGACTCGGCGCCAATTTCGGCGTCGGAACCCTGCATGCATTTGCCGAAGCGCGCTACATCAGCGCGTTCACGAGCGGTTCCCACACGAACTTCATTCCGATTACTGTCGGCCTGCGGTTCGGCGGCGGTCTCTGATCGAATCTGGTTCTGACAACGAACGGGGCGGCCAATGGCCGCCCCGTTTCATTTCCACTCATCGCATCGTGTCGAATCCACTACGGCCGCACGTACGTCTCGAAGAACCCGCTCCCTGAGTCCGAGACCATTCGACCACCGACGGTGCCTTCCGCGACAAAATGTCCCCGCATCTGCAGGAAATTTCTTTGAAAGCCTCCGGTTCCCATCACGGTGGCGAGCGCATCCTCGACGTGCACGCGAACCCGCAAGGTGTCCGCATCGCGGGTGGCCGCGAACGTGAAGCGATCCGGCGCCGTGCCTCCGGCCCCTGACGCCGGCTGCCTCCCCTCGTAGCGGATTTCACGCGCCCGCAGAATCTGGCGTACACCGAGTGAGTCGATCAGGGCCACGAAGAACGGCGGGGCGCCGTTGGTGAGCACGGTGTCCGGAGTATGCACGCCTCCATAGAGCAGACTCACACTGGCACCGCGTGCGGCACCCCAGTCCCAGGTCACGTCGCGCCAGACGCCCCAGTTATGATCGTGATATGCGGGCACATCGTGGATCGGTGTGCAACGATCGCGACTGCAGATGGTGCCGTTCGCGGTGGCGGTGAGCGCGGGGACAACGTAGCCGGAGAGATACTCGCCCTCCTGCAATTTCACCGGAGGAAAGAAGCGCTGAGGGGTGGGAACCAGTCGCACATCGATGGTCACCGTACCGGTGGCGCCGCGAGCCAGGGCGTGCAGCTGATAGGATCCGGCCCGCTGGCGTACGGTGCTCTCGCCGATGGTCAGGTCCGCCCGGGTCGTGTCGAAAGCGGTGCGCTCGGACGGGGCGCTCTGCGTGAATCGCTCGTAGCGGCCCGCCGGCGTTCGATGGGTAACGAGCACCTGTCCACCCCACCTTCCCGCTCCGACCCGTCCGCCAATCAGGTAGGTGAAGTACCACCACTCGTCCGGAGCGACCACGAGGTTGAAGTAGTGCCACTCTCCCCAGCTGCTGTCGGGATTCACCGGAAGGTGAAAGTGGTCGAGTTCGTCGAAGAGCTGCCCGCTCGTAGGGGCGACATACGCTGAATCATCCGGCGAGTCCTGCCATGCTCCCGCCCGAAGCTTGAGACCTGCGCCGACCGCGGAGGCGCGGCTCGGAATCTCGCCGCCGGCGCGCACGGTGAGCAGGTGGTTGCCCCGCCTGAAATAGAGGAGCTTGTTCTCGATGACCGGTGAGACGGCGGCGACATGCGATGCCTGCCGAGGGCCGCCGATCAGCTGCCGCGTGAGGAATCGGGCACGATCGATGGTGAAGAACATCCCGCTGACTCCGCCGGTGCGCATCGCTTCGATGTCGATACCCTGAGGGAGCACCGTGAGCTCGCCACCACCCACGAGCGCGACGTCGCGCGACTGCTCGAGCATCGCCTCCCCGACGGAGAGCAGCACGATCATGACGCCGACGCCGAGGGCATATCCGAGCAGGAGCACAATCGCCCTGGCCTTGCGGACGAAGAGATGGCGGAACGCCAGGAGGAAGAGCATCTCGGTGAACGGTCAGCGGTGGGCGGTGAGCGGGAGCCGCACCTGAATTACCGCTGCCGACGTGTCCGAGCCGATGCGGGCGTTGTCTCCGGCTAACCGCTCACTGCTCACCGCTCACCGCACCTTTCTCACTGCTCACCATCCCATCCTCCATCGTCACTACCCTCCGGGCCTGCGCGGCGAGTCGTTCGTCGTGAGTCACGACCACGAGCGTCACCCCGTCCGCGTTGAGCCGCTGAAAGAGTGCAAGGATTTCGCGGCCGGTGGCAGCGTCGAGCTCGCCGGTGGGTTCGTCGGCCAGAAGGAGAGCGGGACGATTCGCCAATGCGCGCGCGATCGCCACCCGCTGCATCTCGCCGCCGGAGAGTTGAGTCGCACGGTGATTTTCCCGCTGAGCGAGTCCCACATAGTCGAGCAGCTCGCGCGCACGAGTCCGGCGCTCCGGACCGCCGAGCCCCGCCTCGGCCATCGGCAACTCGACATTCTCCCGCGCGCTCAGCACCGGAAGCAGATGGAAGCGCTGAAAGATGAAGCCGAGGCGGGTGAGGCGGAGCCGGGTAAGTGCGGAGTCGGAGAGCGTCTCGAGCCGGGTGCCGAGTATCTCGACTGATCCGGACGAGGGGGTATCGATGCCGCCGACCAGCTGAAGCAATGTGGACTTGCCGCAGCCGGACGGACCCACGATCGCGACGTACTCGCCGGCCTCTACAGCGAGTGAGACACCGCGCAATGCGTGCACGGTCTCGCCATTCATGGGATAGTCTTTGCGGAGATCGCGGGCGACGAGCACCGTCACGTGGCCTCCGCCCGGAGCGTGGCGGCCACCGGCGCACGAGCGGCGAGCCAGGCGGGATAGCTTCCGGCGAATATTCCGGTGACGATCAGCACGAGGGCGGCGAGCGTGAGATTTCCTGCGCGCGGAACGAAGAACGAGATGGCGGCCGGGAGTCCGGGAAACGACGTCAGGATGGCATCGAGGTAACGCGCAGTCACGACGCCGAGGACGATTCCGGCGCCACCGCCGGACAGAGTGAGGACGCCGCCTTCTGCCATCACCATGCGGACGATGCGCACGCGCGCCACGCCGATCGCACGGAGCGTGGCGATTTCGCCGAGCCTTTCGTTCACGGTAATGGTCAACAGAGTCGACACCAGCAGCAGCGTCACAATGAGACTTATAGTGCCGAGGATATAGGAAAGCTGACGAAAGTAGACCAGCCGCCCACGAAATTCCGCGACCAGATCAGCCACACTGTTCACCTCGAGCGCCGGCAATTCCCGGCGTAGCCGTGCGGTGGCCGCGCCGGGATCCACGCCCTCGCGGACCTTGAGCACGATCGCGGAGGCGCGATCTTCATCACGTTGTCTCGCCAGGTCCTGCATGACGCTCAGCATCGTGCCCACGGAACGCTGTCCTTCGTAGTCGTAAAGCCAGCGCACTCGCCCGCGCACGACCAGCCGCCGTACAACCGCTGCTTCCGCCATCTGCGGATCCAGGCGGCCGACAAGCGTGAGTGTGTCGCCGAGGCGGGCTCCAGTGACCGCTGCCACCGGCGCGCTGATCAGCACGCCGGTCGTGTCGCCCGGCAGGAGATCGGTCCCCGCTTCGAGTTGATAGTTGGCCTGCGCGGCGGGATCGACTCCATACCCGAAGAGGGTGCGCAGCGAATCCCCCTGCCGCGCATAGAGCGAGGCGCCGAGCAGTGGACCAGCCGCGGCGATATCGGGGTCGCCACGAAGCCGTGCGAGCAGCGCGCGAGTTCCGGGCAACGTGGCTTCGGTGTCGAAGGGCAGCGTGCCTTTCGGTGAAATGCGCATCTGGAATCCGCGGCCCACGAGCAGCTGTTCAAACGAGCGCTCGATGCCGCCGCTCAGCATCACCATGTCGAGCAGCATTGCGGCGGTGACCGCGATGCCAAGCAGCGACAGTGCGGTGCGGAAGGGGTGACGCGAGAGGTTGCGCACGGGGGTGAGCGGCAGCCTGGACTTTCCTTCGTGGAGATGCCCACTCGTATCCGGAGCGAAAAGCCCCCGCTGACCACTCACCGCTCTCTGCTCACTGCTTCATTCCCTTCCCCAGAGGACGAGCGGCCGGACGCGCACCAGCCGCCACGCCGCGATGCCGCCCGCCAGGAGGCCAAGCATGAGAGACAGTCCCACACTGAACTCGACGATGCCGGGAGTGATGAGCGAAAAGATCAGTGACGTGTCGAAGAAACGCTGGTAGTACGCATTGGTGGCGGCGCCGGCAAGCCATGCCAGGAGCACTCCGGCGATGCTGCCGATCGCGGCCACTGCGCACGCCTCGAGGAGCAGCGCGCCGAAGATGGTCCGGCGGCGGACACCGACGAATCGCATCACCGCGGCGTCGAGTCTCCGCTCCTCCACCTTGAGCAGCATGATACAGAGCAGAAAGACGGCGCTCGCCACGATGGAGATCACCGCGATCGCCTTGTGGAACCGTCCGACAACGCGAAATGTCTGGGAGGATTGTGATGCGATATCGGCGCTGGGATACGCCCGGAATCCGAAGGCGACCTGGTTGAGCTCGGACGCCGCGCCGGCCGGCGACACTCCGGGTCGAAGCGCCACGCCGAACCGGTCGACCCGATCCGGTGAGCCGAGCATCGCCGCGAGGTCCGGCAGATGGAAACGCGCGTGGAACTCGCGGCGCGTGATCGTCGCCGGGTCCGCTGCCGGCTCGTAGATCGCGGAGACGACGACTCGCTTCTCCACCGAATCCGCACTGGTCCCCGCGTAAATCGTATCGCCAACTCGAGCGCCGATGGCATCCGCCAGCCGGCGCTCGAAGGCGACCTCAGGCAATTTCGCCGCTGCTTGTGGGTAGAGCGACTGTGTCAGCAGCGTCGACAATACCGCAATCGTTCCGATGGCGACCGTCAGCCGGGTTGAACTCCGTTCACATACCAGGACCATTGAGTCCCGCCTGGATCGCAGCGCGCACTGTTACTCGCGTTTCCTTCAGCAAGGCGGCGCGCAGGGTTGCCTTGCCGGTCTCGCCGCCGATCCGCGCCAGGGCGCGCACGGCAGCTACCGCGAAAAGCGGATCGTAGTCACCGAGATATTTGGTCGCGAGGGCAGTGGCACGAGCGGAATCGCCCTGCTTCACGACGTCGTTCAGCGCTTCCATCCTGAGATTCCTGGGTTCGGTACTGACGGTCAGGCGCTCGAGCGCCTCGGTCGCCCTGGAGTCCTTGTATTTACCCAGTACGTTGGCCGCGGTCTGCCGGAATCCGGTCGGAAGCCCCACCGCGGTCGCAGCCACCAGGTCCGGCAATGCGTTCGCGCTGTGATCCCTCGTGTATACCCGGAGCGCGGTGGCACGGACGGCGACGTTGGGATCCGACTGCGCCATCTCCTTGGCAGGTGCGTCAGCGCCCGCGGAGTCGAGTGCGGCCAGTGTCTGCAGCGCGGCGACTCGTACCCGGCTGTCCGGGTCGCGCAGTGCCGAGTGCGAAGCCTCAACATTCGCCGGGCCCTTGTCCTCTGCCATCTGAGTCAGCGCCTGCTCGCGCAGCCACCACTGTGACTCGTTCAGCACCAGGAAGCGCCGAGTCTCGGCCGCCACGGAATCATGCTTCCCTTCGAGCTCATTCAGCGCCCAGATGCGGGCGGAGAAATCGAGATCGTGCCGCGCCATCTCGGCAAGCTCAGCGGAGGTGAAGTCGGTGCTGACCTTGCCGAGGAGCCAGCCGCCCTCGTCGAACCGCACCGACAACGGTGCGCCGGGAAGCGCCAGGTCGAAGGTTTCCGACGGCTTGGACACCAGGATTTCCTTCCGGACCACGGAATCCCTGGTGACGATGCGCACGGTCACCGGGAACCGGAAAAGCGGATGCGTGGAATCGACGGCCTGGGTCTGTGCCACGGTCAGATGAAGCACGTGTCCGGCTTCGTCCCAGTGCCTGGTCACCATCACGTTCGGATAGCCGATGCCATATGCCCACTGATTGAAGAACCAGTCGAGGTCGCAGTTGCAGGTCTTCTCGAAGGCAATCGCATAGTCGCGCGTCTCGACCGGTTTATAGGCATTGTCGGTCAGGAAGCGATGCATGCCGGCCCAGAAGACGGAATCGCCGAGGAGACGGCGAAGCTGATGCGCGACCTGCGCGCCCTTGGGATAAATGTGTCCGCTGAAGAACAGCGCGATCGGATCATCCCCTTCGTACTTGCCCCAGACCAGGGGACGGGGATTATTGACGTCCGCGCCCATCGCCTGCTGTTGCTGTCCCCACCAGTTGAGCTGCGCCGCCGGCCAGCCTCGGCTCTTCTCCTCGTGCACCGATTCCATGTAAGTAGTGAGGCCTTCGTTGAGCCACGCATGCGCCCAGGTGGCGGTCGTGGTCAGGTCACCGAACCATTGATGCGCGAGCTCGTGCGCGGCCAGGCCGCGTCCGCTCTGCTCCGGCTCTCCGCCAGCTGTGTGCAGCACAAGATCGGTCTGCGTCGTCGCCGAGACGTTTTCCATGCCGCCATAGGTGAAATCGGGAATGACGCTCTGATCGTACTTGGCCCAGGGAAAATTCACGCCGAGGACGCGTGAGTAGGTCTCGATCATCGAGGGCGTTTCCCCGAATGTCCGCCAGCCGGCCGCGACGCTGTCGGGGTCGACCCAATATTCCACGGGAATTCCGCGCCACTGATCGTGCAGGATCGTGAGCCGGCCGACCACGATCGAATAGAGGTAGGTGGAAGCGGGTGTCTCCTGCGACCAGTGCCACACTTTATGCGCGGCATCCGCGCCGGGAAGTACCTCGACCAGCCGCCCGTTCGAGAGCACACTTTCACCGGTATCCGCCGTGACCAGGAATTCCCAGGTCGCCTTGTCGTTGGAAGCGTCGTACGTCGGAATCCAGTTCCGGGTCTCGGTTGCCTCACCCTGTGACCAGATTACGCCGCGCCGCGGCACGAAGTAGATCCCGCGCTCCGGAACCGTGTGATAGCGGAGCGTGAAGACGACCGTGTCACCGGGCGCGGCCTTCTTCCGCAGATGAATGGTGACCGAACTGGTATCGTAGCGGAAGCGAAGCGAATGACCGGCGGCATCGGTCGCCGCATCGATCGTCAGGTTGCCGGCGTCGAATCGGATGGAATCGGTCGCGGCACCGAGGGGTGTGAGACGGGATGTCACCTCTCCCGTCACGAGTCTATGCGGTACGTCAAACTTCACCGCGATCCGCTGGTGCAGTAGATCGAATGATCGAGCCCGGACGGGCCAAACCCTCGGCGGGGTATATTCGCCAACCACACCCTGCGCGGTGACGCCTTGCGCCGCGAGTGGCGGATAGGCGATGGAGACGAACAGCGTCGCGAGTGCGAAGAGTCTGAGCACGGCACGGGAGATCATCGAAGAATCCGGAGCATGAGGGATCGGAGTGACGGCTTGACCAGCGATACGACGGCTGCGATTCGACCGGCTGGGAGGTTAATCGCGTCCCGAGAGAGTGTCGAGCGGGTGGCTGGACGGAGTACCGGTCATTATCGTTTCAATAATCACTCTCGCGAGGCACAATCCCGCGAATCGCCTTCGTCTTTACGGAGATGCTGATGACAAAGTTCGAGGCGCCGCGCGTCGCGATCATTGGAACCGGACAGATCGGACGTGGGTGGGCAGCGCTCATCGTCGCCGCGGGATGGCCGGTGGCCATTTACGATGCCGATGCGGACGCTCTTGCCCGGGCGATCGATGCAATTTCTGACCGGGTGCTCACCCTGGTAAAGGTTGGTCGAGCCGATGGTACGGTCGCGGAAGACAGTCTCAACCTGATTCGCGTCGGCCGAAGCCTGCTTCACACCGTTACCGACGCGGACTGGATCATCGAGGCTGCGCCCGAAGAGCTCGGCGTCAAGCAGCGCCTGCTCGAGCAGATCGAGCAGGTGGACCGGATGGCTGCGGTGATCACCAGCAGCGCCAGCGGCCTCTTTCCCAGCGCACTCTCCGCTCGACTCCGCCGGCCCGAGCGGATGCTCGTTGCGCATCCGCTCGATCCCGTCGAACTCATCCCAGTCGTCGAGCTCATTCCCGGGCCGACGACCGATCTCGAGTGCGTGGAGAACGTGCGCCTCTGGCTCAGTCTGCTTGGACGGGCGCCGATCGTGCTTCGGAAGGAAATCGAAGGCAATGTGCTGGGGAGAATTCAGGCGGCGGTCTGGCGGGAGTGCATTCACCTGGTGCTCGACGGCGTCCTCGATGTCGAAGACGCGGACCGGGCTGTGTCGCTGGGCCCGGCACTGGCATGGGCGGCCGGCGGACCGCACTTGAGCAACCATCTCGCCGCGGGTGACCGTGGCGTCGACCTGTATATCTCCACGCAGATGGCGACCTACGAATCCTGGTGGGCGAACCTCGCGACCTGGCACAAGCTGGAACGGGACGAGCAGATCCGCCTGATCAAGGCGGTGGAAAAAGCCTACGGGGGACAGACACCGGAACTGCGGGAGCGGCGGGACGTGACGCTCGCCCGTCTGCTGGAAGCGGAGCAACCCCCCGCCGCGGAATAATCGTCAGGCCAGCCATTCCCGCATCAACCCCACCAGCAGCCACGTATTCAGCCCGATGATCAGTGCAGCCGCCACCCATGCCGTCGCGGCGAGGAGTGGCCGGTTCGCGAATTCGCCCATCTTCGCGCGATCGTTGGTGAATTTCACGAGTGGCACGACGGCGAACGGCAGCTGCAGGCTCAGGATGACCTGGCTCAGGATGATCAGGCTTCCGGTTCCCCGCTCGCCGTACATGGCGGTCACGATGATAGCCGGAATGATGGCGATCGTCCGGGTAAGCAGGCGCCGGAGCCACGGCGGCAGGCGCAAGTCGAGAAATCCTTCCATGACGATCTGGCCTGCCAGGGTTCCGGTCACCGTCGAGTTCTGCCCCGAGGCGAGGAGTGCCAGCGCGAACAGCGTGCTCGCCACCGCCGTTCCCAGCAACGGCGTGAGGAGCTGATACGCGTCCCCGATCTCGGCGACCCCCTCATGACCCGTCGTGTGAAAGGTGGCAGCGGCCATGATGAGAATCGCCGCGTTGATGAAGAAGGCGAGCAGCAACGCGATCGTCGAGTCGACCGTCGCGTAGCGGATGGCCTCGCGACGTGAGTCCGGGTCGGTCCCGATGTCTCTCGTCTGCACGATAGAGGAGTGCAGGTAGAGATTGTGGGGCATCACCGTGGCGCCGAGGATACCGATTGCGATATACAGCATGCTGGGATTGGTGATGATCTGGGACCGGGGAATGAGCCCCGCCATCATATCGCCGATCACCGGATGCGAGAGCGCCAGCTCCGCGGCGAAGGCGAGACCGATCGTCGCGACCAGCGCCAGCACAAACGCCTCGAGATAGCGGAAGCCCCGGTGCTGGAGCAGCAGCACCAGCAGAACGTCGAGCGCCGTGAGGCAGACGCCCAGGAGCAGCGGGATGCCGAAGAGAAGGTTGAGCGCGATCGCGGAACCGATCACCTCCGCCAGGTCGCAGGCGGCGATTGCGATTTCGCACCCGATCCACAGGACGAAACTCACGCGCCGCGAGTAATGATCGCGACAGGCCTGCGCCAGGTCGCGGCCGGTCACGATACCGAGTTTGAGCGCTAGCGCCTGGAGCAGGATGGCGAGCAGATTCGAGAGCAGGATGACGCTGAGGAGCGTGTAGCCAAACTTCGAACCACCGGCCAGGTCGGTGGCCCAGTTCCCCGGGTCCATGTATCCGACGGCAACCATGTAACCCGGTCCGGCGAAAGCCAGCAGCTTCCGGAAGACACCGGGACCACGAGGAATCGGGACCGACCGGTACGACTCGGGGAGCGAAGGATTCGTGCGGCGATACCGCCAGCCCAGTTCTTCAACCGGAGGCGTGGAGGCGACGTTCATGGCCGTCCCTCCGCCCGCGAACAGAGCAGCAGCATCGCGATCTCGTGCCCGATCACATGCTGGTGCTCACCGGTCCTGATCGTGATCGGACCCTGAAACGGCTGGCGGTCGATCAGCTGTACCAGCGTACCGGGCAACAGTCCGAAACTGGCGATGTAACGCAGCCGCTCGGCCTCGCTGGTGTCCACCCGCCGAACCTGAACCAGTTCTCCCGGCTGAATTTCGCAGAGTGGCGTGTATTCAAGCTCACTGATGAAGAGATCCGCGTCGGGAATGGGGTCGCCATGTGGATCGTGACTGGGATTCCCCAGCGCATCCGCCATCCGACCGATCAGTCCCTCCGATACCGCATGCTCCAGCCGCTCCGCTTCCTGGTGAACATCGTCCCATGCGTAGCCCAGAAAACCGACGAGATAGGCCTCGATGATCCGATGACGGCGCAGCATGCGAAGCGCCACCCGTCGTCCCTCATCCGTCAGGACCACTCCCTTATATGGAACGTGCTCGAGGAGCTTCTGTTCGGAGAGACGCTTGACCATCCCGCTCACCGAAGGAGCGGTGAGCTCGAGATGCTGCGCGATATCGCTGGTGGAGGCGGTCTGTCCGTTCCGGCTCAGCCGGTAAATGACCTTGAGGTAGTCTTCGACGGACCGGGTGAGGGGTTCCTGGTGGAGCGCGGCATTCATCAATGGATTCCTTGAAGTAGAAACTTAGCCGAGCCTAATTTTGTAATTATCAGGCTCTAAAGTCAAGTTTCTGTACCCCAAATTCGTGCCGGCTGGTCTTTAGCGCAAAGGAGGCAACTCCAGAATGGGCGTGAGGATCCGCTCGGTCATGCCCCAGATGACATGCTCCCCCACGTGGTAGGCCGGGAAGCTCCGGAGCTCGCCACGCAGTTCGAGGGCAACCGGCCGGTAGGAGCCCGGCTCGCGCAACTCGCGAATCGGAATCCAGATGGCCAGCGAGACTTCGTGATTGGGAGAAAGCGCTGCGCGGTCAGCCAGGGCAAAGACGAAAGGCTGGACGGCTATTTGAGGGGCGGAAGCAGCGCGGGGAGAGACCAGATCGAGTGCACCGAGACACCATTCACGACTCAGCCGGACGCCGACTTCCTCACGGGTCTCACGGATTGCTGTGGCGAGGGCGTCGGTGTCACTGGGCTGGCGCCGGCCGCCCGGAAGTCCCATGTGGCCCGACCAGGGGTCTCCGCTGCGTTCGGCCCTGCGAATAATCAGCACGGCATCGGGATCCGGCACGATGATCACCGCGACGGCGGCCGACGCGACTTCTGGCGTATTGGAAGCTCGAGGCGGAACTCTCTCCTGCAACCACTCCGACAGCTGGCGCTGGAAAGAACTCAGTGACAGCCGCACCCGCCGCCGTGACAGCCGCCAGAGGGCGGCCCGAGTTTAGAGAAGTCCGCTGGGGCGCTGCCGCCCGCCGGCCGGGCCGGAAGGGACAACTGTCGATCGACCTTCCGGCTCTCGCAGGATGGGCAGGCGATCCTGGTGTCACCGCGGACCAGGAGTTCGAAGTCGGCGCCGCAGCCGGCGCAGCGGTATTCGTAAATTGGCATAGGTGGAGATTGAAGGCTTCAGCCTTCGCGGTCAAGGTACTGTGAGAACCATGCGATCGTCGCGGTCGCGACGCGTTCCATCTCGGGCGTAAGTCCCGCGAAGGGATGAATGACTCCGAACGTGTGGCCCGCCCCGTCGAGCGTCAGTTGTTCGGTGGATGGGCGCCCGCTCGAGCGGTACAGTCGCTCCGCCTCCTCGAGCGGTACCGCCTCGTCGCCGCCGCCATGAACGATGAGCCAGGGGACGTTCACTCGCGCCGCCGCGGCGCCGATGTCGAGGGTGCCGCCGATGTTCTGTTCGATGTCATCCAGTACGTCGGTGTAGAGCGGCAACTGCTGCCCGGTCCGGGTATTTTCAACCACGATTTTTCCCGCGGCCCTCCACGCTCCGGCCATCCCGGGCATCCGGTCGACGTGCGAGATCGCCGCCCAGGTCACGAGAGCCCGAATGCGTGAGTCGGTCGAAGTCTCCAGGATCGCGATTCCGCCACCGCGTGAATGACCCACGACTCCGATCGTACTCGGCGGGACGACACCGAGATCTCCTCGCTCGAGTGCGTCGACCACCGTCCGCACATCGGCCAACTCTCCGGTGAAGGTGTTGTGGCCGAATCGTTCGGTATAGACCGCCTCCCCTCGATCGTCAAAACCGCTGCCACTCGCATTCAGGCTGACCGCCGTAAACCCGGCGCGCGCGAGCCGCTCGGCGAATGACGGAAAAACTCCCCAATCCTTGAAGCCCTTGAATCCGTGCAACAGGAGGACGGCGGGTCGCGCGGCACCGCGGCCACCCGCGCGCACGTCCACGAGAATTTCACCCAGTGCGCCGGGAAGCGAACTCTTGGTCAGCGTGGGTGTGGCCATTGCCGGAGGGGAGACGGGTGAAGTTGTGCTGCTCGGGAGCGTGGCCGGATTCCGGCGGCCATGAAGCCAGCGATCCTTCCCGGAGCCGCTGTCATTCGAGTGTAAACCCCGCCTGAGATGCGGCGGCCCCTGTGCGTTCATTCGGCTCGCGAGTCACATCGATCGTCAATCATTCAGCCGACCGCCGCCTCGAGTATTTCTACCTCGCCGGCCCCGGCATCGAGCCGCGCACGCACACCGAGTGGCAGGAACCACTGTTCGTCGATATGGCCGATCGGAAACCCTGCCGCAACCGGAATACCGAGCGGACCGAAGTAGGTCAGGAGCACTTCATCGAAGCCCAGCGCGCCGTCGCCGGTACCGCGGTCCATCTCGGTAAACCGACCGACTATCACACCGGCGAGGCGCTTGAGGGCGCCGATCATCCGGAGATGGGCGAGCATCCGGTCCACGGCATAGAGGTCCTCGCCGATGTCCTCCAGAAAGAGCAGGGCGCCGTCGAGATCGGGGAAGTACCGGGTGCCCACGAGACAGTGGAGCAACGTGAGATTCCCTCCCGCGAGACGTCCTTCGGCGATGCCGGGTACCAGGGTGAATACCCGAGGCTCTTTCGGGATGAGCAGGCCGGCGGGCGGGACCAGGCGCTCGAGATGACCCGCGGGTGCACTCGAAGTGAGCAGCCGGGCGAAGTGCCGCTGGCTGAACGAACCGAGGCTGGTGCGGGCCATCGGGCCGTGAAAGGCGACGAGCCCGCACTCCGTGACGATCGCGCTGAGGAGTGCTGTGATATCGGAGTAGCCGATGACGGCCTTGGGCGCGCGTGACAACCCCGCGAAATCCACGCGGTCGAGGATGCGCGTCATCCCGTAGCCGCCGCGAAGGCACCAGATGGCCGAAAGAGTCGGATCGGCCAGCGCGGCGTTGAGATCGGTCAGGCGCTCTTCGTCGGTGCCGGCGAGGTAACCGTACTTCCCGCCGGCGTGGGGAAAGGTGACCGGTTCGAAGCCCAGGGCTCGGCAGAGCTCCTCCCCCCGAATGAGATCGTCACGCTCGAGCAGCGGACCAGCGGGGGAAACGAGACCGATGCGGTTGCCAGGGGCGAGTGCGGGTGGGCGCGCGAGCGGTTTTGACCCCATTCCATCTCCAGTTTAGATTGGCTGCGGCTTCACCTCAGGGGAAATCCGGATTGCGAGCATCACACCCCACGATGGTCACGGTCAGCCGCGCGCTGACCGAAATGCGCAAGCCAATGGTCGCCCAGTGGGTCGACTGGCTCGGTGACCGGATGACATCGGCCCCGCATGTTCCCCGCCCCACCGTCGAACGTGAACTACATCTCCTCATCGACGTCCTGATCGAAACCGTCGGTCCCATGCGACG
Organism: Gemmatimonadota bacterium; assembly: GCA_040002695.1. Taxonomy (GTDB): domain Bacteria; phylum Gemmatimonadota; class Gemmatimonadetes; order Gemmatimonadales; family GWC2-71-9; genus JBDUEA01. The sequence continues at coordinate 2,767 of JBDUEA010000024.1, read as the reverse complement.
TGAGATCAGGGAAATCTGGTTCCACGCCTGCGAACACTTCGGGCGTGTCGCGGCTGCCCGAGGTCTCGCGGCAGGCGAGGTGGTGGAAGAGATCCAGTTTCTCAGGGAGCTGCTCACCCGGAATCTTGCACCGATCCTCGCCGGGATGCGACCCCGGCAGGCAATGGCCATCATCCTGCGACTCAATTCCGTGCTCGACAAGGGCATTGCCGTGGCGGTCGTCGGGTACACTGACGCGCTGGTCGCGACGCTGTTCACCCAGAACGGCGTGCCCTCGTCAGACGGCGACCTCGATCACTCCGACATTGAGCGCCAGCTGCACGCCGTCGAAGCGGAACTGGCGGCGGTCCTCAAGCACAGATAGTCGGGGGCCGCACCGGCCGAGCACTCTGCACGGAAATCGGCTCCCTGGTTCCCTCTACCGCTCCTGCGTATCCGTCCAGTTCTCGAGGACCTCCCGCCTACCTTGCCCTCGTGTCGCTGATTCTCCTGTTCGCGCTGCCCTGGCTGCTGCCCTTCTTCACGATCGCGTTCCTCGCGCGACGGGAATTCGAGCTGACGAATTTCGCCCCGCTCCGGGGACGGCCGGTCAGCGTGATCATTCCGGCGCGGAACGAGACCGAGACGATCGAGACGGTGGTGCGATCGGTGCTGGCATCCGACTATTCACCCCTCGAAGTGCTCGTGATCGATGATCGCTCGACCGACGACACGGCGGCGATCGTCACCGGGCTGGCCGCGGCCGACTCGCGAGTCCGCCTTATTCCCGGCTCAGAACTGCCGGCCGGATGGTATGGCAAGCCGTGGGCCTGCCTCCAGGGATTTCGCGCCGCCACCGGAGAGATTCTGGTCTTCACCGACGCGGACACCCGGCACCAGCCCGCCCTGCTGGCCCATGCCGTCGGCGCACTCGTGTCTGTGCCCGCGGATCTCGTCACGATTTCACCGCAGCAGAAATGCGTCACGTTCTGGGAGCGTATCGTTATGCCGCAGATCTGGCTGCTGCTCGGTCTCCGGTATCATCCGAGCCGAGTCAACGCCGCTCGCTCGGCGAGAGACGTGATCGCGAACGGGCAGTTCATCATGACGACGCGGAGTGCCTACGAGCGCGCGGGGACACACGCCGCCGTTCACGACAAGGTGGCCGAGGACCTCGCACTCGCGCAAACATATTTCAGAGCTGGGCTCAGGGTCTACTTCGCCTTTGCGGAGACGCTGATGGAGACCAGGATGTACCGGGGACTCGGTCATCTCGTCGAAGGGTGGTCGAAGAACGTCTACCTTGGCGCCCGCGAATCGCTACCGGACAATCCCCGGCTACGGGCCATGATTCCATTGCTCTTCCTCGCCGGCCTGGTATACGCCCTGACGCCGGTCACGCTCCTCGCATTGAGCGTGGCCGGTCTCACGCCGGGCTGGATGGTAGTCTCCGCACTCGCGACCGGATTGCAGGTCGTCTTCTGGGGACTGGTCTCGTTCGGAATGCGGATTCCCATCTGGTACGGGCTGCTCTACCCGGCCGGCGCGCTCGTCGCAGGCTACATTTTTCTGCGATCCACGGTGCGCGGAGGCCGACGCGTCGAGTGGAAGGGGAGGGTGTATGGGGCGGTGGGCGGTAAGAGGTGAGCGGTAAGTGGGACACATCAACGAGTGAATACACTACTTCCAGGGGCACACATGAGACTCACGCTGACCCGACCGATGGTCGATGCGCTTGACGGTGCGTCGGACAAGCCGGACTGGCTGATCGAACGACTGGCTCGGCTCAAGGGTTCACCGGAACCCTACGTGCTGGCGCTCACTAACGAGGAGAGCACTGCACTCGAGGAATTGTGCGCGATGAATATCCGCTTCGCGCCGGACGGCAGCGTCCTTCCGCAGCATGCGGCGCTGGACGCACTCTCCACCATGGTGATGGAAAACTACTGACCGCTTTTCCGCCTGGGGAATCTGTTGATCTATCGCTGGCTGCTCCTGCTCGTTCCGCTCTCGCTCGGACTCACGTACTTCACCCACGCTCCGCCGCTGGTGGTCTTTGCCGCGGCCATCCTGGCGATCATCCCGCTCGCCGAATGGATCCGCCGCTCGACGGAGAACCTGGCCCTGGTGCTCGGACGGGGCGTCGGGACTCTGCTCAATGTGACCTTCGGGAACATGACCGAGCTGCTGCTCGCGTTTTTCATGCTGCTCGATGGCCGGGTCTCGGTAGTGAAGGGGCAGATCACCGGCTCGATTATCGGCAACAGCCTGCTCGGCCTCGGGCTTGCAATCATGGTCGGGAGCCTCGGGAGGGAGCGCCAGACCTTCAACCGGGCCAGCGCCGGACGACTCGCCAGCCTGCTCATACTCACCGTCATCGCACTGCTCGTCCCCGCGCTCTTCGATCTGACCGAGCGCGGAGCGCATCCGACGTTCGACGCCGCGATCCCGGATGAACGGCTGAGCCTCGGCGTATCCATCGTGCTCATCGGGGTGTACGCGGCGAGCCTTGTGTACGCGCTCGTCACGCACCGAAAACTCTTTCAGGGCGGCGAGGGGCAGGACGAAGAGGAGGAAGAGGAACGCAAAGATCCATGGCCGGCCGCCGTGTCAGTCGGCGTACTCCTCGCATGCACGGTGTTCACAGGATGGGAGGCCGAGATTACGGCCGGTGCGCTCGAGGGCGCGGCGACGACGCTTGGCCTGTCATTCTTCTTCATGGGCGTGATCGTGCTCGCGATCATCGGCAACACGTCGGAATACGTCGCCGCGATCTACTTCGCGCGGA
>JBDUEA010000023.1:0-29270 GCA_040002695.1 Gemmatimonadota bacterium | reverse complement strand
TCCTCAGCCAAGCCAGAAGGTCTGCATCCAGCCATACAACGCCTGTGCGATCGCGCGCCACCACGGCGAGTCGAACGCCAACACCTCGCATGATTGCTCGGCAATGATCGCCAGGCCACCCCATGCGAGTACAGGGTGCACGGTTCCGCGGCTGATGCGATCCCGTATCGCGGCAACTGGAATCCAGACAAAGGCAAGAACGAGTGCGAACCAGACGTCGGGACGCGGCACCCCCGGGAAATAGTGACGCAAACGAAACCAGGCCGGCCACGCCACCATCAACGTGGCGAGCAATAGCCAGCGTGCGTGTGCTTCCCGATCTCGTCTCGCAATGATCCCGGCGGCTACCAGCGCTACGAAGAGCGCGCCTGAGGTGAATACACCCAGGAACTCGGAGATGCCTGTGGGGCCGGCTCCCGCAGCAGAGTCACGGGTGGCTTGAATAAAACCTGCCGGAATCATGGTGACGGCGAGCCCGACTGCCAGCGGCAAACCGATCCGCCCCAGTTGCTTGTGCCAACGAACGTGATGCCAACGCACGAGGAGAGGCTGGGTCAGGAAGAGAAGAACCCACGCCATAGCAAACGCGCCATGGACATGGATGACCACTGGAGCGTTGAACGCACCTCGTGCCATCGGCAATGCGTATGTGCGCCCGAATCCGAGTACGACCGCGAAGAGCACCACCCCGCCCATCACAGAATAGAACCAGGGCCTCTTCACCACGGTTGCCTCCCCTGTGGAGGGTTTGCTGACGTTCTAACGCTGGTGTTCAGCATAACTCGCTTGGCTGATGCCTGCCCGGGCCCACAACCGAGCTCTACTTCATGTGCGAGGACCAGGGACGCCACGCTCGTCGACTTGGCCGCGCGCGGGCTGGGGCGGCGCGGCCGATCACCTCGGCTGGGTGGCGACGGGTCACGGCGATCGCGCTGCCGGATGGAGGGACCTTCGGCCTATGCCAGCCGCGGCATCCCATGGCGATCGGGGTGGCGCAAGGCTGAACCTCTTGTCAGTGGTGGTGCGGCGCGTGGTAGGGCGAGAGCGGATGGGCCACCGCCACCAGGAATTCGAAGTCGTGTCCCGACCCGGTGGCGTGCCCCGCCTGGGCGAACACGGTGAAGTCATGCAGCGGAGTGCGGTAGGCTGCTGTCGCCTCGAGCCAGCCGTTGGCGCGATCCCCGTTAGGGTTGTGACCAGTGATCAGACCGACCCCGACGTTCGCGTAGAGCGGCGAATGCTCCGGCAGCGGGGAGAGTTGTACCACGCCCGACACGAACGGGGTGGCGCCGCGGGCGGGCAGGAAAAGCAGGTCCGCCGCGATCTCGACGATCCGGATGCTTCCCGGCGCATACTGCATGTGGAGCCGGAGCGCCGCGTCGTTCACCCCGTCCGTGTGATACAACCCACCATTCAGGTCGACATGAGGAGCGCCGAACAGCCAGCCGCCGTGATGTCCCTCGGTGAAGGCCGAGATGTGGCCCGGCTTGCTGCCGGTGACGTCACCGGCGGCGTCGTCGGCGGCGAGAGCAGCGCTGTCGGGCGCCGCGGGCGCCGCGGGCGCCGCGGGCGTCTGCGCTCTGAGGGCAATCGGAACCGCGCATACAGCAACGACGGCATACGAGAGCAGGGTTAGTCGCACGCGACGCTCTGGGTAAGGGGATGAGGGCTTGAAGGAGCATGATACCGTTCGGAGCCCTGCTGGGGTCCCTAGATCGGCTATCTCGCCGACCCCGACCGTGAAGAGTAAAGTTCGAAACCACTCTCGTCTTCGAGAGCGACACGCGGCGGCTCGAGCCCGCGACCGACTTGCGGGTGCTTGACACGGTGCCGATTCTCGTCGAATCGGACTAGACTGGTCGTGATGAAGATGAAGGGTGAACCAGATCAGGGAGCATCGAATATGAGCACGATTGTGGTGCAGGCGTTCATTACCCTGGACGGGGTCGTTCAGGGCGGAGGCGGACCTGACGAAGACCGCGAAGGCGGCTTCGAGTTCGGCGGCTGGGCCATGGACTATGACGACCGGATGGACAAGCTCGACGAGGGCGGGAAGCTCGTCATGGAGTGGGAGAGCAGGACCGAGGCGCTGCTGCTCGGCCGCAAGACATACGAAATATGGGCCGGCGCCTGGGGCGTCTGGGATGAGAACGCCAAGGGCCTGACGGGAGAGCTGACCAGGAGATACAACCGAGTCCCCAAGTACGTTGCCTCGCGCACGCTGACCACGCTCGCCTGGAAGAATTCCCACCTGCTTGGCCCCGACGTGCCGGCAGCAGTGAAGAAGCTGCGCGCGGCGCCAGGCGGAGAGATTCGCGTGTGGGGGAGCACCGGGCTGATCAGGACGCTGGCCGAGCATGACCTGATCGACGAGTACCGGCTCGCGGTGTACCCGATTGTGCTGGGCACCGGCAAGAAGCTGTTCTCCGAAGGGTTCGCGCTTGCGACACTCACTCTGATCGAGACTCGCGCTCTTGAATCCGGAGTCATCGTCAACACCTACCGGCGCTCCGAGGCGAGTTGAGAGTGATCGAGCGCGGCGGCGTTCCATCTCACAGGTGCCACGTCGCCACGGTTGATGGTTCTAAGCTGATCACCCAGATTGTAATTGGCATTGAGCATCGACTGCGATCAGTGGCCATGCACAGGGATAAGGCGAGATTGCGAATTCACTTCTCTGCGGATCGGCGCTTGAGAGCGCGACGCACTCGGCCGCGCCTTTCAGGTTCACGGCCTGCCGGCCTTCCGGATTATCGTCCGCGGCACCGAAGTCTTCGCAGATCACGATGAACCCGATAAGCTCACGGCGGCCACACCCCGGCTCAAGCTGTACCCGAACCTCAAGCGTTATCTCGAAGAACAGCTGGCGAAGGAATCAATGCGGGAGCGGGTGGCGGTAGACAGGTGGTAGGCGGCAAGTGACAGGCTGCAGATTGCAGGCCGCGAGCGGGAGGTGGCAGGGGGAAAACGACGGCGATACGCATCGCTCGGGAGGCGGGGCTCAATGCCCTGGAAGCACGCTGACCCGCACACGGTCGACCTGCATCTCGACTTCGCGGCGCGGTCGCTGACCCTCCAGGCGCAAGTGGGGCGCCAGCAACTGGCGACGGATGATGTCTCAGCGTTGATCGGTCAGGGGTTTGGGCAGGGCGGCCGCACGGTGGCTGACATCGAAGCGTCACCCTTCTGCCGCTTGACTGCATACATGGCAACGTCGGCCTTTTCGAGCAGCTCCTGCACCGACTGTCCGTCCTCGGGATAGAGCGCTATTCCGATACTCGACCTCACAGTGAGCGTTAGGCCTTCGATCTCCATCGGCTCCGCTACAGTCTTGCTGATCCGGGCCGCGAGCGCTTCCGCATTGGCGTGATCCCTCGCCTCCAGCATGAGAAAGAGGAATTCGTCGCCGCCGCGGCGGCTGACCGTATCGCCGCCCCGAGCAAGAGCCAGCAAGCGCTGACCTATGACTTGCAGGACCCGGTCGCCAGCCTGATGACCGTGCGTATCATTGACACACTTGAACTCATCAAGATCGATAAACATCACTGCCAGTCGCCACGCATGACGCTTGGCCTGCGCGATGCCATGCTCCAGACTCTCCGTGAAGAGTATCACATTGGACAAGCCGGTCACTGCATCGTGGAGCGCAAGGTGCCGCGATTTTCTCTCTTCGGCCCTGCTCTGGGACAGCGCTGCAGTGCTTTTGGCGAGCATATGCTCCAGACTGTTGCGCTCGTCGATCTCGGCCGCCAGCGCATCGTTGACCGTGGCGAGGTCCTCCGCGCATTCTTGCACCTTGACCTCGACCGCTTCACTCAGATCCAGCGCGCGCTCCACGTCGTGAAGTGACGCGCCAGTGGTAACTTCCTCCTTGAGCAGGGCATTGACCGATGATAAGTCCACCGCGCATTGCTCAACCTTGTCTTTCACCTGCTCGCTTTGATCCAGCGCACGAGTCAATGGCGCCGGTCTCGCCGGGCCGTCTGATACTCCTTGCTCTTCATTCAAGTCCATGCCCTCTCATGTACGGTACTGAGCGCGGGGGTACGAGCCGCTCCCCCGGGCAGCCAGAGCCACTTTCCGAATATAACGCCTGCGTCCCCGACGGACGCCGCAGACGGGTGCAGATCCGGCTCTGAAAGTGAAGGTTTGGTTCTTGTCGAGCGTCGGGCGATGCATTGTCAGCGGGCGAACATTTTACTTCGGGTCAGACGTCGCTCGTCCACTCCGAACGAATTGGTGAGGTCACCTTGGCATCCTCCGCTCGGCCGAAGACCACGGCCCAACAGACCGGCGCCCAGCTGCGCGCCTACTTCGCCGCGCTGCCGCCCGATGCGCGGCGAACACTCAAGCAGCTTCGGGCGGCCATCCGCGCCGCGGCCCCGGATGCCGTGGACGCATGGTCGTACAGCATCCCCGCCTTCAGGGTGGACGGTCGTATTCTCGTCTGGTACGCCGCCTGGAAGCAGCACACCAGCCTGTATCCGATGACTGCGGGCATCAAGCGGGCCCACGCGAACGCACTCGAGAAATACGAGATCTCAAAGGGCACGGTACGCTTCCCGCTGGACGAGCCGCTGCCAATGCCCCTCGTGAAGCGCCTGGTCAAGGCACGCCTCGTCGAGGTGCGGAAAACGGCCCCGCTCCGGCGCGCCTGAAGTCGCGGCTCGTCAGTTCGTGGCTCCGACCCGAGACTGACAATGCGGATCCCACCTGGCGCCCAGCCTGGTGGCCCGGATCCCGTTCCCCCTGGCCCGTCGACCCCGCCTCTCCTGAACCCCCCGACACCATCGTATAATGGACCCGGCTCCGCGCTACTGACATTATGGGCACCGACTTCTCGCGTCCCGTTCGATTCGCCCTCCCAGATTCCATCAGCAAAGAGGTCGACCCCACCAATGTGAAAGGGAGGAACTCCTGATGAAGGGAAAACGGATGTTGACCGTTGTGGCCGCGGCTCTACTCGTCAGCGCTTTGGGCAGCACCGCCCTGTCCGCTCAGGACAAGTACACCTTGAAGGTGCCGGGTGGGGTGTCATTCGCCGAGTTCAAGGGATACGAGAGCTGGCAGGTCGTTTCCGTCAGTCATAACGGAGAGATGCTCGCCGCGATCGTTGCCAATCCCGTGATGATCGCGGCCTACAAGGCCGGCGCTCCCGGCAATGGCAAGCCGTTTCCCGACGGCTCCAGGATGGCGAAGATCCACTGGAACACGAAAAAGATGGAGACCTTTCCCACGGCCCTGGTGCCGACCACGCAGCATGATGTCGATTTCATGGTGAAGGACACCAAGCGATTCGCGGACAGCGGCGGGTGGGGATGGGGCGCATTCGAATATGAGGCCGCGACCCATGCGTTTCGGCCCGGCAACACCTCCGACAGCCCGCCCCAGGCGAACGACGCCAAATGCGGATTCGCCTGCCACACCATCGTCAAGAACCGGGACTTCGTCTTCACGAATTACGGACCTCGCTGACCGGAGCAGGCCGTTGTCATAGCGACAATGAAGCGGGGAGGGCGGTGCCCTCCTCGCTTTGCTTTCTCTATCGCTACACTACACCATGACCTCCGACAACATCCGCGAAACAGCTCAGGCATTGGCAAATGCAATCGCGAAGCGTGACTACGATCTCGCGGACGGGTTGCTGGGTCACGGCGCAGAGGTAAACCGGATCATGCGGAGGACGGAAACCTTCGACCGCGACATTGTCGAAGAGAGCACCACCTATCTCATCGATGCGGCTATCGCCGGTGACGCGGAGACGGTAAAGTTCCTGCTCGAGCGCGGTGCGGACCCGAATATCGCCAGCGCGTACTCCGGACGAACCGCCCTCCTTTCCGCGACTCGCTACGGTTACACCTCCATTGTCGATCTGCTGCTGGCTCACGGCGCCGATGTCACCCTGGTCGACCGCTACAATGCGACGAACGCACTCGGCGAAGCCATTGCCAGAGTGAATGTGCCCATTGTCCGGAGCCTCCTCGCCGCCGGCGCTCGTGGCGGCATCCGCCGCCTCGGTTTCAGTGTCGAAGGCGGTGCTGGGGCGCGCGAGGTCGTCCGCCTCCTGGTGGAGCATGGCTCCGACATCAACGAGGTAGACGATTGGGGACGCACACCACTGATGTGGGCGGCGGAGTTCGCCGAGCCGGAGACCGTCCGGTTCATGCTCGAGCTGGGCGCCGACGTGAATCGCATCTCGGAAGCGAACATGAACGGCGTTCGCAGCAACGAAACCGCACTCAGCCTCGCGCGGAGGCGGAAGCGCGATGACGTCGTCGCCGTGCTGCTCCAGCATGGCGCGCGCGACGTCGCGTCGGCCGGGCGCAATGCGGTGTCACTGTGGGCACGCCTCTGCGGACTGCTGACCGGGTGACTCGTGAAGTCTCCGCGATCCGTGCCGTGACGAGACTCGGGTGGGGGCAAATCAGCCAGCAGGGAAGGGATGGAAAGCGAAGAGGGTGACCGCATGGTAGCCCTCTGCTCATTTGCAGCTGCCGGTGTGCTCAGCGCTCTTCCACTCCCCATTTCGCGATCCCCGCGGGCGCGGGAAGGACCTGAGGAAACATAAGTGGAGCATGCTGCGGTTCCGACGCTGGCTCGGCGAGTCCCTCGAGAAGTGAGACCATCACCGCGATTGGTTTCTCGGGGACGAGCGTGCGGATTCGTGCCGAGGCAGCGGCGCCGATCGCGCGCCATTCCGCTCGGCGAGCCCAGGCGCGCTCCATCGCCGCGTCGAGTGCGTCCTCGGTCGGCGCGCTGGCGAGGAAGCCGGTCGTTCCGTCGTCGACCACTTCACGATTCCCACCGACATCGCTGAGGATGGGGACCCGGCCGCTCAGCATCGCCTCGACGACCACTAGAGGGAGTCCCTCGCAACGCGAGGGGAGAATCAGTCCGTGCTGCCGGCCCCAGATCCCGGCGACATCTTTGTCGTAGCCTCCGAAGGAGACGTTCGTGAGGCGCAGGTAATTCGCCATCCGGCCCAGCCCTTCGCGGTTGATCCCTTCGCCGTAGAACGTCACGTGCAGCGGACGCGCCCGCCACTTCTCGCGCGCCATCACTCTGAGCAGGATGTCCTGGCCCTTCTCCATGGTGTACAGGCGGCCGATGCAGGCGAGCCTCAGGCCATCGCTTTCATCGGGCCAGTCGGTCCGCGGCTTCCATGATACGAAGAACGGGTTGCGCACGATCTGCGCCCTGGGAAGCGCCGTGGCGATCTGTTCCTCGGTGACCCGGAGCGTGTGTTCTGAAACGAAGAAGCAGGCCTGGGCCCCGGTGTAGAGTGCACGCAGTCGCGCGCGCTGTCCGTCCACCGGCCAGTAGAGATCGGTCGCCTTGTGCGAGATCACAGCGTACGGTATGCCCAGCGACAGAAAGGTGCGGGCGAGCGAGAGGCCGTCGCTGTTGCCGCCCTGCGAAAGCACTATGAGATCGGGACGGGGGCCGAGCCGGAGCCGCAGATAGAGGCGGAGATGCTGAAGCGCGTAGATGTAGGGACGCGCGAGTTGGATGGCGGTGCGAAACCGCTCGAACGAAAAGGCCGGGAGCCGGATCCTGCCGCCGGTGTGGCAGCCCTGCCCGCGCAGCCGCTCAAGCTGTGGTACGCTCGTCACTGCGTCCTGCTTGAACACGCCGACATCATGCCCCTCAGCGGCGAGGGTCGCCGCGGCGCCGCTCCATAACTCTTCGCTTCCTCCCCAGCCCCAGATGCTGCTGATGAAGAAGAAACGGCGCCGCGGCCCAGAGGACATCGCCTTACTCCTATATTGATCGCTGCATCGTCACAGGTCCATCTTGCCGAGTGCGAGGCAGGTATTCGTCACAGTCTTATAGCAGCGGTGCGCGCCGGGGACTGGTGGGACTTCAAACTGGTCCCGATTCTCAGCGCGTTCTACGCCACCGCACTGATGCTCGGCGTCGCTGTCAGCTCCCTCTGGTTGCCAGCGCTGACGCTGCTGCTGTCCATCATCGCCTGCGCCGCGTATGTGAGTCTGATCAACGATGTGACCGATCGTCGGGAAGACGCAGCGGCGGGAAAACCGAACCGGATCGAGGGCCGCTCCGCCCTCGTTAAGGCCGCGATGCTCGCGGTCCCCATCATCGCGGGGTTCGGCTTCGTCATTCTGTGGAGAGACGATCCGCTGCTCGTCATGCTGTACCTCGGCGCGTGGGTGGCATTTGCTCTGTATTCCCTGCCGCCGTTCCGCTTCAAGGCCCGGGGTATCCTGGGCGTCCTGGCCGACGCGAGCGGAGCGCATCTCTTCCCCACGTTGCTCGCAGTAATGATCGCCTGCCGGGGCGCCAATCGCATCGTGTCCCTAGGATGGATAGTCGCGGTCGGAACCTGGGCCTTCGCGTGTGGCGTCCGGGGGATCCTCTGGCACCAGCTCGTCGATCTCAGGAGTGATGCGCTGATCGGCGCCCGTACCTTTGCCCAGCGTTACTCGGCACACACGGTCAGCCGGCTCGGCACCTTCGTCATCTTTCCGCTCGAGGTCGCCGCGCTCGCGGTGCTGCTCTGGCAGCTGTCGGACGCGGCGTCGATCGTGATGCTCGTCGTGTACGGTGCGTTCGCGGTCGCGCGCACCAGTCGGATGGGCGTGAGCAACGTGATTGTCGTACCGAAGCCCCGCTATCGAACGGTAATGAACGAGTACTACGAGTGTTTCCTTCCGATCGCGCTGCTGGGCGCCTCCGCGCTTCGGCATCCGGGAGACTGGCTGGTGCTGGCCATTCACCTGGTACTGTTCCGGGAACGCCCGCGTCAAATCCTGATCGACGCGTGGCAGACGGTGCGGGTCGGGCGTGAAGCGAGGCGGATCTAGAAGAGGTAGTCGCCCGCGTAAGGGGCGTAGAGCGGATCGTCCTTGAGGGAGACAGCCTTGCCGCAGAAGGTCGCCATGAGTTCCTCGGGGACGCTCTCCAGAGTCACCGGCCGCCCGGGCCTGGTCCGCTGCAGGAGCGCGATCAGCGGCCGGAAACGATTCTCCAGCACCGCCCGCGCGCATAGACGCAGATAGGGGCGTGCGCTCGACACCCGGTGCATCGACCGGATCAGCTTCGGATACCAGTACATCTCGACGGCGGAGAGCGATCGATGCAGCCGCTCGGTGGTCGCCGGACAATGCTCGAGCCCGAGCGGTGTTTCGATGGCACGAATGAAACCATCGGCGTTGTCTCGCAGCAGTTCGACCGGCAGTACTGTCACGCGGTCAGCGCCGAAGGCGTTCCGATACAGGCGAATGACGTCGTCGTAGTCCCACGGGGCATCTACGGCGAGCATCGCATCGCGTATCACGGCGCAGAAGTCCGGGAAATCGATCCCGGCTCCGGAACGCAGCATCTCGGAATACGACGAGACGATCATCGAGCGAAATCCCCGGGTTACGAGCAGTACTCGTGAGGCCGGGAACAACCCGGCAAGCAGTTCGCAGACTGCGGACTGCCGCGCGCGCACCCCGACCCACCGGGAGCGGACGAATCGCTCGGCCGGCTTCCCGGTGTCTCTCGTCGGCGCGGTGAAGGTCTCTGAACTCGTGACTCGATAGAGTATCTCGCGGCGGGGTATCGCACTCTCCCTCGAGATCTGAAACACGTCACGGTAACCTCCGATGCCGGATTCTTCGTACGCGAGTTGCGGATGATCGGTGAACCAGCGTCGCAGGAGGTGCGAGGCGGCCTTCGGGTAGCCGACATGAAGGAGATGCCCTGTCATGGGCAGGTGGCTCCCTTCCAGCGCGAGAGTGCTTCAATACAGAACGCGGTGGTCAGTTCCTCCGAACCCCACGTGGCGCTGTGGGGCGAGGGCGCCGGGTACGCGCCATTCCGCCGATGTAGTCGACCGCCGCCGTACACTGGCGCGCTCGGCCAACCACCCCAAACGAGCTGCGATTGGACAATGGCGTCGATGGGCGGAACGCCCTTCCAGTAGAGCATGCTGCACAGGCTGAGGGCATGTTCGAGTGCGGAGGAAGGAACTGCGGTCAGGAGTTTGGGCAGAATCAGGGTTCCCGCCTCGGGTGCGACGTCATGCAGCGCACGCGAGAAGAGATACCAGATCACGAAGTGGTTGTAATACCACTTGTCGCATTCACCCTCACGGCCTTCTCGAAGGACCGTCAGGAGATGGTCGATGACGGGCCGAGTCTCCGGAATCTTGCCCAGATAGTAGATCAAGTTGGCGTTGACGACGGGATCCACGTCAAACGGTCTGCAGACCGTCTGCGTGAAGAATCCCGCCAGCACGATCGGGTGCCTCCACTGCCGCCAGGTGAGCTTCCAGGTGAAGAAGAGGCCCTCTCGGTTGCGGTTCGACAGGACGAGAGCGCGATTGTCCGGCGCCACCCGCCCCGCGCGCACGAGCGCGCCCGATGCGCAGGAGGTGTCATCGAGGTCGGGTGGAATCCGGCGCCATTGCGCGTGGCCACGCGCCCAGTGTCGCCAGAGACCCGATTCATCCACCTCGTCCCTGAGAAAGTCGAGTGCGCGCTCGTGGAGTGAATGTGCCTCCTGGCTGAAGGACAAGGCGTGCGCGGCGAGTGCCGTGGGGAAGACGGTTCTCTCGTCCAGTCCCGAGCGCTGCACCGGAATTTCCCCGGACGGAAGTTGGCGGCGTCCGAGGAACGCAATGGCACGCGAGAGTGCCGCATCCACCTCAGCTCCAGTCGACATCGACCGTGACGAGCTGGTTGAGCGCCATCTGGAGGTTCGCCCCCGCGCAGGGAATTGCTCGCACATCCAGCGCGGCCGCGGCATCCTGCCAGCCGTATAGCGCCAGCGGTTGCTGCGTCGCGAAATCCAGGATGGCGCCACGCAGTGCATATCGTCCACCGACGAGGGGCACCCGCGGAATAAGGCAGGTGAGCTCGCCGGCGCCCGGAGCGAGTGTCTGGGGGCTCGTGCTGAATTCGCCGGCCACGCACACCCATTGGTCGCCGGTCCACAGGCTGAAACCCCAGACGATTTCCACCGGATCTTCCGTGCGGAATCGAACGACGATCCGCACCGGGTCTCCCGTCTGGATCGAATCTCCATTCACCGGTTCGGCCCGCATTTCCTCGATGGTCAATGGGCCGCTCGCGCTGGCGCGGACTCGCGTCGTGCTGTCCTCCGGTGCCGGCTGCGCGAACATCCGGTTCACGGTCTCGACGGCGGATCCGGCAAAGATGAGCTGGCCGTGATCGAGCAGCACACCGCGGGTGCAGACCGACTGGATCTGGTGCGTGTTGTGCGAGACCAGCAGTAAGGAACCCCCGCGTGCGAGGTAGCCGCGCATATGGGTGGCGCACTTTCGCTGAAAAGCGAAGTCACCGACAGCGAGAACCTCATCCACGAGGAGCACGTCTGGTTCGAGATTGGCCGCCAGCGCGAAGCCCAGACGCGCGCGCATTCCCGCGCTGTATGACTGCACCGGAAGTTCGATGAAATCACCGAGCCCGGCGAAGTCGATCACGGTTTCATGCAATGCACCCGCCTCGCGCGGCGCGAGCCCGAGGAGAGCGGTGCCCAGCTGCACATTCTCCCGACCCGTCAGCAGCGGATGGAAGCCGGCGCCGAGTTCGATCAGCGCCGCGACCCGTCCACGGAGCCGGACCTCGCCACGATCGGGCTTGATGAGACCATACAGAATGCGGAGCAGCGTGCTCTTGCCCGCGCCATTGCGACCGACGATCGCGAGAGACTCTCCAGGCCCGAGGTCGAATGAGACGTCATCGAGAGCCCAGAACTCTCCGGGACGGAGCCCGGCAGCAGCGCGTGATGGCAGGAATTCACCTGCGATATCCCGCAGGCCGTACCAGAGAGACCGGCGAAGGTCCCGGGCGTATTTCCTGGAGAGATGGGAGACCGAAACCCGCAGAGTGCTCATGGTCAGTCTGGTACCCCGATCGCGATGGCGCCCACCCATCGAACGAGCGGGAAGCCTGGCATCGTGGTCACCCGAGTCGCGCCACCACGTGCGGCCGGGCCAGGCGCTGGAAGAGCCACGCGAAGATCAGGATCGCGAACGAACTGATCATCACGGGAGCGAGGTTGCTCGGCGCGCGTTCAGCTGTCAGCCAGGCCCGCGTCGCGACCAGCAGCGGGGTGACGGGATTGAAGCGCAGCAGCCCCTGCGATGAAGCACGATAGAGTATCGGAGTGAGAAAGAACCAGAAACCGGTGAGGAGCGTGATCGCGCGGCCCACATCATCATACAGAATGCCGGCTGGAAGAACGAGAAGCCCGAACGTAAGCCCGAGCAGCGCGAGTCCCCCGATTCCGATCGGCACCAGCAGCAGCGTCGGTCCGGCTCCGAGGCCGAACCAGACCAGTACCGCCGCCAGAACCACCAGTCGCACCGCACAGTTGAGCAGCACCTCGAAAACGCCGGCGAGGATCAGCGCCTCGTGCGGGACTCGGCTCCGGGTAATGAGCATGCGGCCCGCGACGAGTTGCTGCAGTGGCGCCGCCAGCGATTCGGCAAAGACCTGCCACAGGATCGTACCGGCGAGTACATAGACGGGGTAGGGAATTCCAGTCGGCGCGATCCCGACGAGCTGACGCGATTGCACGTAGACCCATACCAGCGTCGTACCCAGCGTCGGCAGCAGCAGCCAGAGATAGCTCAGCCATGCGCGACGATACCGCGCGCGAAGATTGCTCCGGAACAATTGCCAGGCGATGGCGGGTGAAGTGCGCAGGTCTGCGATAGCCTCACCGAGGAAGCGAAGCGGCCGGCGCAGCTCGGACTCGCTGCGGTAGACGGTGTCAATCACCGGTGTGGGGAAGAGCAGTGGAGAGGCACGGCGGCCTTGCCGCGGCAGGAATGCCGGTGTTCGAGGACGATGCGGGAAACGCCAGCCGGAATGCGTGAGTCCGGAGGAATTCGGTTACGGTCGGGCCGAGGTGGGCGTACGGGAGAACGGTTGAGAAAAGCTATGCGCGAGTGTGGGGACTCGCCAGTGCGGAGAGAGTTGCCGCGGAGTTGCAGTCGCTGCGAATTGCTTGCAGCCGTGTGGGATCGACGTCACACTGCTCGCCAGGGCGTCACAGCATTCCCGCTTGCGGGCAAGCCTCAGCATCCGAGGGAGCGTGTCAGTCGTCGCCGAACACGTACCGCGGATAATTTGAGCGGGAGGCCACCGATTCATTGATATCGATGTCCACCGTGGCGAACGGCGCGTCCCGGGATGTCGTGGCGAGGACCTTCCCCTCCGGATTGATGATCCACCCGACGCCGCCATACACTCCCGAGTCCACGCGGTTCGATGAGAGGCTGAACGCGCCGGAGCGCGCTGCGGCGACGACCCCTACCGATAACCATTTCGCGGTCGAGGCGCCCCCGCTGGCCCGCGGCGAAAGAATGACCTCCGCATTCAGTGCGGAATAGACGGCGTAGGTCTCCAGCGCCCACAGTTCCGTGCAGATGTTGAGTCCGAACGAGAGTTCGCCATCCTGAAAGACCGGGAAGGCCGAGTCACCGCGCTCGAACCAGTGTGATTCCCACCAGCCGGGTTCCGTGGGCAGAAAATATTTGCGACGGAGTGGGCGCAATCCGTCCGCAGCCGTCCAGAGGTATCCCTGATTGTAGGTTCGGCCGTCGATCGTGACCGGTCGCGTACTCACCACCCGCCGGGCACCCAGTTCCGGCAGGCGTCGAAGCCAGGCCTCGTTCTGCGCCACGGCACGGTCCCAGTGGGTCGGATCGAACTGCTCCGTCTCCCAGACCGGTATCACAAACGCAAACTCAGGAAGCAGCACCAGCTCCGACCCTTCGCGACTGGTTTCCTGACAGAGTCCGGCCCATGCCGAGGCCAGGGCCTCGGGCTCGTGGGGAAGCTCGCAGACAGTTACGCGCATTCTTTCTCCAAGGGTCGTGTGCACCAACCGCGATCGCCAACAGCCAAGGGACTTTTTTTTTGCTTACAGCTTACAGCTTACGGCTCAAGGCTGCTTTGTTACCACACTTTCACCCGCGCCTTGGGCTCGAGATACAGTCGCTCGCCCGGCCGCACATCGAACGCGTCGTACCAGGCATCGAGGTTCCGCACGGTCGAGATGCGGAAGGTCTCCGGGGCGTGGTCGTTCTTGGCGATCTGCTCCCGCATCGCGGGTTCGCTGAGTTTGGAGTGGAAACTCCGGGCGAAGGCAATGAAGAACTGCCGATCCTGCTCACGGACGAACGCCTTGTCGCTGATCCTGGGCCCGAGCGTGCGGTGGTAGGCATCCAGGGCGGCGGTGAGTCCGGCGAGGTCGGCGACGTTTTCCGTCCGGGTCAGCCGCCCGTTCACGTTCACGCCCGGGAAGGGCTGATAGGCTGAGAACTGATCCACCAGCGGCTTGGCTGCCGCCTCGAAGCGCGACGAGTCCTCGGACGTCCACCAGCGCCGCTCGCGGCCGCCCAATTCGAATTCCGCCCCGAGGACGTCGATGAAGTGGCTGACGTCGTGCCCGATGACCGCGCCGATTGAACCATACGCCGCGGCGTCGGTCATGGTCGAGTCGTATTTGGGCGCCTGCATCAGCGCGGCCGAGAAGTCGTAGGCGTTCAGCTGGAAGGTGAGCACCCCACCTGCCGTCGCCGGCCCGATCCACCAGTACTTCTGGTCCACCGGCTGGCCCAGGCGCGCCACGGCCTGGCGGTAGGTCCGGTCCTCGACTCGGCGGAAATTGCCGAGCGGGTCGGCGGGATCTACGACCAGATCGGAATAGTCCTGCCACTTCTCCGGATAGCCGATCCCGACGTAGAGCGTCTTGAGCTTGGCCACCGCCTGCTTTCTCGATTCCGGCGACATCCATGCGGTGGAGTCGACCTGCCGGATGAACGCGGCGGTGACGTTGGCGACGATGGCCTCCACCCGGGCCTTCTGTTTCGGTGAGAAGTACCGTTCCACGTACAGCCTGCCGACGGCCTCGTTGAGCGTCGACTGGGTCAGCGAGAAGGCGCGATCTGCGCGCGGGGCCTGCTCCGCCTGACCGGCTACCGCGGTACCATAGAGCGCGAAGGCCTCATCGGCAAAGGCCCGCGGTAGCAAGTCGGCGTAGTGATCGATGGCATGAAAGCGCAGATAGTCCTTCCACTCGTCGAGCGAACGGGATCCGACCATCGCCGCCTCGCCCCGGATGGCGCCCGGCTGCCAGGGAACGAAGGATTGCTGGCTGGAAAGCCCGGCCGCAGCGAAGAACAGGTTCCAGTCCATTCCCGGCGCCTGGTGCGCGAGCTCGGCGCGGGTCCAGAGGGTGTCGGCGTTGTGATCGGGCGTCGATGCCGCGGTCGTGGCGTGGACCTGGGCGATTGCCGTCTCCAGCGCGAGCACCGAGGCGGCGCGTTGCTCCGCACGGTCGAAGCCGGCCAGCTTGAGCTGGTGAGCGATGTACGTCTGATATCGAGCTCGAATCGCCTGCAAGTTGGGCTCGTTGCCGACGTAGTAGGTCCGGTCCGGCAGGCCGAGGCCGCCCTGCACCAGGAAGGCAACGTTGTCCTTCTCTCCGCCGACGCTCCCGCTCACCGACAAACCGAACAGGGCTGAGGACTGGTAGGTGCCGAAGTTGAGTGGATCTACGTCGGCGCGGAGTTGACGACCGAGGAGCCGGGTCAGCCCCGCCTTGTCCCGCAGCTGATCAATGCTGTCGAGAACGGGTCTTATCGGATTGAGGCCCTTCGCTGCGATGGCCGCCTCATTCATGTACGCCGCGCGGTAGTCGGCAACCTTCCGCGCGAGCGACCCGGCAGCCGCCCGGCTCGCGTCGTCGAGCAGCTGATGAACCTGCAGGCTGACCTTCGCGTCGAGTTCGTTGCGCACGCCCCAGCGGGGCTTGCCGGCCGGGATCTCGGTGGCCTTGAGCCAGCCGCCGTTGGCAAAGGCGAAGAAATCGTCGCCGGGTTTGATGCTCGAGTCCACGCCGCTCTCGAGCTCCGGGGCCGGCCGCTCGGCGGCGGCCTGCGCATGGGCAAGGGAACGGGGCCACAAGCACATCGCGGTGGCGAGCATGGCAGATGCGCATACGATGGTGTGGACGCCTCCGCGGGTCAGTCTCCGGCGAATGCTGCGCATGGCTGTGGCCTTTGATGAGGCGGTGGGAATTCCGCGCGGAATTCAGCAGTCCGTCCGCGGGAGTGAGGCCACAAAGGTAGGTGGTTGTCGCTGCGGTGGCGGGGCCGGCGGAGGACAGGTTTGGATCAGTTTCGGACATCGCCCGGCCCCCATATTCCCTCTGAGTTTGCCGCGATGTATGCTTGGGGCTGGAGGCTGTGTCCTAAAATGATCGCACGCGCTGAACTCATCGACGTCCTGTTCATCATCGCTCCGCACTCCCTGCTGCTCGACATCGCGGGGCCGGCGGAGGCATTTCGCCTCGCCAATCTCCACCGCCAGATGCGAGGTTTGCCGCCGCGGTTCCGGCTTCGCTTCGCGGGTCCGGTCGCCACGGTCTCGACCTCGGTGGGACTGGGGCTGGTTGACCTCGAACCGCTTCCCGAACGATTGAGTTCACCGACCTGGGTCGTCCTCGTAGGGCAGCCGAGCGCGAGTCTCCGCCGGATAACCCCGGCGATCTCGGCGACGGCGGCGTGGTTGAAGAAGACTTGCCGCGCTTCACTGCTCGCGGCGGAGACTCCGCATCGGGTGGTGGCGATCTGCTCGGGCGCGCTGCTCGCCGCGCGGGCCGGCCTCCTGTCGAATCGTCGCTGCACGACGCACCATGAGTTGTTGCGGGCGTTGCATGCGCTGGCCCCGGATGCGGATGTCATCGACAACCGCGTCTTTGTGGTGGATGGACCGCTCGCGACGAGCGCGGGAATCACCGCCGGGATCGACCTCGCGCTGCACCTGATCGCCGATGAATGCGGTGAAGCGCTCGCGGCGAGTGTCGCGGAAGACATGGTGGTATATCTGCGGCGCACGGCGCGTGACCCCGAGCTGTCGCCGTTTCTGGTGCATCGCCGGCATCTGCACGCGGCGGTGCACCGGGTGCAGGACGCGATCATCTCCAAGCCGGAGCGCGAGTGGGACATGGCCGCGCTGGCCGAAATCGGCAACGCGACCGAACGCCACCTGCTGCGGCTGTTCATCGACCACGCCGGCGTATCTCCGTTGCATTATCTGCGGTCGATCCGCCTCGAGCGGGCGCGCCAGTCCCTGGAATGCGGTGCCAGCGTCAGTCGCGCGGCGGAGGTCGCGGGCTTCCGCTCCGGGCTGCAGCTGCGTCGGGCGTGGAATCGCCAGTGGGGCGGGTCGCCGAGGGACGCGGCGCGAGTAGATGGGACGGTGGGTCCGGCGTTGCGATCTCAGCGGCTGACCCGGCCGCGGAAGAGCGGCTGAGAGCCGCTCAATCCGCGAACTCTGCGTAACCTGCGGCAACTCCCACCCCGGACTCCACGGCCTCGAGATGAGTGATACCTCTATCATCGATCTCTACGAGCGGCACGCCGCCAGCTTCGATCGGGATCGCAACCGTTCACTTCAGGAAAAGGCCTGGCTCGACCATTTTCTCGCGCGCGCTCGACCCTCCGGCCAGATTCTGGACCTCGGCTGTGGCATGGGAGAGCCGATTGCGCGCTACATCGTCGAGTCCGGCTTCCACGTCGTCGGTGTCGATTCCTCGCCCTCCATGATCGCCAGGTGCCGGGAGCGTTTTCCTGACGCCGAGTGGATCGTCGCCGACATGCGGGGCCTCGAATTCAATCGGCGTTTTGACGGCGTCGTGGCGTGGGACAGCTTCTTCCATCTGAGCGGGCAAGATCAGCGGCGAATGTTCCCGCGCTTTGCGGCTCTCGCGATGCAGGGGGCTCCACTGCTGTTCACCAGCGGCACCTCGGAAGGCGAAGTGTTCGGCGAATATTGCGATGAGCCACTTTATCACGCCAGCCTGGACCCATCGGAATACGAGCGCCTCCTCGTGAGCAATGGTTTTTCCGTCGCGAGGCACGTCCCCGATGACCCCGAATGCTGGGCCCATACCGTCTGGCTGGCCGTTCGCGATGAGCGATAGTCTGATCTGAACCTCCTCGCTCGACCCTGCTCCAATCCACCCGTCAGTCGTCCCTCGCGCTCCTGTGCTCTCAAAAGGGTTTGGCTGGCGGCTGGCCCGCCGTATCTTTCACCGAATCGGCGCCTCGCGCGCGTGTCACGACACCTCAACCCGCCGGGAGCGACATGGACCAGGTCTTTCTGTTCCTCGTGCCATTCATGCCATTGATGGCCACGTTGCCGGCGGCCGTCGCCGCTGTCTGGATTGCCAATCGCTGGCTCAAGACCCGGGGGACGAGCGCAGAAATCCTGGCGGAGGTTGCGGGGCTGCGGGAGGAGATGGAGGCTGTGCGGCAGGCGCAGGCGGAGCTGCAGGACCGGTTTGATTTTTCGGAGCGCCTGATCGCCCAGCTTCGCGACGGACCTCAGAAATCGCTGAACCCGCCGCAGCGCTGAGCTGGCGGCGGAGTTCACAGGTTGCCGCACATCGCCAGGGCGTCCGCCGGCCCAGTCCTCTGTGCCTTTTCGATCGCGGCCGGAACCGCACCTGGCAGGAGAAGCGATCGCTCGGGCGCTTCGGGTTGCTCTCCTTCACTTCGCGCGTCCCAGCAGCAGCCACCCCCTCCAGTAATCGATGAACACTGAATCGCCCCGCCAGCGGCCGCTCAGCTGGCTGAGCGCAAGCGTTCCCCGCCGGCTTCCCGCGCCCTTCTCGGAGACCAGCCGCGCCGGCCTCTCGCGGTCTCCGATTGTATCCACCGCCTCGAAGGCCCGCGCCAGCGCCCTGAGGTCGAACTCCAGCGTGTCTCCCCCGGCGCGAAGGCGCGCGTACGTATTCGTGCTGTCCGGGATCAGGCGGACTGAGTCGCCGCCCACCATCCGGAGGGTCGAGTCTCCCTTCGTCACCGGAATGGCCCACTCGAACGCCGATGTGGACAGCGCCTGGCCGTCGGAAAAGGTGAAAGAGCGGTCGCCCCGCCCGGACCCGTCGCGGTATGAGCTCCGGGGCCGATACTTGACGTTCACCAGGGCGAGGATCTCGGTCCCGATCGAATCGAGCTGGTTGTACTGACTGGCGGTGGCCCAGTCGAACGACGGCAATGAGTGCCCAATGCGTGTCGCGATCTCTTCTGCCGCATGATGCTCGATCAGGAATCGCAACGCCGCGCTCGCTTCGTCGGCCTCGCGACCCGCGAGCGTGGCCGCAAGGCGCCGGCCCTGGCTCGCGATCGAAAGCCGGGTCAGGCTGACCGGACCGTAGAGCATGGCGACGAGCAGCAGCGCGAGCGTGAGCGGAATCGTGCGGATGCTCGATCCGTTCCGTACTGAGAAGACCAGCGCGATGCCCAGCAGCCAGAATCCGAGCGCCAGGCCCATGACCCGTGGCTCCGTGAGCCCGTAGGGCACGATTCGCTTCCAGAAGGCGACAAGCAGCATGATCGCGGCCGGGACCAGGCCGATGAAGAGCCATCGGGTGTAGGTCCTGATCCAGGCATCATCGGCTTCGGCCCGGAGCGGGTGGACGAGCAGGAATCCGAGCAGTCCCGTCACCGAGACGCTCGCCACCAGCCACCCGATCCAGCCGCTCGGCCACTCTGCGCCCGCGATGAGCTTGACCAGGTACGCCAGCAGAATGAGCAGATAGGTGAAGACCAGCGGCGTGAGGATATACTGCGCGAAGACCTTGAGGGCGCGCGGATACTCCCGATCGTGCTCCAGCGCGGCGAGGTCTTCCGGAATAGCCGCGAGGAAGATCCACGTGTTCACCACAAAGGCGATGACCGCCCACATCCGAAAATAGGTCTCGGGCGGGACGTGGACGCCGAAGAGATGATCGAGTGCGCTGATTGCGATCGCGACCCCGATAAAAAGCACCGCCGAGAAGAAGGTTGCGCGGAGGAATCCGAGAAAGAGGCGCCGGTTGTACTGCCAGAAGGCCATCGAGGCGCTGGCATAGGGTACGGGAAGGAACGCCACGGCGAGGTGCAGCGCAGCGCTCAGCTGGAAGTAGCGGATGCGTTCATGCGTCGCCTCGGGTCCCGGCCAGACCAGAAAGAAGGCGGCCAGTCCGGCGAAACACCCCAGGAATGCACCGGAACGGATGCCCACCGACCAGCGCCTGGTCTCGGAGAGCAGGCTCACGGACACCGTCGCAGGTAGGGCAAGCGCGGCGACGAAGGCGAGCCTCAACCAGCTCGAATCCGTGGGGCCGCCGTGCCGATGTGATTCGACGATGGCGGCGGTCGCGGCGATGCCGCCCGCCAGCAGCGTAAACGGAAATCGCTGGAGCACGGTGACTGCGCGGCGCGCGAGCGACTCGAGGGAAGGGAAGCGCATGCACGCTCGCTGGGGGCGGCCGACCCCGGGTGACGGAAGACAACTGTTGACAGGTAGGGGAGCGAGTGAAAACTACAGCCTGCGATACCGCCGTGCACCAGGAGTGCGGTTGCCTAGAAGGTTCAGCATCGTAATTTGTGAGCCGTATGCCTTCACCACATCTCCTAACCGTCGTCCTCGCCGCCTTTCTCGCCTCGCTCGTCGAGTTCGTCGAGGCGCTCACGATCGTGCTTGCGGTCGGCGTCACGCGCGGCTGGCGTTCGTCGCTCATGGGTGCAGCGGGAGGGGTGGTCTTTCTCGCAGTGCTGACGATCGTGGCCGGGCCCGCGCTGGAGCGGATTCCGCTCACCACGCTCCAGCTCGTCATCGGCATCCTCCTCCTGCTCTTCGGCATGCGCTGGCTCCGGAAAGCCATCCTCCGCGCCGGCGGCGTCATCGGCCTGCACGATGAAACCGCGATCTACGAGAAAGAGACCGCCGCCCTCAGGCTTGCTGATTCCGCTCCGATCGGCGACGGTGCACTCCGCCCTGACCGCCCCGCCCGCCTCGACCGCCTTGCCCTGATCACCTCCTTCAAGGCCGTCACGCTGGAAGGCCTCGAAGTCATCTTCATCGTCATCGCCGCCGGCGCCGGCGGGATGCTCCTCCCCGCGGCCCTCGGCGCCACACTGGCCGGAGCGCTCGTCATAGGCGCCGGGTTCATCGTCCATCGCCCGCTCTCACGCGTCCCCGAGAACGCCCTCAAGTTCGCGGTGGGCACAATGCTCTCTGCGTTCGGAGTCTTCTGGGTCGGAGAGGGCCTGCGTTTCCCCTGGCCGGGTGAAGACCTCGCGCTACTCGGCCTTATCGGCGGGTTTCTGCTGGTGTCCCTGGTCTCCGTCGCCGCGGTGCGATCTTCACGCGCTGCATCGGCGAATGCGTCAACGGGTGCACAATGAACGCCCTCGTCTCCGCACTCCGGGAACTCTGGGGACTCCTCGTCGAAGATGCGACCCTGACGATCGGTATAATCGCGTCTCTCCTCATCGCCGCATTCGTATTTCCAGCAGTGATCGCATCAGGCGAATGGCGCGGCCCCGCGCTATTCGTACTCCTGGCACTCGTGCTGTTCGAGAACGTCCGCCGCACCGCCCGCCGACGGTGACTTCCCGTTCCCCGATTCAACGCAGAGGCGCAGAGGAGCGTCCTGGGAGGAAGGAATCGTCACACCTAAGTTGAATGTGGCAGGAAGGACGGGGCTTAAGATTGCCACGTCGGCGGCTGCGCCGCCTCCTCGCAATGACCGCACCGGTAGGCGACGCTCGGATTGCCTTTCCCCGTTCCCCGTTCCCCGTTCCCCGTTCCCCGTTCCCGTTCCCCGTTCCCCGTTCCCCGTTCCCCGTTCCCGTTTCCCCTTTCCCGTTTCCCGCTTCCCGCTATTTGTCGTTCTCCGGCTCCCCTCCCTGCCACCACTGCGGGCCCAGCGGACGGGTGCGGGGCCAGGTCTCGTTCAGCGTATTGCCATCGTAGAGCCGGCCGTTCTTCATCACGAACCGGATCGACTCGGTGTTGTGAATGTCCTCGAGCGGATTCTTGTCGAGAATAATCAGGTCCGCAAACTTGCCGGGCTCGAGCGATCCCACGTCCTGGTCGAGGCCGAGGGCCTGAGCGCCCATGATGGTCCCCACGCGAAGCACGTCGTGCGTGCTCATACCGCCACTCGACATCGCCCAGAGCTCCCAGTGATCTCCCAGGCCGTCCATCTGGCTGTGACCGCCGAGCCCGACGTGGCCGCCCGCCTTGAGGATGGCATTGGCGCCGGCGGCGATCCGCGGGAAGACATACTGGTTGTCACGGAACCATGGCCTCCGCTCGGCCCGGATGTCGATCTGCTCGTGCGGCATGAAGTACCGCACCTTTGGATTGTCGTGAATATCGAAATGTTCGTAGAAGTAGTTTTCGCTCCACGGTCCGCCGTAGGACACGAGCAGCGTCGGAGTGTAGTTGATCCCTGACTGCGCGATGAGCTGCACTGCGTCCTTGTACAGCGGCATGATCGGGTAGCTGTGCTCGTGGCCCGGATACCCGTCGAGCGCCTCCGTCAGGTTCATCTTGAAGTCGAGCCCGCCCTCGGTGGTGGGCATGAGGTGCAGCTCGCGCGCGGCCATGATGGTCCACTGCCGCTGCTTCCGGTTACCGGTCATGTACTCTTTGATCGTGTTGGTGCGATAGAACTCGCTGTAGCGACGGAGCGCGTCTTTCGCCTCATCGAGGCTCTGGAAGTTTTCGTCCCAGAAGACGCCGGGGCCGGTCGAATAGACGCGGGGGCCGAGCAGCTCGCCGGTCTCCACCATGTCGCTGTAGGTGAGCACGTCGGTGGTCGAGGTCTGCGGGTCACGCGTGGTGGTCACGCCATACGCGAGATTCGCGAGATATTTCCAGACCTGCGTCTCATGGATGCCCCAGGTCGGCCACATGTGGGCATGGACATCGACGAAGCCGGGAATGATCGTCTTGCCGCTCACATCCACGATCTTGGCGCCGCTGGGGACTGAGGTCCCGCGCGGGCCCACCGACACGATGCGATTGTCGGTGACGACGACGTCCCCATTCTCGATGATCTCGTCGCCTTTCATTGTGACGATGCGTGCGCCGCGCAGCACGACGGTGCCGCGCGGGGTGTCCCGCGGCGCATGAATGTCCACGTCGATCCGTGCGGCCTCATACGCAGGCGCCTTGGCGATCGAATCCGCGCGTGCCTTGCCGGCGGAATCCGGCTTCGCCTTGGTGGTGTCCGCCTTGATGGAATCGGCGCGGGCGGAGTCGGACGAGACTTTCAGCTTCTCGAGGGAGTCGCCAACGGCGGGGAGGTAACGGAAGAAACTCCGGCCGATCGACCAGTAGACACTCCGCCCATCGGGTGCCCAGCCGATGAAGTCGCCGCCGACGCGCGTGATCTTCTTGACCGGGAATGACGCCGACGTCGGATCCGAGACGTTGATGCTCGGTGTCTGTCCTCCGACGACGGGGAGGGTGACCAGGTAGACCCGGTTACCGACCTGGGCCAGCACCCGATCCGAGTCCGGTGACATGAGGACCTCGCCGGCCGGATCCGGCTCCTGGTTCGGGCCGGGGGCGGTATAGCCCGTGACTTTGATGTGCGCGCGACGGTCGGTTCCGTCATAGCGCATCGAGACGAGGCCGTCTTCGGGATCGTAGATGAAAATGCGGCTGACATCCCGCGAGAAATGCGGCCGGCCGCCCGGGTTGATTGGCGCGACCCTGGTGACGGCACCGCCGCCGGACGGCAACCAGACGAGTTCATAGCCGGGACCGAATGACTCGTTGACGCGCGTCTGGCGGGGTCCGCGAATGGCCACGATGCGCTGGCCATCCGGCGACCAGGCCGGTGTGTCGTAGAAGGCGGATTCCTGCGTGAGCCGTTGCGGCTTTCCCTTGCCGTCCGGACTCACGCGCTGGATGTAGCCGCCGCTGTCCGACCAGGTCACATATGCCACCCACTTGCCGTCCGGCGACCAGACGGGCACCTGCTCGTGAATAGAGTCGGTGGTAAGACGTCGGGGTTTTCCATTCGGCAGGTCGATGACATACAGTCGGTCGAGCGCGCTGAATACCGCGCGCTTGCCGTCAGGAGAAGGGGAAGCGTTGCGGATCTGGCGGACGAGCACGTCGCCGGTATCGGCGCGATACTGAAACTTCACGAGCGGACCGAGACTCTGGTGTACGCGCGCCGTGAAGGGAATTTCCGTCGCGTGGCCCGAGGGAATGTCCACACGCCAGAGCTTGCCGCCGTAGCTCGTGATGATCGCCTTGCCGTCCGGCAGAAAGGCAGACCCGGGCATGAGGTCCCGGGTGAATCGGGATTCCTGATCGTCGCGCGTCACCGGCCAGGCCAGCCACTTATCGTCGCCGCTGGTCAGATTCCGGAGCCGGAGACCCGTCTCCGCATCGTGCCGCGTCGCATACACCAGCCAGGTGCCATCCTTCGAGAGGAGCGGGCGCATTCCGCTGCCATACGTGTCGGTCTGCGGAAAGACCTTGCCGTTCTGCCGATCGTAAATCGCGAGCTCCCACTCGGGGAGCTCGAGGTTGTAGCCGAAACCGCCGCGGTGTCTCGCGTACCAGACGTAGCGGCCATCTTTGCCGAATGCCGCGCCGAGCGCATTGCCGCCCAGTCGTCCTGGCTGGCCGGGCGCGCTGCCGCCCTTGTCGGAACTGGTGAGCGAAATGCCGGAGCCGCCATCCTTGTGGTAGAGCCACAATTCATAGCGACTGCCGAGCACCCCGACGGTCTTGGAGGCGATGATATAATTGCCGTCCGGCGTCCAGACCGGCGAGGCATAGAGTGAGGTGCCGCCCTTGGTGATCTGATGCAGACGCTTGCCATCCACATCCATGGTCCACACGTTCTCGCCGCCGTCCCGATCGCTCAGATACACGATATGCTTGCCATCCGGCGAAAACCTCGGCTGTGAATCGAAGGCCGGGCCGGAAGTGATCGGCAGCGCGGTGCCGCCGGCCACGGGCATCGTGTAGATGTCTCCGAGCAGTTCGAAGGCGATGGTCTTGCCGTCGGGCGAGACGTCGAGTGAAATCCAGGTGCCTTCGCTGGTTTCGAAATCGACGGTGCGGGTGGTGGCGAGTGGCAGGCTGTCGGACTTGGGGGACTTCCTGGCGGAGTCGGCCTTGGTGTGGGTGGAGTCCTGCGCGTGGGCGAGGGATGGAGCAACGAGAGCCACACTCGCGCAGAGGAGGAGCAGGGCACGACGACGCATGCAGGTCTCCAGGAGGCGACAGGGCGGACGGGCGGACATGGCGGACAAGACGATCAGGCCGACAGGGCGGTCGCACGAGACCGACCAGGAGTTCGAGAGCTGCTGAAGCAGGAGGCGCCGTGGGGCGGCCAGGCTTCGGACGGCGGAACCAGCATTCCGGTTTCACCGTAAACGGCTTTTCAGTTGTAGTGGAGGCGGTAAGGATCGGGGAGCGGAAGGGTGCCGTCAAGCGCTGGCGTTATGTTGAATCCTGCAACATCTTGGAGTATTAGAGACGATACCCATTGCGGCCGGCGGTGTCAGGAAGCACAACCACAGCAGCCGCAAAAGCACGAAAGAAATACTGGCGACAATCCGGCCGGTGCGGTGCGGATCGTCGAAGCAGCAACCTCTACTTGGAGTTTCCATGCCCCGTCGTCGTTGCGCGAATATCCTGACGCTCGCTGGTGTGCTCACGCTGTTCGTCGCGGGGAATGTTGGTGCGCAAACAACCACCGGCACGAACCCGGATCTCAAGTCGCTCGCCTGGGGGCGGCAGTACACCAACTGGTTCTATGACGGTCAGGCGGACAGTCTTCGCGCGCACTTCGGCCCGGCGATGACAGGGGCGCTGAGCGAGGAAGCCCTGCTCAAGTTTCGCGATCAGATTGCGGTGCAGGCCGGCACCGAAGGGGACGTCATCAAGGAAGAAGTCGTCCAGAAGGACAGCGTCCTGACTTACGAACGCGATGTCCACTTCTCCAACGCCGGGGAGACGGTGATCATGGTGACCTGGTCGATCGGGCCGGACCGGAAGATCCTCGGGTTCTACGTGAAGCCAAAGCCGTCCTGAACCGGTTTGAGGCGGGTCGCCCGATCACCGCACGAACCGGCGTGCCTGCCAGAATTCCGCGCGTCAGGCACTGCCCGCAAGGTTGTACATCGACCGGAACGCCTTGAAGACCTCGCGATAGTCGGGATCCTGGAACGCGACGGTCCGGCCGGCAACTCGCACGACGCCGGGCGTACCCTCGGCACCATCCGCCTCGGCGGTGAAGCTGAAGTCCACTTCGATCGTGATCGGCGAGTCCAGCAGCAGCGGGTCAGGGTAGGGTCTCCGCTGCAATGCCACGGCTGCGGCCTCCCGTATCCGGTCGCAGGCAACCGATGGCGCGACGCTTCGCGCCGCATGCCGGCTGACCGCTTCCTTGACGACCACTGTGCTCACATTGGGTCCGAGGAGTGAGCCCGCCTCCGCCGCGAGCGCCGAATCACCGGATACCAGCACGACGGGGACATTGAAGCAACCGGCGAGTGCCGCGTTGATGCCGAGTTCGCCCACCGACCGGCCGTTCAGACGCACGTCCTGGATGCAATCGGTGTATGTATGATCGATGATGGCGCTCTGGGTCCCCGCCTTGGCGTGGTACCCGATGAAAAAAGCCGCGTCCGCACCTCCCGCGACCCCTTCCATCATCGAATGGATCTTGGGCCCGCCGCTGATCAGCTCCGCCGCGGGATGCAGTTCCTCGGCGAGCAGGTTGCGCATCTCCCAGTGGCTGTCGTTGACCAGGATCTGGGTAGCGCCCCCGGCCATCGCTCCTTCGATGGCCGCATTCGCCTCGAGCGTCATCAGACGCCGGAAGCGGTTATACTCGCCGGCGAAGCGGGGCTCGATGGGATTGGTCTGCGAATCATGGACGACGCCGGCGACGCCCTCCATGTCCACTGAAATGAAAACGCGCATGCAGGGAACCGTTGCTGGCAAGAGAGTGACGGGATGGCTATCCGGCCCGGTCGGGACCGCTCCGGGGTATCCTACCCGGACCACCTCGGCGCGAGAAGGGGCTGTGAAACTGATCGCCCTGCTCGGATGCGCCGTCATGGCAGTCAGCTGCGGTCATCCGCCACCCCCACTGGATCGGGGCGACGCCAGGGGAGTCTTCGTTCGGGTCGAAGATCGGATCGGAGTGAGACGCACTCCCTCGATGACCAGTGAAGACTGCCGGCAGGACCTGGGGAACTGGATTCGCCTCGGGCCCGGCGCATTCTGGGCCTCGGCGGACTCGGTGCGCATCGGATGCAATTCGGCGAGCCAGACCGCGAACGTCCGCGTCGAGCGGGACAGCGGAAGCTTCACCGTGCAGACCGACTTGCTGCGTCTCGCCTCGGTGGACACGATAGATGGTCAGAATGTGCTGGATGCGCGCCTGCACGGAGACTCGCTCGTCGTCTGGCGCGGCGAAGATGAGAGCGACGATCAGCTCTACCTGCGCTCGACCGACGGACGCAGCGCCCAATAGAAGTGAACTGTCCCCCGGTACCGGAGGAGCATCATGGAACACCCGGATTACGAGACCGCAATCGTTCGGACGTACGCCAATGAGGCCGAGGCAGAACTCGCTCGCGCCGTGCTGGAAGGAAATGGAATCGCGGCCGTCGTCATGCGGGATAGCGCCGGTGGGATGCTGCCGTCGATGGCGCTGATTTCGGAGGTTCGCCTCGAGGTACGCGCTGAAGATGTCGACGACGCGAGAGAGATTCTGGAGGCGGGAGACGGGTGAAAGTGGGAAGTCGGAATTCTAGCTGGTGAAGGCGTTAGAACCTGACTGTTGGCCGCTGGCGAGTCGTTCGATCAACCTCTGCTATGGGAGCTCCATGCCCTCCACTCGTGGTCTGGTAGTGCTCGGCACTGTTCTGCAGGTCATCATGGTGCTGGCCGGGCACGTCAACCGTACCGTGCTCGGACTCTCTGCCTTTCTCGGCATGGGGATTCCGTTCATACTCGGCGCATGGTACGGATGGACGCACGCCGGAACAATCAAGGGAATCAGTGGCGCGGGTTTTGTGATTGGGATTGTTGGCGCGGTGATCGGGATCTTCGTCGCGGTCATGCTCAAGGATGTTCCGTGGACGCTGCTGATCCTGGGATCGCTCTCCTCGGGTGTGACGGGCCTGCTCGGCGCCGCCATTACGCGGGCCCTCAAGGGTGAACGGCCGGCCAGCGCCTGAGGCGTCAGCCGGCTGCAAGGCGCTGATCTCGTCTATTCCACGAGCTCCGCGTTCAGTACCGTGACTGCCTGCCCGCCCAGCATCACGCGATCGCCGGCCAGCCGCACCCGCACGATCCCCCCGCGCGGGGAAGCCTGGTAGCCGGTCAAAGAGTCGCGGCCGAGCTTGCCGGTCCAGTAGGGGCTGAGGCAGCAGTGCGCGGAGCCGGTGACTGGATCCTCCGGCACACCCACGGCAGGTGCAAAGAACCGGGAGACGAAATCTACGTCACTCCCCTGTTCTGCCCGTGCGGTCACGATGACGCCTCGCACGGGGAGTTGCGCGATCGAGCCGAGATCCGGCTTCAGGCTTCGCACCGCCGCTTCACTCTCCAGCTCAATCAGATAGTCGAACTGACTCTTGCCGGCCCAGCGTGCGGGCGCACCGAGGGCCTCGAGCAGGCCAGGCGGCGGAGCTACCTCGGTGGCTCGCTTGGCCGGGAAGTCCAATTCGATCCAGCCCTCCCGCTGCACGGCGGTGAGGAGTCCGCTGCGGGTGTGAAACCGCGCGGTCGTGCCCGGCGGGAGCACTCCCTGTTCCCAGAGCGCATGCGCGCTCCCGAGGGTCGCATGGCCACACAGGTCGACTTCGACCGTGGGCGTGAACCAGCGAAGATCGAACCCGTCGTCGCGCGGCACGAGGAACGCGGTCTCCGCGAGATTCATCTCCCGCGCGACATTCCGCATCCACTGCTCGTCGCGCGGAGTGGCGAGCAGGCAGACGGCGGCCGGGTTCCCGGCGAACGGACGATCGGTAAAGGCGTCGACGGTGGTGATGCGCATGGGGGGGCCGGGGAGGGGAGGGGAGGGGCGACGAGTACTGAGTGACGAGTACTGAGTGATGAGTACTGAGTGATGAGTACTGAGTACTGAGTACTGAGGGACAGGCGAAGGGTACGAGGTGCAGTTAAAAGCTGAAAGGGGGGCATTGAAAGGGCGTCCGTCAGAACTGTCACCCCGGGCGGCGCGAGGGACCTCGATGACAGCCCTGAACCTATCCCGATTGTTCTGCGTCGGTCACACTTCGCGCATGGAAACCAAAACCAAGGTCACTCTTTCTCTCATGCTAATCAACCAGCCCTCATCGGCCGACGAGTCACGCGCCACCTCATGACCCATGGCCAAAACTCAGTACTCAGTACTCAGTACTCAGTACTTCTTTCACGCTCCCCCCAGCACCC
>JBDUEA010000022.1:0-30432 GCA_040002695.1 Gemmatimonadota bacterium | reverse complement strand
GCTGCGCCGGCTGGAAATGCGTATAGGCCAGGCAGGGCACGTCCTGCTGCGTCACGGCAAAGCGCTCCAGCGCCGCGAGTACGGCGATCATCCGCCCCAGCAGGAGCCGGAGACCCTCGCGCATGACCAGGAGGTCCGCATTGTCGGTGACGAATGCGCTCGTGGCGCCGAGGTGCAGGAACGGCCGCGCCGCCGGCGCCTGGTCACCGAAGGCGTGCACGTGAGCCATCACGTCGTGCCGGAAGCGCTGCTCGTATTTCGCTGCCACCGCGAGATCCGCGTCATCGAGGTGCGCCTGCATCTGGGTAAGCGCCTCGGGCGGAATCTGCAGGCCGAGTTCCTGCTCCGACTCCGCGAGCGCGAGCCAGAGCCGGCGCCAGAGCCCTATCCGATGCGGCTCGCCCCAGAGCCGCTGCATCGCCGGCGAGGCGTAGCGCGTACCGAGAGGAGACCGGTAACGATCGTCGGTCATCGGAACATGAGGTCGGTGTAGCTGATCTGTCCCTGCCGTTCGATATAGACCCGTACCGGTTGCCTGGAAGTCATGCCGTTAATGAACTCGCGGACCTGCGCTGCATCCCGCACCGGCTGTCGATTGAGTGCGACGATCACATCCCCCTCGCGCAGTCCGGTCGATTCGGATGTCGCCCGCGCGATCCGGAAGATCAGCGCGCCGCGGTCACTGCGCGTTCCGCGCTCCGCCTGCACCTGCGGCGTGAGCGTCACGAGCTGCAGGTCCTTGAGGACAGTGACCTTCTCCGCGGAGGTCGTGGGCAGGTCGCCGCTCACCAGCAGCCGATTGACCGTGCGGCTACCCTGGCGCCCCGTCACCTGCACGGAATCACCGACGTGCAGATCGAGCTTCACCGCTTCCCAGTCGAGGTAATTCCGGAGCCGGCGGCCGTTTGCCTGCGTGAGCACGTCGCCTCGATGGAGACCGGCGCGGTCAGCGGGGCCACCTGGCGCCACACCGGTGATCAGGACTCCGCCCTGGGTCTTCCAGTCCTGCATCGACTGCGCGCCGGCGACATCGAGTCCGATCCACGCCCTTCGCACCGTACCGTTCCGGATGATTTCATCGGAGACGTGCAGCGCCCGCTCGATGGGAATCGCGAAGCCGAGTCCGACTGAGCCGCCGCTCTGAGTGAGAATCGAGGAGTTGACGCCAACCACTTCGCCGAGGGCGTTGGTGAGCGGGCCGCCGGAATTCCCGGGATTGATCGCGGCATCCGTCTGGATCATGTCGAGATATTGGCCTGTCTGATCATTGCCCGGAAGAATGTTACGGCCCGTCGCGCTGATCACCCCAGCCGTGACGGTGGGCTCAGCGTTGCCGAGGAGATATGCGAACGGATTGCCGAGTGCTATGACCCACTCGCCGACCATGAGGTCGGTGCTGCGTCCCAGCGCCACCGTCGGCACGTTTCGCCGGTCGATCTTGAGCACCGCGATGTCGCTGATCGCGTCTTCACCGAGCAGCCGGGCGGGGACGTCGGTACCATCACGCAGCGTCACGACGATCTTCTCCGCCCCCGCCACCACGTGCTGATTCGTGAGGATGATGCCTTCGGAACGGATCACGAAGCCGGTCCCGTAGCTCATCACCTCCTGCTCGGTTTCCTGGGGGACGAAGAAGTAGTCCCATGCATTCTGCTGCGCGGCCTGCCGGCTGGTGACCGTGATCGACACGACGGCGGGAGAAACGCGATCGGCGGCTTCGACGATCGCGGTCCGACGTGACGTAGTCGGATCAGCGCCGCGGGATGGCGTCCTGGTTTCGGCGCTCGCCGGCGTCACCAGCGATCCGGCGGTCGAGACGATGTCCTGATTGTCATTCGCGGCGTGCGGCTTCTCCCTGCAGGCACTGGACAGAATCGTGAGTCCGGCGAGTGCGAGGCGCAGCGAGTTTCTATAAGGCGGGTGCCTCATTTCGGTCGGTCCTTCCCCGAAACTGGCTCTTCCGTGGAGTTGCCTGGCGATACGAATAGCTCGGCGGGATAATCGGCGGCTTC
Organism: Gemmatimonadota bacterium; assembly: GCA_040002695.1. Classification (GTDB taxonomy): domain Bacteria; phylum Gemmatimonadota; class Gemmatimonadetes; order Gemmatimonadales; family GWC2-71-9; genus JBDUEA01. The sequence continues at coordinate 28,420 of JBDUEA010000022.1, read as the reverse complement.
GAAGAAGAGTCCCTGCGGTGGCGCAGGGGGACTCGTGTCCTGGTTGTCGGTGCTGGCGAGCAGAGCGCGCATCTCCTCCACGGGTCTCCGTCCGAGCGAAATGTCCACCATCGTGCCGACCAGGAATCGCACCATGTGGTGCAGGAAGCGGTCGGCGGCGATCGTGAGCCGGACACCGGCCCCTTCCGGTCGGGCCTCCCATCGCGCCGTGCGCACCGTGCACCGGTAGTGCGGCTTCGGTTCGGATCGGACGGCAAAGGCGCGGAAGTCGTGCTCGCCTCTGATCTGTGCCGCGGCCTCCTCGAGAAGACCCAGCTCGAGTGGCCGGTGGAGCGCCCATTCGTATCGCCGCCGGAACGGGGAAGCGGCGCCGTGGTCCGTGCCGATGTCGTATCGGTAGCGACGGCCGGTGGCGCTCTTCCTCGCATGAAACCCCGGTACCGTCTCGACCACCCGCTCCACCCAGCAGTCCCTCGGCAGCAGTCCGTTGAGCGCTCGGAGTAGCCGTTCCGAGGTCCAGGAGGCGGGAACCGAAAAACTTACGCCCATCCCGAGCGCGTGTACTCCGGCATCGGTCCGACCCGCCCCATGCGCCACGATCCTGCGCTCGCAGAGCCGCTCGAGCACCCCTTCGACCTCACCCTGAACCGTGCGTCCGGCGGCCTGTCGCTGCCAGCCCACGAAGTCCCCGCCATCATAGTACAGCAGCGCGAGAAAGGTGCGGCTCATTGCGCGGGAATCTAGTCGCCCAGAGGAGGGGAGGGAATGAGACGGTGAGCGGTTAGCGGCGAAGAGTGACCGGGAGGTGCTCGCCCTCCAATGACGAGAGTTTGAGCGCATCGATCACTCGCGGTCATTTCTCTGGATGCAGGCATGGTCCGCCCCGTCCGCCCCGTCCGCCCCGTCCGCCACCTCCGCCCTCTCCGCCCTCTCCGCCCTCTCCGTTACCTTTCCCCCCTTCATGCCCAACACGCCCGACCCTCTCGCCCACGCGCTTCGGCAGCTCGCCTTCGGGCGCGCCCTGACGCGTCAAGAAACGACCGACGCCTTTGCCGTGCTCATGCGCGGGGAGGCGCCGCCGGCGCAGGTGGCGGCACTGCTCATGGGTCTGCGTGTCAAAGGTGAGACGGCGTCGGAGCTCGCGGGGGCCGCCGACGCTCTCCGAGCCGCGATGGTGCCGCTTCCTTTCCCATCGGAGTACACCTCGGCCCGATCCACTCGACTGGTGGACACCTGCGGAACCGGCGGCGGTTCAGTGGGAACGTTCAACATCTCGACCGCCGCTGCCTTCGTAGCCGCCGCGGCCGGTGTTGGCGTCGCGAAGCATGGCAATCGCAGCTTCACCTCACGATCCGGTTCAGCCGACGTCCTTGAGGCGCTCGGGGTCGACATCGCGCTCGCGCCCCAGCACGCGGCCGATGCTCTCGCCCGCCATGGCTTCGTCTTTCTCTTCGCCCCAGTTTACCACCCGGCGATGCGTCATGTGGGCCCGGCCCGGAAGGAGCTCGGTGTCCCCACCGTGATGAATCTGCTCGGACCGATGGCCAACCCTGCCGGAGTACATGGCCAGGTGGTGGGCGTCGCGGACCGGGATAGGGCGCCGCTCGTGGCCGGCGCCTTTGCGGAGTTGGGTGGGATCCACACCCTCGTGGTCCACGCCGAGGTGGGGATGGATGAGATCAGCCCGCACGGGGTGACTCACATATGGGAAGTAAAGGATGGAGCGGTGGCGACGTGGCTGGTGGACCCTGCCGAATTCGGGGTGCGCGACGGTCGGCTGGAGCTGCTCAAAGGCGGCGAACCAGCGGAGAATGCGAGGCGAATCGAGCGCCTGCTCGGGGGTGGGTCAGGGGTGGAAGAGGACCCGGAAGGCGCCTCGGCAGTGATCTTGAATGCCGGCGCGGCGATCTATGTGGGTGGACAGGCGGCCACGTATCGAGAAGGCGTGGACCTCGCCAGAGATGTGCTGCGAGCGGGAGATGCGCTACGGCTGCTCGAGCGAATCAGATTGAAGTAAATTCTCACGACAACGCCGTAAGCTCAATTATAATATTATGTTACCAGATTGCAGCTATGGTGGTAATGCACCTCTAGTATTTTCTGATCACGCCGACGACTATTCCCTGGATCAGTACCTCACGCTCCTGGAATCTCATCGGCTGCATGGTGTCGTTCGCGGGCTGCAGCCTGATCCAGCCGCCGTTTTCCCGATAGAACCGCTTCACCGTGGCCTCCGCCCCGTTGACCAGGGCGATCACCATTTCGCCATTCTCGGCGGTCTGCTTGCCGTGCACGACGACGAAGTCGCCGTCCATAATATGCTCGTCGATCATCGAGCTTCCCTGAACCTTGAGCGCGTAGTTCGGTCCCCGTCGGGGCAGCAGGCTGTCAGGAACCGCGAGCGTCTCCTGGTGCATGAGTGATTCGATCGGCATGCCCGCCGCGACACGGCCGAGCAGCGGAATCTCGGTGGCGCCGGACTGCCCCTTGGGCGGCAGCACCTCGATGGCCCGGCTCTCGTTGTGATTTCGGTGGATGTACCCTTTGCGCTCGAGATTCGTGAGGTGCTCGTGCACGGTCGCGAGTGACTGGAATCCGAACGTCTCCGCAATCTCCTCGAAGCTCGGCGCGTAACCGCGGTCCGCGATATGTTGCTGGAGATAGCTCAGGATTTCGCTCTGGCGCTTGGTGAGTGCCATCTGTTCCTCCGTGAGTGACCGAATAGAGCCCGAACTATCTTACCCGAACGACTACCGAACTGCAAGATGTCGACAAAGCTGGACCAGATTCTCGAGACCACCCGTCGCGGACTCCCGGCGTTGCGCGAACGGCTCCCCGAGCTCGAGCGCCTCGCGCGGGATCGTCCGTCTGCGCCGAGCCTCACAGCCGCACTGTCGCGCTCGACCGTCGCCCTGATCGCCGAGGTCAAGCGGCGCTCTCCCTCCGCCGGCGAGATCAGCACGGACCTCGACCCCGTCTCTCATGCTCGTGAATACGCCGAATCCGGTGCCGCCGCCATCTCCGTGCTGACCGACGGCCCCTTCTTCGGCGGATCTCTCGACGATCTGCGCGCCGTGTCGACCACTGTCGCGGTGCCTACAATAAGGAAAGACTTCATTCTCGATGAGGCGCAGGTGCTCGAGGCCAGGATCGCTGGAGCCTCTGCCGTCCTGCTGATCGTCCGCGCCCTCTCACCGGGACGGCTGCAGGAGCTCAGGATTTTCAGCGAAAGCCAGGGACTCGAGGCACTCGTTGAGACTCACGACGCTCGTGAGCTCGACATCGCGCTCGAGGCGGGAGCGCGAATTATCGGTGTGAACAGCCGAAACCTCGATGACTTTCACATCGATGTCCCGGCTGCATGGAAGCTGCTCGCGCGGGTTCCCCGCAATCGGATCGCGGTGGCTGAGAGTGGCATGGCCACGCTCGACGATGTTCGCGCCGCCGCGCAATCCGGCGCCGATGCCGTGCTCATCGGTACCGCGCTCTCCTCGGCTAGCCGTCCCGGGGATCTCGTCTCCGCCTTTGCCGATGTCCAGCGTCGTCCCAGATAGCGCGGGGCGTACGCCCGCCTGGCCGGGGCCGGGTGACGGCGTCCAGTCGAGTGGCTACCGTCCGCTGGTGAAGATCTGCGGGCTCACCCGGCCGGAGGACGCCGAAGCCGCGGTACGTTTCGGGGCCAGCTACCTTGGGGTGATATTTGCCGGCGGTCCTCGCGAAGTTTCCCCGGACCGCGCGAGCGAAATAGTCCTTGCTGCGGACGGGCACCCGGTAGTCGGCGTGTTCGCTCCCCAGGATTTTGACGACATACTTCGTATCCGTGATCGCACCGGACTGAGAGGAGTGCAGCTTCATCGGGCCACGAGCGCCGAGGAATGCGGTCGTCTCTCCGACGAGGGACTGCTCGTCATTCAGGTTCTCAGACTCGCCGGTCACGATGATCTCGCGCAGGTCGATCGTCTCGCCGCGGAGAGTCTTTCCCATGCCGTGCTTGTGGAGCCTCGGGTCGAAGGGCGCCTGGGTGGGACCGGCATCGCGCTGGCGCTCGAGGTGGCCGTCGAAGCTCGCCGCCGACTCGGTGGAACCCGTTTCTTCCTCGCCGGGGGCCTCACTCCCGAAAGTGTATCGGAAGCGGTCTCCCGAGTTCGACCCGATGCTGTGGACGTTTCATCAGGGGTAGAGCAGATTCCGGGGATCAAGGATATTGATCGACTCGCTCGATTCATGGAGGCGGCAAGTGGGCAACACTCTTCCGCGTGAGCGGGCGATTGGCGGGCGCTTCGGACGCTACGGTGGACGGTATGTTCCCGAGACGCTGGTCGGCGCGCTCGATGAACTGACTGCCCTCTATGATGCCGCGCGCGCAGAGCCCGCGTTCTGGGCGGAGTTCGAGCAGCTGCTCTCCGAATTCGTAGGGCGGCCCTCGCCCATAACGGAGGCGCCGAGGCTCGGTGCCCGGGCTGGCTGTCGCCTGGTGCTCAAGCGGGAAGACCTCAATCACACCGGCGCCCACAAGATCAACAACACCATCGGGCAGGCGTTACTCGCGCGCCGGATGGGAAAGCAGCGCATTATTGCGGAGACGGGAGCCGGACAGCACGGCGTGGCGACGGCCACTGTCTGTGCGCGTTTCGGTCTCGAGTGTGTGGTCTACATGGGAGCGGAAGACGTCGAGCGACAGGCGCTCAACGTCTACCGGATGCAACTCCTCGGCGCGACCGTGGTCCCGGTGCATTCGGGCACGCGCACGCTCAAAGACGCGACCAACGAGGCCCTTCGCGACTGGGTCACCAACGTCACCTCGACGCATTACATCATCGGCTCGGTCGTTGGCCCCGATCCGTACCCCCGCATGGTGCGGGATTTCCAGTCGATCATCGGCCGGGAGGCGCGAGCGCAGATGCTTGCCAGGTACGAGCGCCTGCCATCGAGTGTCGTCGCCTGCGTCGGCGGCGGCTCGAACGCGATGGGAATCTTCGCGGGGTTTCTCGATGACGCGGCGGTGGCGCTTATCGGGGTCGAGGCCGCTGGTGAGGGAATTTCGTCCGGCCATCACAGTGCGACTCTCGTGGCCGGAAGCCCCGGAGTCCTGCATGGGAGTCTGAGTTACCTGCTGCAGGATGAGGACGGCCAGGTCTCGCCGGCGCACTCGATCTCCGCCGGGCTCGATTATCCCGGCGTCGGCCCCGAACACAGTCATCTGCACGACACCGGCCGCGTACGATACGACGCCGTCACCGACACCCAGGCGCTCGACGGCTTCCAGGTCTGCTGTCGCCTGGAAGGAATCATTCCCGCGCTCGAGACGGCGCACGCCATCGCGTGGGTAATCGGAAATAAAGGCGCGTGGAAGCCGGATGAGCTGGTGCTGCTCTGTCTCAGCGGTCGTGGCGACAAGGATGTCGCGCACGTGGCTGCGCTCCTGAAAGGGCTGGCGTGACCGAAGGACTGCATACCGCCGTACTGCTTCCCTCGACGCAGGTCGAGGAATTGCTCCGGACCCTCGTGAAAGGGCTCCGCGCATTTCAGATGTACCTGCCCAACAATCCCGTCTATCAGCGCGCCATCCAGAACGTCCGCGCCGCCTTCGAGCCGATCTGGGCCGCGACCGATCAGCTGGTCATCACCGTCGCGGAAACCGATTTCATCTGGGACGAGCAGGTGGTCTACCACCAGCTCAACAAGAGCGAGAGCCTGGCCTGGAGTCTCTATAAGGATGGAATGCGGGTGTTCACGCTGCACAAGGGCGTCGAGCACGACGAGATCATCCGTTTTCTCGAAATCATTCAGCGCGCGCGGACCCTTTCGGCGGACGCGGGCGACGACCTGCTGACCCTGCTCTGGGAGCAGGAGTTCACCCTGATCCAGTATCACTTCGCCGAATTCTTCGCCGATGGACAGGCGCCGCTTCTGCCTGGAGGAGTCCATCCTCCAGCCGGCGGCGGTGATGCTGGCCCACCGCCGGCCACTCCGGAGCAGATGCGCGGTCAGGTCGAGGAAGAAGCGCCGGTGCGGAAGTCCGGCGTCGTGGACCTCGACGAATTCGATTCCACGCTCTACTGGCTCGACGAGAGCGAAATTGCCGCGATCGCCAAGGCGATCGAAGCGGAGTACCAGCAGGATCTCCGCGCCAACGCGCTCGCCATTCTGTTCGACCTCTTCGAGCTGCAGGCCGAGGCGCCGGTGCGCGTCGAGCTGCTCACGATTCTCGAAAGTTTCCTTCCGCACCTGCTCAACGCCGGCGATTTCCGCTCTGTCGCGTCGATGCTTCGTGAAAGCCGGGTCATCCTGCACCGGGCACCGGTGCTGCTGCCGGAAGAGCGCGAGCGCCTCGATTCCTTTACCGGCCGGCTCAGCGAGCCCGGCGTCCTCGGCCAGCTCCTCCAATCCGTCGACGAGGCGACCGCACGGCCCAGCGAGGAGGATCTCGGTGAACTCTTCAGCGAACTTCGCCCGAGCGCGCTCGAGACCGTTCTGGTCTGGCTGCCGAAGATTTCCTCGGTGAAGGTGCGCGAGTTACTCGAGGCCTCCGCCGAGCGGCTGGCGGAGGGCGCGCCGGCGGAGGTGATGCGGCTGCTTCGGTCTCCGCTCTCCGAGGCGCTGGTTTCCGTGATCGGTCTCTGCCGCCGACTCAAGCTCCCCGCCTCCGTTCCTGGTCTGGGAGATACCCTCGGGCACACGCTGCCGGCCGTGCGTCTCGCCTCCGTCCAGGCCCTCGCGGCGATTGCCTCGCCGGGGGCCCTGGGCCAGATCGAGCGCGGTGTCGACGACGCCGACCGCGATGTGCGCATCAACGCGGTAAAGGAGATGGGGCGCCGCGGATATAAGGGAGCGCTTCGCCGGATCGAGCCGCTGGTGCAGGGCAAGGTGCAGCGCGATGTCGACCTCACGGAGCGCATGGCGTTCTTCGAGGCATATGCGCTCATTGCGGGGCAGGGCGCGCTCGATACGCTCGCGGCGCTGCTAGGCACCGGCGGCCTCTTCCGCCGGAAGGAGAACGCCGAGACCCGTGCGTGCGCCGCGCTTGCTATCGGGAAAATCCGGACGCCCGCCGCGCGGGACGTGCTTCAGAAGGCCTCGAGCGACAAGGAGCTGGTCGTGCGGAACGCCGTGAGCCGGGCGCTCCGGGAGAACGCGTCGTGAATCTCGCCTCGGACGGACCTCTCGGCCAGTTGAGGGACGATAAGGTCGCCGCCGACGGTTTCCTCCGGCACTCCGGTCGCGGGCTCCTGCTCGCGATGTACGCGGCGCTCCGAAGTCTTAAGCTCTATCCAGTCGAAAACGCTACAGCCCAGAAGTCTCTGGACGACCTGCAGGCCGCCGCACGCGTCCTGCTCGATGCCAGCGGGGAAATCGAGATCCGCCTCTCCGGCGATTTCATCTTCGTGAACGGCACCCGGCTCCGGCTCGAGCTCGACAACTACGCCTCGTTCAGTCACATCCTCGCCGTATTGCGGAGCACCGATATCGGCGTGCTCAAGGTGGTGACCGGCGTCGAGCGTCGCGAATGGCAGATTCTGCTGAGCGTACTTCTCACGCTCTCCACCAGGGAGGCAGATCCCGAGAAGCTGCTCGATCTACGTGAGAAGCTCGCCCGCGCCGAAGTCACGCATTTCGATGTCGAGCCCAGTCTCGAGACCGAGGAGCTGGTCGCGGAGGCGGAACGGGCGCGCGAGGTCGCGAAGCGGACCTACAGCCACGGCGTCGCGGTCACCAAGGAAGTGATCAACAGCGTGCGTCTCGGCAAGACCACCAGCGTGGCGAAGGTCAAACGCGCGGTGCAGGCGATCGTGGACCAGGTTCTCAACAACGAGACCTCGCTCATCGGGCTCACTACAATCCGGGACTACGACGAGTACACCTTCACGCACTCGGTGAACGTCTGCATTCTCGCGGTGGCCATCGGAAAGAAACTGGGATTGAGCCGCTTGCAGCTGTACGACCTCGGCATGGCCGGACTGCTGCACGATGTCGGCAAGGCGCGTATCCCCGTGGATGTGCTCAACAAAACCACCGGCCTCTCCGAGGACGAATGGCGACTGATGCAGACCCATCCGTGGCTCGGGGTACTCACGCTCTTCGGGATGCGTGGCTACGGCGAAATTCCTTATCGGCAGCTGGTCGTAGCGCACGAACACCACATGAAGACCGATCTGACCGGCTACCCGCGCGCGATCCGTCCGCGGAAGCTCGGCATCTATTCCCGAATCGTGGCGGTCGCCGACGGCTATGACGCGGCGACGACCCGACGCAGCTACCAGACGGTGCCGATTCAGCCCGACCAGGTGCTTCGCGAGATGTGGGAAAATCCGCGCCGAGGGTATGACCCGGTGCTGGTCAAGGCGCTCATCAACCTGATTGGCGTCTATCCGGTGGGCACCTGCGTGATTCTCGATACCTTCGAGGTCGCCGTAGTGTCCGCCGCCAATCCCGATCAGAATTTCCTCAACCGTCCCCTGGTCCGGATCTGCATCGACGTCAATGGTGCGCTCCTTCCGCTCCCGGGGCAGCTCGAGAATCTTGCCGTGCAGAATCCCGAGGGTGGTTTCCCCCGGTCGATCGTCAAGGTTACGAATCCCGATCGGTATGGTATCGTCCCCGGCGACTATCTTGTCTGAGTCGCGGCCGCTTGCGGCCGTCTGGGAGCGGTGTCGTGCTACGAATCGCACTGCGCTCATTCCGTACTTGACGGCCGGTCATCCCGACCGCGCGGCGAGCCTCGCGGCCCTCCAGGCTGCCGACGAGTTCAGCGACATCATCGAGGTCGGCGTGGCGTTCAGCGATCCGCTCGCCGACGGACCGACCATCCAGCGGTCCACCTTCGAGGCACTTCAGCAGGGCATGACGCTGCCGCGCACCCTCGAGCTCATCGCCGAGGCGCGGCTACGGACGCCCGTCGTGGTCTTCAGCTACCTCAACCCGGTGCTTCGCTACGGAGTAGATCGGTTCCTGCGCGACGCGGCGGCGGTCGGCGTGGCCGGCTTGCTGCTGACGGACCTGCCTGCAGGAGGCGATCCCGAGGTCGAGAATGCGGTCGCCTCGAGCCCGCTCGACCTGATCCGGTTGATTGCCCCTACCACGACGCCGGCCCGAATGGCGGCCGCAGTGCGGGGCGCTTCCGGGTTCATCTATCTCGTCGCGAGACTCGGCGTCACCGGGGCCAGCGCGGACCTCGCGACCGGGCTCACGGATTCCGTAGCCAGGGTGCGCGCCGCGACCGCCCTCCCGGTGGCAGTTGGATTCGGAATCTCGACACCGGCGCAGGCGGCCACCGTTGCGGGCATCGCGGACGGCGTCGTCGTGGGGAGCGCGCTGGTCGAGGTGCTGGGCAAGGAAGGACCGGCCGGCGTACGACGATTCCTCGGCGGAATCCGCCGGGCACTGGATGAGGCTTCAGGGGTCCGGCACACGGCGGCCACCGCGGAGGCACGATGAGCGTTTCGGTTCAGCGACTGCTGGGACGCTACGGCGAGATCCTCGCGTGGGGAGGCACCGCTGTGTTCATCGCTGTGCTGATCCAGGATCATCACTGGGTCGAGCATCCCTTCGCCTGTGGGGTCCTGCTGGTATCGATCGCTGTCCTCCGAGCGGGACAGATTCCGCTGTCGAAGTATTCCTATCTCACTCAGATCGGCGTGCCGGTGCTCGTCGGGTCCATTACGGTCGGGCCGGCGCCCGTCGTGCTGGCGCTCGGTGTCGGCGTCTTCTCGGCTGACGCCTTCTGGCTGCGCAAGGCGCCGATGGCCTCCTGGATCAACGCGGGCCGCGAAGTCATCGCGCTGGTGGCGGCGTTCGGGGCGTATGCCGGGGTCCTGCGTCTGACCGATCCCCCCGGTGTGACTCTCGAGTTTCTTCCGGCAGCCCTGGCTCTCGTCGGCATCTATTTCTTTGCGGCGCGGGCACTCTTCTACTTCACGCTGCTGCTCAGAGGGAAACTCGAGAACGACGAGCGGCTCATGCTGCTCCGTTACGAGATCCTGTCCTACCTGCTCACGATGATCGCGACGGTCGTCATGGCCGGCTCCGTGGCGACGCTGCCGCCGATCGGCTGGCTCGCGGTGCTCCTCGTCCTCAGTGTGCTGGGGCTCCTGACCAAGCGCATTCTCGAGGAGGCCATCTCCGCCGAGGAACTCAACAAGATTCATCTGCGCGAGCGGGTCATCACCAGCAACCTGACGCTGCAGGACGCCTTTGCGCAGATGGAGCAGCTCGCGCACCGGGTCCTCGACTGGGGGGATTTCCGGATTTACCGGCTCAAGGAGGGCCTCCCGCTGCTCGCGTACCGCGGCAGCTTCGGGCGCGCCGAGCGGGGAGAGCCGCCGTTCGACAGCACCGCGCTTCGCGCCCGCGCAATCGCGGACGGGCGTCCCGTCGTCGTGCGTGACGCGCGACGGGATCAGCGGATCGTGTCGCCGGACCTTGATGCGCAGAGCATGCTGATCATGCCGCTGCGTTTCGGTTCCGAAACCATCGGCACCCTCGAGATGGACCATCACAAGAACCGGACGTATGGCCACAAGGAGATGGCCGCCGCCTCCACATTCGCGAGCCAGCTCGCCACCGCGATTCATATCGCTGAATTGCGGCAGCCGCTGGTCGATACCGTCGACCGGATCGGGGTGCAGGTGCGAACGCTGGTCGCGACGGTCGAGACCCTGCGCTCCAGCTCCGGCGCGGTCGCGTCCGCCTCGCGCTCCATCCGCGACGGCGCGGCCGAGCAGCGCCGCATCGTGACCGGCGGTCTCGCGGCGACCTCCGTGCTCGCCTCCGCATCGCAACAGGTCCTTGCCGATGGATCGGCCGCGGCCGAGGCGTCGGAGCGGGCGAGTGGCGTCGCGGCGCAAAACCGGGTCGCCATTGCCGACGCCATCCAGCGGCTCGTGGCGGTCAAGCAGTTTGTTTCCGTGAGCACCACCCAGGTGAACGAGCTCTATTCGATCACGAACCGGCTGATCGGATTCATCGGGACCATCCGGGAGATCGCGGACCTCACCAATCTGATCGCGCTCAATGCGGCCATCGAAGCGGCGCGTGCAGGTCATCAGGGAAAGGGCTTCGCAGTGGTCGCCGAAGAAGTGCGGCACCTTGCCGCGCAGAGCGCGGAAGCCTCACGCGAGGCGGGCGGACTGGTGGCTGGCATCCTGGGGCAGGTCGCCGAAGTCTCGGAGCAGATGGACCGGGGACAGGAAACCGTGCGTGGCGTCGAAGAACTGAGCGCCGATGCCGCGCGGGCACTCGACGACATCGTGTCGGCAACGCATGGCGCCGGTGTGCACGCCCGCCGAATCGCCGAGACCGCCGCGGGACAGGAAGATGCCGCCGACCGGCTCATCGAAGAGATGCAGCGGGTCGTCGCCGTCTCGGTTTCAACGCTCGAAGAGGCGGACCTGATGTCGCAGCGGGCGGCGCAATCCGCGCAGGGCCACACCGATCTCGAGCGCATCATCCGTGAGTTGGAGGCGGTCGCCGGCCGGCTCCAGGGAATCGCCCGCCACTTCGCGCACCAGATATGAGTCCCCCGGAACGCGTCTATATCGCCCTCGGGAGCAACCTCGGCGACCGCGCGGCGTACCTCGCCGGCGCCATCGAAGCGATGGCCAAGCTGCCGCTCACGAAACTGCTTGGTGTTTCTGAGGTCGAGGAGACGGAGCCGATCGGCCCGCCACAACCGAAGTATCTCAACCAGATGGCACTGCTGCAGACCGGACTCGACCCCCAGCGCTTCCTGGTCGCGCTTCGGAAGATCGAGGACGCGGCCGGGCGCGAACGGACCGTGCGATGGGGACCGAGAACACTGGATCTCGACATCGTGCGCTACGGCACCCGGCGACTTCGTGATCCCGATCTCATCATTCCGCACCCTGCTTTGCCGGACCGGGCCTGGTGGCAGCGGGAAATCGACGGGCTCGACGCGAGAATTCCCAAGCCGGAGCCCTGACGGGGCCGACGCTGAATCACCTCGCTATCTTCTGGTGACGCGACACTCCGTACTCGCACTCGTCACTCAGTACTCAGTACTCAGTACTCAGTACTCAGCACTCAGTACTCAGCACTCGGCACTCAGTACTCACTACTCCGTTTTCTTTCTCCCAGGCCGCCATGCCTCCCGCTGCCAAGCCGCTCAACGTTCTCGATCTCTTCGCCATGAAGCGGGCGGGACAGCGCATCGTGGTCCTGACCTGCTACGACGCGTTGTTCGCGCGCCTGCTCGACGATGCGGTCGACGTGTTGCTGGTCGGGGACTCGGTGAACCAGGTGGTGGCCGGAAAAGACTCGACGCTCGACGCGACGCTGGACCAGATGATCTATCATGGCGCCGCGGTCTGCCGAGGTGCATCTCACGCCCTGGTCTTCGTTGACCTGCCGTTCATGAGTTACCAAGTCTCGATTCCTGAAGCGATTCGCAATGCGGGCCGAGTGCTGGCGGAGACTGGGGCGCACGGCGTCAAACTCGAAGGCGGCCGTCATATGGCGCCGACCGTGCAGGCGCTCGTTGATGTCGGAATCCCGGTGATGGGTCACCTCGGCCTGACGCCACAATCCGTCCACGCGTTGGGTGGATATCGGGTGCAGGGCAGGGAAGCGAGCCACGCTGAACGACTCCTCGACGATGCCCGCCTCCTCGAAGCGGCTGGCGCCTGCGCCATCGTGCTCGAGCTCACGACCTCGGCGCTGTCGAAGCAGATCACGGAAGCACTCACTATCCCCACGATCGGAATCGGCGCCGGGCCTCAGTGCGACGGACAGGTCCTCGTCCTCCAGGACATGCTGGGCATGAACGAGGGCTTCACTCCGAAATTTCTCAAGCGCTACGCCGAACTCGGCGCGGTCGTGCGGCAGGCCGCCACCGCATTCGCCGCTGATGTTCGGGCGCGCTCCTACCCGGCCGACGATCACAGCTTCTGACCTGTCGCGCCACGTTTTCTCCCGGACGAATTCGAATCATGCCCGCAGCCATTCTTGCGTCGTTCCGCTTCCACCGTGCCACGCCCTGTGGCGAAGACAGCGATGCGTGAGATCACCGAGAGTCGGGATCTCCGCGAATGGGTCCGCCGCGAACGCGCGGCCGGACGGCGGATCGGTTTCGTCCCCACGATGGGAGCGCTGCACGAGGGTCACCTGACGCTGGTCGACGAGGCGCGGCGACGGGCGGACGCAATCGTGATGAGCGTCTTCGTCAATCCGCTGCAGTTCGGAACCGGCGAGGATTTCGAGCGGTATCCGCGCGATCCGGCCCGCGATCGGGCACTCGCAGAGGGCCGTGGAGTCGATCTCCTTTTCTTTCCTTCGGTGGACGCGATGTATCCACCTGGCGCGGAGACCCGCGTCGTGCCTGGCGCGGTCGCCGAGCGCTGGGAAGGATCCTTCCGGCCCGGACACTTCGTGGGCGTCCTCACGGTCGTGGCAAAGCTTTTTCACCTGGTCGAGCCGGATATCGCCTGCTTCGGCCAGAAGGACATTCAGCAGGCGACGCTGGTGCAGCGGATGGTGCGGGACCTGGACTGGCCGATCGACATCGTGATCGCTCCGACAGTACGCGAGGCCGATGGACTCGCGCTGAGCAGCCGCAACGCATACCTCTCGGCCGAGGAACGGACCGCGGCGATGTCGATCAGCGCCGGCCTCGGACGGGCGCTCTCGGGCTGGAGGAGCGGAGAACGTTCAGCGGAGACGCTCGCGGAGCTCGTTCGGGAGCAGATGGAGGTGTTTCCCACCGTGACGCCCGAGTATATTGCGGTAGTAGATCCCGAGCAGCTATCACCCGTCGTCACCGCATATCCCCGGACCATCATCGCGGTTGCGGCCAGAGTAGGCGGTACCAGGCTGCTCGACAACGTCATCCTCGCCCCAGAGCCGGACTAGATGCTCCGTCATCTTCTCAAATCAAAGATTCACCGCGCGACGATCACCGCGGCGGACCTTCATTACGAGGGCTCGCTGACCGTGGACGAGGACCTCCTCGACGCCGCGGACCTCGTCCCCTGGGAAGAAGTCCAGGTGGTGAACGTGAACAATGGTGCGCGCTTCACGACTTACGTTCTTCCCGGAGCGCGTGGGACCGGAGTGCTGCAGCTGAACGGCGCCGCCGCGCGCCTCGGCGAGCCCGGTGACCTCGCGATCGTTATGTCGTACGCGGAGCTCGAAGCCGAAGAGATTGACGGCTTCCGGCCCACGGTGGTGTTCGTCGACGGACGAAATCGTCAGGTGCATCCCCCGCTTCGGGCGGAGGGCTAGTTACTTGGCCGACACGCGGGATTCTCGCCCGACTCCCGCCGGTCTCCGGCCGACCCTTCCCTCCTGGGCCGTCATCTCTCCCGAGCGAATTGCGCATGTCGAGCGTGTTGCCGGGCTCGTAGCGGACTGGGCGGAGCGGATGGGTGTTCCGGATTCCGAACGGAATCGCTGGCTCCGCGCGGTATGGCTCCACGACGCGCTCCGCGACGCCACGCCGGAGGAGCTGGAGCGGCTCGCACCATCGAGCACGGGCCCTGGTGCACTCAAGCACGGTCCCGCGAGCGCAGCCAGCGCCAAGGCGGGTGGAGAGATCGATCGCGGGGTTCTCGATGCGGTGCGGTACCACACCGTGGGGCTGGCGGAGTGGGACATGGTCGGGCGGGTGCTTTACTGCGCGGACTACCTCGAGCCGGGCCGCAAGTTCGACCGGGAAGTTCGCGCAGCGCTTGCGGAACGGTTTCCCTCGGATTCCGGTGGCGTGTTGCGCGAAGTGGCCCGGGCGCGAGTCGGGCGGCTGATCGCGTCGGGCTGGCCGCTTCCCGAGCCCACGGTACGTTTCTGGAACAGCCTGTTCAGTCGCGCCGACACCTCGGCGTAATCGCCGGCGGGGCCGTCGTGCTCGCCCTGATGGCATTTCTGCTCTCCCGTCCGCATCGCGAAACGATCGCCGGGCATGCGTATCCCATCCCCTCCGCCGAAGACCGGATACTGGTCGAAGTCCTGAACGGAACGCCGCGGCAGGGCCTCGCGAGGGCGGGCGCGCGCGCCCTCCGCGGTGAAGGAATCGACGTGGTGTTCCTCGGGAACGCCGACTCTCTGCTCGACTCCACGCAGGTGATCGCCCGGAGAGGCAATCTGGAGGCCGCCCGTTCGGTCGCGAAGATCCTTGGCGCCGCGAAAGTCCGGTCGCAGACCGACACCCTTCGCCGAGTCGATGTGACGGTAATCCTGGGCAAGGATTTCAAGTCGCCCCCGGGATTACACCCTTGAGCGGAACGGGGCCGGAGCCAGACGGGAGAAGGGAGCCACACTCCAGCAACTCGTAATTTTCACTCGTCACCATCGCTCTCACTCAGTACTCAGTACTCAGTACTCAGTACTCAGTACTCAGTACTCAGTACTCAGCCTCCAGCGCTACGCCGCCCCCCTCGCCCTGCCGCGAAGACATGCAACGATGCTCTCCGCACCGGACGAGCGCGACAGCGCGGCAATCGCTCCCAGGTCAACCGACCACTCGAGCAGCGCCGGGTCCGTCTGTGCGGTATAGACGATCGTGCGCGGCGCGTCGGGATCGGTCCACAGCTCCTGAAGCAGCCCGATGCCGTCCAGCTTCGGCAGCGTCAGTTCCGTCACGATCGCGTCGGGGCGAAGTCGCCGCGCGTAGGCCAGCGCGGCGTCACCATCCGCCGCTTCGATGATCGAGAAGCCATACGCCTCCAGCTCCGCCCGGAGCTGGCGCCGCACGATGCGATCCTCTTCCACCAGCAGGATTCGATATCCTGAGGGCGGCAGGCTGGGGAGCGCCGAGACGACCGTGGGAGCGGTCGTATCCCGTACGAGTGCCGGAACCGGGCTTCGCCCGTTGGGCTGCGCGATCGGCAGCACCTGGGACAGGAGCGCGTCGACTTCGCCTTGTGCGCTATTGCCGAGGTGAAGCGGCGCGGTGACGCTGTCGAGCAATTCATGCAGGGAGGTGAGCCCGGCGACGACCCGTTCGAGTCCGGCTGTCCAGATGGTCTTCATCCCGCCGGCCACCGCGAGCTCGTTGAGTTCACCGACCTCGGCCTTGCGGGCGATGGCCTTGGAGATATCGGGAGAGACGAGGAGAATCTCGGGGATGACCATCCGCCCTTTATACCCTGTCTGGCGGCACTCGGCGCAGCCGACCGATTTGCGGAGCCGGGTGCAATCCTCGTTCATGAGCAGGAACTGATACTCCTCCTGCAGGTCTTCCAGGCTGTCCGGCTGGCTGCACGCGGCGCAGAGCTTCCGGACCAGTCGCTGGGCGATCACTCCTTTGAGGGCTCCCGAGAGCGCGCCGGCATCGGCACCGATATCGACCAGGCGGATGAGTGCGGAGGCGGCATCGTTGGTGTGAAGCGTCGAGAGCACCAGGTGCCCCGTCATGCTGGCGCGAATCGCGATCTCGGAGGTCTCGGCGTCGCGGATCTCGCCGACCAGCACCGTGTCCGGGTCCTGACGCAGAATCGACCGGAGGGCCGCCGCGAATGTAAGACCGGAGCGATCATGCACCTGGACTTGATTGATGCCTTCGAGCCGATATTCGATCGGATCTTCGACGGTCACGACGTTCGTCCCCTCGGACTGGACGAAGCGGATGCAGGAGTAGAGCGTCGTCGTCTTTCCGGAGCCGGTCGGGCCGGTCACCAGGATCATTCCCTCGCTCAGCGTGAGCAACTTGTCGAGCCGGAAGCGCTCACCCTTCGTGAAGCCGAGCTTGCTGAGATCACTCGTGGAAGTGCCGGAATCGAGCAGGCGGATGACTGCCTTTTCGCCGTTGTTTCCAAGCGGCAGGGTCGAGATGCGCAGGTCGACCGCGCGGCCATCGAACACCGTCGAGGCCCGGCCATCCTGTGGCCGCATGCGATCAGCGATGTCGAGCCCGGCCATGACCTTGAGACGGCTGATGAGATGCCCGGAGAGCTCGCCGGGAATCCGGGTCACATCGTGGAGCACGCCGTCCACCCGATACCGTACGAGCAGGTCGCGCTTCTTGGGCTCGAGGTGGATGTCGCTCGCGCCGCACTCGAGGGCGCCCGCCAGCACTTCGTCGAGGCTCTCGACGGCGGCGCCTCTGGTCGGGGCTTCGGGCGAACCAATCCGCGAATTGGGGACGACCCACGCGAACCGTTCGCCGGCCGCCTCGGAACTTTGCGGGCCCTGAGCGGACTTTGCGCTCGGACCACTCTCCGAGGCCGGGGCGCCATAGACCCGGTCCATCGCCAGGATCATCGTCGCGGGGCTGGCGACGGTCAATTGAATCCGGAATCCTGTGGCAAATCGGATGTCGTCTTCCAAGCCGGGTCGTAACGGATTCGCCGTAGCGAGTTCGAGCTGACCATCCCGAAGTCCGATCGGGACGACCCCGCAGCGGAGGGCAAGGATTCGATCCAGCAGCTGGGCCTGTGCCGGGCCCAGGTCGCCAAGAATTGCCGGCGGGCGCGCAGAGAGGGCGCAGGCCGTCTCCAGAAGGTGCTCTTCAGGGACGCCCGCCAGGGCCAGTGCCTCCCAAGCCGTTTCGGTGACCACGTCACCCAATCGAGCGACCGCCGGGTGTCCGAGGCGCTGCAGGGCTTCGAGCAGCCAGCGGTCCGGCCACGGCTTGCGGGGACGAGAACGGCTGTCGGCGGGGTGTGAGTCGTGGGTGGTCATAGTCGTACTGTCGGCTTCCGCGCCCGAAGCTTGATGGGGTCGCGGCGTCCCAGCCCAGGCGGGTTCAGCCATCCGGCTCACCCATCGGCCTGCCTGCGCCAGCGCGATGCTCAGGCCGCCGTCGTGATGACCGCGCGCTTCTCCCGACGAAAATTCCGCTGAGTGGGCTCGAGGCCGAACTCGCACTCCAACCTGGTGCGGCAGGGTCCGGGGAACGGCGGAAGGGCGGGGCAACGGATTTCGATGTCGCGCGAGATCTGAACGAGGAGCGCGGAGAGGATGAGGATCGAGGCCAGAGACATGCCCAGCCAGAGCGTGGCGGGCGAGGTGCGGGCTGTCGGTGAATTCAGCTACACGCCGTGATCCTGGGGAATCGGGTCAGCCTCATGGGACCGGTATGAAGGCGACGACGACATCCATGACATTGGTGCCGGTGAGCCCGGTCTTGAAGAGCGCCCCGGCGGCGGCGAGCGCAGCATACGCCGAGTGCCGGGCGAGGTCCTGGGCCGGGTCCCGTCCGGTCGCACGGATTCGGTCCCAGGTAGCAGGATCCACTATTCCTCCGGCGGCGTCGGTCGGTCCATCCCGACCGTCGGTTCCCGCTGCCATGAGGGTAATCCGGGTGGATATACCCGAGAGTGCGCGTGCGGCGGAGAGCGCCAGCTCCTGGGATCGTCCGCCCGTTCCGGGGTTATCACCGAGCGTCACGGTCGTCTCCCCGCCCCAGATCAGGACCGTATCTTTATGCATTGGCGGTTGCGCGGGTCCAGCTTTCGTGCCATACTCAGAGACGGTCGCCGCGATGCGGGTTCCCATTTCGGCAGCCTCACCGGACAGTATTTCGGGCATGATCGTACTGCTTAGACCGGACTCGCCGGCCCGCTTCGCGATGGCATCGAGTGCCAGCCGATTACTGGCGATAACGAACACTTCCACTTTGCCGAACGCCGGGTCTCCCGGTTTCGGTGTTTCAGCAGCGTCTCCCCGTTCGACATCCTGAACGAGGCGCCGCATTGTCTCTGGAATTTTTTCCCAGAGGCCGGCGGACGTCAGCAGAGACCGCACCTCGGCCGCTCGGGTTTCATCCGGGACGCAGGGACCGGAGCCGATCGATGCGAGTTCATCGCCAATGACGTCGGAGATTGTGAAATTTTTCACGCGCTTCGGGTGGAGGGCCGCTGCGAGTCGTCCTGCGCCCCATCGCGAGAAGCGTTTCCGGATCCGGTTCATGGCGGAGATGTCGATTCCGGAGCCGAGTAACAGGGCGTAGAGCGCTGAGAGATCCGATGGAGTTATCCCCGGAACCGGGGCTCCGATCAGGCTGGTGGTCCCGCCCGATAGCAGGACCCAGACCTCGTGGTCGAAGTCTACCGATTGGAGCGCCCGTCCGAGTTCCTCGGCAGCCGCGAAGGAGTTCGGTCCCGGCTCGGGATGATCGCCCTGGAAGACGTGGAGGCGCTCGTCGGGAGCCGGTCCTGCTGCCGGTCCGATGATGATGCCACCGGCCGGGCGTTGGCCATGCTGGCGCAGGTGCTCGACGGCCGCGACTGCCATCGGAAGAGCCGCCTTGCCGAGCGCGACGATGTGCGTGTGCCGGTGCGGATCCGGGGCGTGTGACAGCAGGGCCGATTCGAGTGCGGGACCGGGTGCGACCGCAGCGACGGCCGCGCGATAGAGTTCCGCCAGCAGCGCTTGTGGTGACGTGAGAGAGGACGAATCGGACATGAGGCTCCGGAAGTCGAGGAGTCGAGCGCGGCTGAATATCGCCGCGGGCAATAATTCGCGCGAGAGCCCGGAGCTCTCGCAGTTGTGATGTCTCCAGCGCAGAGGACCCGCCATGCCAGGCCGCAACCACCTGTTCGTACCCGGACCGACCAATACGCCAGATCGCGTTCTGCGCGCGATGCACGTCGCGATGGAGGATCATCGTTCTTCCAGGTTTCCCGAACTTCCGCTCGGCCTCTTCCGGGATCTCAAGAAGATTTTCAAGACTGCGGACGGACAGCCCTTCATCTTCCCGGCCTCGGGCACCGGCGGCTGGGAAGCAGCGCTGACCAACACGCTCTCGCCGGGTGACAAAGTGCTCGCCTGCCGATACGGGCAGTTCAGTCATCTCTGGATCGACATGGCCGAACGTCTCGGACTCGACGTGCAGGTCATCGATGCGGAATGGGGAGAAGGCGCGCCGCTCGAGCGAATTCAGGAGACGCTGACTGCCGACAAGGCGCAGGCCATCAGGGCGATCATGGTCGTACACAACGAGACGGCCACCGGGGTCACCAGCGACATCGCCGGCGTGCGCAAGGCGATCGATGCCGCGAAGCATCCCGTGCTGCTGTTCGTGGATGGCGTGAGCTCGATCGGCAGTCTCGATTTCCGGATGGATGAGTGGGGCGTCGACATGGCGGTCTGCGGCTCCCAGAAGGGGCTGATGCTCCCGGCCGGACTCGGGATCATCTGCGCGAGTCCGAAGGCGCTCGCGCGCCGCGAGCACGCGAAACTCAATCGGGTGTTCTTCGATCTCGGCGACATGATCAAGCACAATGCGACCGGGTACTTCCCGTACACGCCCGCACTCCCGATGCTGTACGGATTGCGGGAGTCGCTCGACATGCTGTTCGAAGAGGGACTCGAGAACGTCTTCACGCGCCATCATCGTCTGGCCGAGGGCACGCGCGCCGCGGTCAAGGCATGGGGGCTCGAGGTCTGCGCCCGCCAGCCCAAATGGTATTCCGACACGGTCACCGCGATCATGGTCCCGCCGGGCTTCAACGGGGCGGACGTGATCGACATCGCTTTCCGCCGGTATAATCTTGCGCTCGGCGCCGGGCTCGCCCGCATGGCTGGAAAGTTGTTCCGAATCGGGCATCTCGGAGATCTGAACGAGCTCATGCTGGTGAGCGGCATCGCCGGCGCCGAGATGGCGATGCGTGATGCCGGCATCAGCGTCACGCCTGGAAGCGGCGTCGCGGCGGCCACCGAATACTGGCGCTCGACAGCCGCGCCGATCCCCGGCCGCGCCGGAGCGGGAGCGCCGGACGCGAAGCCCGCCGAGTCGAAGCCGGCGCGCGCCGCAGTTCCCGCATGAGCCACACGCGCTACGAGCCGGCTCGTGCCCGTCTCCAGCGGAGCGAGCTGGCGGTGCCAGGCTCCAATCCCGCAATGTTTGCCAAGGCACTCGAGAGTGAGGCGGACTACGTCTTCCTCGATCTCGAGGATGCGGTGGCACCGGCGGACAAGGAGCAAGCGCGCCGCAATACCATTACCTCGCTCCTCGAGCACGACTGGCGCGAACGCGGCAAGACCATCTGCGTCCGTATCAACGGCATCGACACGCACTACATGTATCGCGATGTCGTGGACGTGGTCGAGCAGGCCGGCCATCGGCTGGACGTGATCCTGATCCCGAAAGTCGGCGTACCGGCCGACGTATACCTCGTGGACGCGCTGTTGACACAGATCGAGGAAGCGAAAAAGATTCCGCACCGGATCGGCATCGACGTCCTCATCGAGACCGCACTTGGCATGGCCAACGTCGAGGCGATCGCACAGTCGAGTCCGCGTCTCGAAGCGATGCATTTCGGCGTCGCGGATTATTCGGCCAGCCTGCGTGCCCGAACCGTGAGCATCGGCGGGCTCAATCCGGACTATCCCGGGGATCAGTGGCACTTCGGTCTCAGCCGGATGATCGTCGCGTGCCGGGCGTACGGACTCCGGCCGATCGACGGGCCGTTCGGCGACTTCAAGGACCCGGATGCTTTCACCGCCGCCGCGCGGCGTGGCGCGGCACTCGGGATCGAAGGGAAGTGGGCGATTCACCCGTCGCAGATCGCGCTGGCAAATGACGTGTATACGCCGCCGGCACCGGAAGTTGATCGCGCGAAGCGAATTCTCGTGGCACTCGAAGAAGCGGCGCGCGAAGGCCGAGGTGCCGCTCAGCTCGATGGTCGGATGATCGACGCCGCATCCGCGCGGATGGCGGAGAATATCGTCAAGACGTCGGAAGCGATAAACCGCAAAGGGTGAGGGGTAAGGAGTGAGGGGGAGAACAATATTCCCTCCTTATTCCTCATCTCTTTTTTTTCTGCCTCAGGGGGAGATGCATGGACATCCACGAATACCAGGCCAAAGAGTTGCTGCGGGACTTCGGGGTGCCCATTCCTCAGGGCGGCCTGGCATACAGTCCTGAGCAGGCGGCATACCGGGCGCGGGAAATCGGCGGCGAGCGCTGGGTGGTCAAGGCCCAGATCCACAGCGGCGGCCGAGGCAAGGCCGGCGGGATCAAGATCTGCTCGACCGATCATGAGGTCTGGCAGGCCGCCGATGATCTGCTCGGCAAGCGTCTGGTGACTCACCAGACCGGCGCCGCCGGAAAGGTCGTCTATCGGCTGTATATCGAGGCGGCGACCAAGATCAAGCGCGAGTTGTACCTCGGCTTCGTGCTCGATCGAAAGTCCGAACGGGTGATGGTGGTCGCATCGGCGTTCGGCGGCATGGAGATCGAGGAAATCGCGAAGGACAAGCCCGATTCGATTCTCCGGTGCTCGATCGAGCCGGCAGTCGGAATGCAGGCCTTTCAGGCCCGCGAGCTCGCCTTTGGGCTCGGACTCGAGCCGGGGCTGATCGCGTCCGCGACGAGCGTGCTGCTGGGGTGCTATCGCGCCTTTCAGGATCTCGACGCGACCATGGTCGAAATCAATCCGCTGGTGATCACCGAGGACGGTCGCATTCTCGCGCTCGACGCGAAGATGACGTTCGACGACAACGCGCTCTTCCGCCGGCCGCAAATCTCCGAGCTTCGGGACAAGTCGCAGGAGGATCCGCGCGAGATGGCGGCCGCCGATCGCGGGCTCAGCTATGTCGGCCTGCCCGGCAATATCGGCTGCATCATCAACGGGGCCGGGCTTGCCATGGCGACCATGGACATCATCCAGCACGCTGGTGGTCAGCCGGCCAACTTCCTGGATATTGGCGGCGGTGCCACGCCGGAGCGCGTCACGAAGGCGTTCAACCTGGTCCTCTCGGACCCGAAGGTCGAAACCATCCTCGTAAATATTTTCGCGGGGATCAACCGTTGCGACTGGGTGGCGCAGGGCGTGGTGCAAGCGGTACGCAAGACCGAAGTGAAAGTCCCTCTCGTGGTGCGTCTCTCCGGCACCAATGTCGAGGAGGGACGGAAGATTTTGGCCGAAAGCGGGTTGCCGATCATCGCGGCGGACACACTGTCGGAGGCCGCCACGAAGGCTGTCGCCGCGTGGAAGGAATGGACCGCCGCCAGGACCGCAAACTCCGACGGAGCCGTCAAGTCATGAGTATTCTCCTCGATCGCACGAGCCGCGTCATCGTCCAGGGATTCACCGGGACCATCGGCACTTTCCACGCGAAGGAAATGCTGGAGTACGGTACCAACGTGGTCGGCGGCGTGACCCCTGGAAAAGGCGGCACGACGCATCTGGATCGTCCGGTATTCAATACGATCAAGGACGCCGTGGAGGCGACCGACGCGAACACGAGCATCGTGTTCGTGCCACCACCGTTCGCCGCCGACTCCATCATGGAAGCCGCCGATGCCGGTATCCGCGTCTGCGTGGCGATCACCGACGGCATTCCGGCCCAGGACATGATCAAGGTGAAGCGCTACATGCGGCGCTATCGCGCGGACAACAAGATGCGCCTCATCGGTCCCAACTGCGCCGGCGTGATCAGCCCGGGCAAGGCGATGCTTGGCATCATGCCCGGGCATATCTACATGGAAGGAAAGGTCGGCATCGTCGGGCGGTCCGGCACGCTGGGCTACGAAGCCGCCTCCCAGATGAAGACGCTCGGCATCGGCGTCTCGACGAGCGTGGGCATCGGTGGGGATCCGATCAACGGCAGCAGCTTCCGAGATGTGCTTGAGTTGTTCGAGAGCGATCCGGATACCGAGGCGATCATGATGATCGGCGAGATCGGCGGCCCCCAGGAGGCCGAGGCCGCTGAGTACGCGCGCGATCACATGGCGAAGCCGGTGGTGGCGTACGTTGCCGGGCTGAGTGCACCCAAAGGCCGCCGCATGGGACACGCCGGCGCGATCGTCTCCGCGTTCGGTGAGAGCGCCGCGGAGAAGGTTGAGATTCTGCAGGGCTGCGGAGTCGCGGTGGCGCCGAGCCCGGCTGAGCTGGGCGCCACCATGGCGAGGGTGCTCAAGGAGCGCGCGCCGGCCCGCACGATGGCCGCCCGATGACAGCGCGTCCCGTCGTCGTGGTGACGCGCCGTCTGCCCGAGCAGGTGCAACAGGAAGCGGCGCGGCTCTTCGAAGTACGTCTCAACGAGGCTGACGCGCCGCTGACGGTTTTGCAGCTGCAGGATGCGCTCCGGAACGCGGACGCGCTGCTGCCGACCGTCACCGACAAGCTCACCGCCGATGTGCTGTCCGCCGAGCCGCGGCGGGCGGAGATCATTGCGAACTTCGGTGTCGGTTTCAACAATATCGATGTCGAGGCTGCCAGGGCGCGCGGCATCGTGGTCACGAATACGCCGGAGGTCCTGACCGATGCCACGGCGGATCTGGCGATCACGCTGCTTCTGATGATCGCGCGGAGAACCGGGGAAGGAGAGCGGCATGTCCGGGCGGGCCAGTGGACCGGCTGGCGCCCGACACACATGCTCGGCACCCACGTCACCGGCAAGACGCTGGGCCTGATCGGCATGGGCCGGATCGCCAAGGCGGTTGCCCAGCGCGCGCATCATGGGTTCGGGATGCGCATCATCTATACTGATCCGTTTCCGCCATCCGCCGAGGAGGAGCGCCGGCTCGGTGCCGAGCGTCGCGGCAGCGTGGAGGATGTGCTCCGCGAGGCGGATTTTGTTTCGCTGCACTGTCCGGCGACGCCCGAAACGCGGCACCTGATCAACGCCGAACGCCTTCGCCTCATGCGGCCCGACGCCATCCTGGTCAACACGGCGCGTGGCGATGTCGTGGATGAGGCCGCGCTGGTCGCCGCACTCAAGGACGGTGTGCTCGCCGGAGCGGGGCTCGATGTATTCGAACGGGAACCGGAGGTCGCAGCCGAGCTCACCACAATGGAAAATGTCGTGCTGCTGCCGCACCTTGGCAGTGCCACGCTCGAGACCCGCGTCGCAATGGGCATGCGCGCGCTGGAAAATCTGAAACTGTATTTCGGGGGACAGCCCCCGCGTGACAGGGTGGCGTGAGCGGCGGGCTGGTGCACCCGCTCGCGGAGACGCTGCCAGTCTCCGCCGATCCACTGGCGGCGGCCGCCGCGGCATACGCCACGGAAGTAGGAGAACTGCTCTTCGGCCTCCTGCTTGACGTCGTGCGCGAGCGTCAGCCCGAGATCGAGCCGGTGCTGCGCGGCGAGATTTCCGGCGCCGGTTTTTCCGAGGACCTCGCCGCTCGAACGCTGCAGGTGCAGGGAATCTGGTTCCAGCTGCTCAGCATCGCCGAGCAGAACGCTGGCATGCGACGGCGGCGGATGACCGAGGCGGAGCGCGGACATGACCAGGTAGTCGGGACCTTCGCACACAGCGTCATGCAGGCCGCTGCGAGTGGCGTGCCGGCCACGCTCATCCGCTCGGTCCTCGAAGGCCTCCGTGTCCGTCCCGTCATCACCGCGCATCCCACCGAAGCCAAGCGCGTCACCGTGCTCGAGAGGCACCGCCGGATTTACCGACGACTGGTAGACCTCGAGTCGCCGCGGTGGACGCCGCGGGAGCGGCAGGGCATCATCGACAGCCTGCGCAATGAAATCGCGCTGCTCTGGATGACCGGAGAGCTCCGGCTGGAAAAACCGACGGTGCCGCAGGAAGTTTTCTGGGGACTGCACTTCTTCAGCGAGACGCTCTTCGAAGGAGTGCCTGAGCTGCTCGATCGGGTCGAGCGTGCCCTGTCGCAATATTATCCGGGCGAGCGATTCGAACTCACGCCTTTTTTTCAGTTCGGCTCGTGGATCGGTGGAGACCGGGACGGCAATCCGTTCGTCACCAATGACGTCACCCGGCAGACCGTCATCCAGAACCGGCTGGCCTCTCTCCGGCGCTATCGCCAGCGGCTGGAAGAGCTGGTGCGGTCGCTGAGCATCACGGAGCGGGCGATGCCGGCCTCGTCTGCGTTCCGCGTCGCCCTGCAGCGCGCCCTCGACGGCGTCGGAGATGGCGCCGCTATCGCGGCACGGAATCCGGGCGAAGTCTACCGCCAGTTCCTCGCCTGCATGCTGCGCCGCCTGGAAATAAGTCTCGGCGCAACAGAGCAGGGGATCGCAACGCCGAGGAACGGTTACGGCTCCGCCGATCAGCTGCTCGCCGATCTCCGTCTCATCGAGACGACGCTGTCCGAGGCCGGCGCGCCGCGCATCGCGAACATGCTCGTGCGTCCCGTCCGTCGCGAAGTGGAGGCGTTCCGGTTCAGCACGGTCCGACTCGACTTGCGCGAGAATACCACCAAGCTCGGCATGGCGCTCGAGGCGCTGTGGCGCGCGAAGACCCGAGCCGCGGCCGAGGCCACGCCCCCCGCGCCCGAGAGCGACGAGTGGCGTCGCTGGCTCTCGAGTGAGCTCTCCGAGCCGCTTGCACCCGGGTACCAGACACCCGCGCTGCCGGACGATGCGGCAGAGACTCTCGGCATGTTCCGGCTCGTGCGAGAGCTGCGGTCAGAATTCGACCGGGACGCGTTCGGAACGTTCGTTCTCAGCATGACCCGGAGCGTGAACGACGTGCTGGGTGCCTACGTGCTCGCGAAGGAGGCCGGCCTCTTCGCGGACCAGCAGGGCGTGGAGAACTGCACGCTGCCGATCGTTCCGCTCTTCGAGACCATCGAGGACCTGCGTCGCGCGCCCGCGATCATGCGCGAGCTGATGAACGTGCCCGTCGTCCGGCGAAGCGTTCGCGCGCTGGGTGGCTGGCACGAAGTGATGATCGGCTACTCCGATTCGAACAAGGATGGCGGGTACCTGACCTCGAACTGGGAACTCAGCAAGGCCCAGGTGAAGCTCACGCGGGTCGGGATCGAGTGTGGCGTGCCGATCGCCTTCTTCCACGGCCGGGGCGGTTCGGTGAGCCGAGGCGGAGCTCCCACTGGTCGCGCGATCGCAGCCCAGCCGGCCGGTTCGATCCAGGGACGCATGCGGACGACGGAGCAGGGCGAGGTCGTTTCGTTCAAGTACGCCAATCGTGGCACGGCCCAATACCAGATTGAGCTCCTTGCATCGAGCGTCTTCGAGCACACGATCAAGTCCGAGCATGAGGCAGAGCTGCAGCCGATCGGCGAGTTCGAGGAGGCGCTGGAGGCACTGTCGGGTCCCTCCATGGCAGCCTACCGCGGCCTGGTGGACCATCCCGACCTTCTCGCGTACTACACGGCGGCGAGTCCGCTGGAAGAGTTCACGCTCCTCAACATCGGCAGCAGGCCGGCGCGTCGTTTCGGGGTCCGGACGCTCGGCGACCTCCGCGCGATTCCCTGGGTATTCGCGTGGTCGCAAAATCGTCACTTCGTTCCCGGGTGGTATGGTCTCGGCAGCGGCCTCACGACTTTTCTCAAGGTGCGCGGCGCCGAAGGCTCTGCACTGCTCGGACGCATGTACCAGGAGTCACGGCTGTTCCGTCTGATCGTGGATGAAGTCGAGAAGACGCTTGCCTACGTGGATCTGGGCATCGCGCGCGAGTACGCGGGGCTGGTACCGGACGAACGGGTGCGGAAGGAAATCTTCGCCATGATCGATGACGAGTATCATCGGACGGTGGAAGCCGTTCTGGGAATCAGCGGCGGGAAGGAGCTCGCGGCCCGGTTTCCGAGATTCCGTCGTCGCCTGGTCCGCCGCATCCGCTCACTCAACCAGGTGAGCCGGCAGCAGATCGAACTCCTGCATCGCTTCCGGGCTTCCGGCTCCGACCGGACACACGAGGGGCTTCTGTCAGCTCTCCTGCTCTCGATCAACTGCATCTCGGCGGGCTTTGGCGCGACCGGCTGATCCGGTATACCGTCGTCGGCCGCGTGGCGAGGGGATCAGCATATCAATGGGGACGGGAGCCGAATGGCATCCCGTCCCTTTCGGTTTTTCCCGAATCCTGCACATTACCGCCATGCACGTCTTCTCCGCAGGTGCCGCATCGCTGATTCTCCTTGTCGCGCCGACAAACCATTATCGGCCGAACTCGCAATCGCAGGCGGTGTCGTCTCCTGTTTCGGCTCCGGTGGTCGTAGCGAAGGCTGACACAACTGCACCCGTCGTGGTGCCGCCGGCCACGCCCAAGGCGATGCGTTACTACCGAAGCGGAATCATCGTGTGGGGAGTGGGGCTCATCGGCGAACTTGCCGTGCTGGGCCTGATGTTCTGGTCCGGACTCTCGACCAGGCTCCGGGACTTCGCCGATGCAAGGACCAGGCGCTGGTACCCTCGCCTCGCGCTGTATACTGCGCTGTTCGCGGGCCTGCTCTTTGTCCTCTCGTTGCCCTACGCGTTCTACGCGGGCTTCGTGCGAGAGCACGCATTCGGGATCTCCAATCAGACGCTGGAGAAATGGACACGCGATACCATCATCGGGGTGTTGCTCAGCACCGGCGTCGCGGCGCTGATCCTGGTACCAATGCTGTATCGCCTGCTGAAGCGGACCCGCCGCTGGTGGCTGGTGCTTGCGCTGCTCTCCGTACCCTTCGGCCTCTTCACGCAGGTCATCGCACCGCTCTGGATCGCCCCGCTGTTCAATCATTTCGAACCACTGCAGGACAAGGCGCTGGAGAGTCAGATTCTTGCGGTTGCGGGTCGTGCCGGAATCGGAGGCGCGCGCATTTTTCAGG
>JBDUEA010000021.1:0-30763 GCA_040002695.1 Gemmatimonadota bacterium | reverse complement strand
CGGGCGACGTTGAGGTTGTTGGCGTGGCGGACCAGGGATGGCACGTCGCTCCTGGTCCAGCGGCGGAGCAGGCAGCGCTCGCCCTGGAGCCTCAGAAGAGCGCCTTGCCCTGGGCCCGCAGCCACCGTTCCGCTTCCCTGGGGTGGAGCCACATTTCTCCTGAGCTCGTCCGACAAGGTGCCGCTGGACAAGCCCGAATGACCGGAGAACTCGCCCCCGCCACCGAACAACTGATTGACCGTTGCGGCAACGTCCGCCGCCCGCGCGTGTTTGAGTCGGATGACGAATAGTTGGATGGGCCCGCTCGAGTCAGCCGCCGTCCGTGGAGGTGGGCGCGGTGGTTCGGGTGCTTTGACGCTTATATGGTAGAACGCCGAGTCTTCGCTGAACTCGAGTCCCTGTGCTTCGACCAGGCCTTTGAGCAATCCGGCCACCGCGGATCGCGGCACCGGCGCTGGTGTCTCGAGCGTGACTCGCGTGCCTTGTAATCCCGACGTAAGCACCGGCTTGTCGACGTAGCGTCCCATTGCCTGAATGACAGACCGGTCACCCCAAACTCATAGATCAACTTAGGAACAAGCAGATTGTGCACCGCCCGCGGTTCAAGGCGGCTGAGGTGCGCAAGATCGAGGCGGTGCTCGGGGATGTCGACCCTCGGCTCGCGCTGCTCCTGAGGATCCAGCTGGCCCAACGGGCCGGGCAGCTGCTTCGCTGCTGGCGCACGCAACTTTCAATGGAATTTTCGGTGGATGGAGCTCCTTCATTTGCGATCGACGTTCCCGGCTGTGGCAATAAAGCCGGGGGAAACTACTATCTCGGTAAGGACGGGTCGCCCGATATGCTGAGGGTACTCACGAGCGGTTATCTGAGTGAACTGGAGCGCCGTTTCCAGGAGACCGGCGAGAATTATCCGATATTCCCTGGTGGGTTGGGGCGTCTTGACCCTCAGGCAGTCGTAAAAATTGGTAACTACCACGGTATGGATCGGTCCTTCACTACAAAACTGATGAGGGAGGTAGAGAGGCTCGCTGGCGTTGAGCACGCTCCTGGGCGAGGCTTCCACGGGTTTCGCCGGCGTGCGGTAGACGTGCTTCTGGAAAATGGCGCGACAGTTTCGGAACTGCAGGCGTCAGGAAACTGGTCATCACCTCAATTCCCCATGGCCATCTATCGCGAGGGCGTATCGGATAGAGACCGCCGACGTGCCTCCGAGCTCCTAAGCGGAGAGCGGAGACAGCCATCGAGCCTTCCCAGTCTAGAAGCCCCATGCCAGAAGTGAGCGCCGCGTACCCAGAAACGTACCCAGCACTCGCACAAAAGCTGAAAAGCAAAAACCTCACCGACGCGGAAGTCGATGAGGTGCTTGAGGCTGGGGAATGGGCCTGCGAGGAGTTGAACCTCGGACCTCACGCTTATCAGGCGTGCGCTCTAACCACCTGAGCTACAGGCCCCGACGAGGGAGCACAACGTTAATCGAGCGCCCCGCCCTCGGGCAACTCCGGAGAGCCTCGCTTGCGGTCCGGCACACCCCGGTGACGACACGCCCCGATGCTCCGGAAAATGTCGCGGAAAAGATATTCCACGCACGAAGGGGGCAGCCCGATGGCCGCCCCCTTCCCTGCTGCTTCAGGGCTGTCGCCCGCGACGGGGAGGACGCGCTTCATCGTCCTCTTCGAGTTCCTCGAAATCCGCGTCGTCGAAATCCTCGTCATCGACGTCCGCGTCTTCTTCGTCGAGATCCTCGTCCTCGTCGTCGAAGTCCTCGTCCTCCTCTTCGTCGTCGAACGTAAAGCCATCCTCGTCATCAAAATCGTCATCATCCTGACGGCGACGCAGTTTGACGGCCTCCATCGACGCTTCCCACGCCAACATGATCGCCTCCGGCATTGAATTTGGAACCACCGACGGGTCTTACGACGCGTCTGCCGCTCGAGCCGCCCGCGCAGCCTTCTTGCGATCATTCGCCGCAAGAGCCCGCTTCCTGAGCCGGATCGACTTCGGGGTGACCTCGATCAATTCGTCCTCTTCGATATACTCCAGCGCATACTCCAGCGTGATCTGCCGCGGCGGCTCCAGCTGCACGTTGTCGTCCGTCGCGGTCGTCCGCATGTTCGACAGTTTCTTTTCCTTGCAGACGTTCACGTCGAGGTCGCCCGGCCGCGAATTCTCTCCGGAGAGCATACCCTCGTAGACCTGCTCGCCCGGAGCCACGAACATCTGCGCCCGCTCCTGCAGATTGCCCAGCGCGAACGCCACCACCTGCCCTACCCGGTCCGCCACCAGCACGCCATTCTTGCGCCCGGCAAGCGGACCGGCCCACTGTCCATAATCCAGGTACCGGTGATGCATGATGCCGGTGCCCCGCGTGTCGGTCAGAAATTCCGATCGATATCCGAACAGGCCGCGCGCCGGAATCCGGAAGGTCATGCGGACCATCCCCTGACCCGGATTCTTCATCTCCAGCAGTTCCGACCGCCGAGGACCGAGCTTTTCGATGACCGTCCCGATGTAATCCTCGGGGACATCCACCATCAGCTCCTCGTACGGTTCGAGCCGTTCTCCTTCGGGACCGATCCGCGTAATCACCCGGGGACGCGAGACCTGGAATTCGTAGCCCTCGCGCCGCATCGTCTCCATGAGGATGCCCAGGTGGAGCTCTCCGCGTCCTGCCACTGCCCACGTGTCAGGGCTATCGGTGTCTTCCACTCGAAGGGCGACATTCCGCTCCAGCTCCCGGAACAGACGATCCCGGACCTGCCGGCTGGTGACGAACTTCCCTTCCCGCCCCGCGAACGGACTGTTGTTGATGATGAAATCGACCGAGATCGTGGGCTCCTCCACCGCAATGCCGAGCAGCCGCTCCGGCGTCTCGACATCGGTGATCGTCTTCCCGATCTCGATGCCTTCGAGTCCCGCGAGGACTACAATATCTCCGGCGCTCGCCTCTTCAATCTCAACTTTGTTGAGCCCATCAAAGGTGAACAGCTTCGTGATTCTGCTGCGCTCGATGACCTCGTCCGAGACCATGCCGGGAATGCCCAGCGGGAGCAGCGCCACCGGCTGTCCCACTTTCACCCGACCCCGCTCGATCCGTCCGATCGCCATCCGGCCCAGGAACGCGGAGAAGTCGAGCGTCGAAACCAGCATCTGGAGCGGAAGATCCGGATTTCCTGTCGGCGCCGGCACATAATCAAGGATGCACTGGAACAGCGGCTTGAGGTCGGTGCCCGGATGATCCATCTCGAGCGTCGCGGTGCCGGCCCGGCTCGACGTATAGAGGAAAGGCGCATCGAGCTGTTCGTGCGTCGCTTCCAGCTCGATGAACAAGCCGAGCACCTCGTCGTGCACCCGGAATGGCTCGGCGTCCGAACGATCGATCTTGTTGATCGCGACGATGGGCCGGAGACCCAGGCTCAACGCCTTTCGCGTGACGAACCGCGTCTGCGGCATCGGGCCCTCGGCGGCATCCACCAGGATGAGCACGCCGTCCACCATGCGGAGAATCCGCTCGACTTCACCACCGAAATCCGCGTGGCCCGGAGTGTCGACGATGTTGATCTTCGTCCCGCCCCAGTGAATGGCGGTGTTTTTCGCGAGAATCGTGATGCCCCGCTCGCGCTCGAGCGGATTCGAGTCCATTACCCGCTCTTCCACATGCTGGTTGGCGCGAAACGCGCCGGCCTGCCGCAGCATCTGGTCAACTAGCGTGGTCTTCCCGTGATCGACGTGTGCGATGATCGCCAGGTTACGAATTGCCTCTTTGCCTGCCATCTACTCCCACTTCCGCTGGCGGTGTGTCCGCCGTATCTGGGTCTGTCTGCCGGTAAAGTGCGGCATATATAGGTGGGGATGGGGCGTGGGGCAAGGGCGCGGAAGGGCGAGAAGTACCGAGAAAGTCAGGGCTCAGTAGAATGACGTAGGACGGCAGCCGACCCGGAGCACGAGACCCATCCGGACTCCCCGACTCCGCATCTGGTGCAGCTCATCCCGCTGCCCGGATTTCCTCTCTTTCCCCTCGAACAATCCCGCGCTCAATGATGCTGGTGACCAGCATGATCGTGATGATGGCCGGCCGGCAAGGCCACCTCGACGTCCGCGCAACGCTCCCGGGTCTCGAGTTGGATCGTGACGTGCCCGATGCCCAGTGTCCCCATCTCCTTGCGGATCTGCTCGAGCACCAGCGGGTGATCGCTCAATTCGGGGACGAGCGCATGCCCACTCATCGCCACAATTCCGCTCGTCACCGCCCAGACGTGCAGGTCATGCACCGCCGTCACACCGTCCACCGCGAGCATCCTGTTCTGAACCGTGGCCATCGACACATGATTCGGCACCGCTTCGAGGAGAATGTCCGTGCTCTCCCGAAGGAGCCGCCACGCTCCGACCAGGATCAGCAGCGACAGCAGCACCGAGATGATCGGATCCGCCGGTGTCCACCCAGTCGTAAGAATGACCACCGCCGCCCCCAGCGCGCCGAGCGAGCCGAGCACGTCTCCGAGAATATGGAGATAGACCCCGCGCGTATTGAGACTGTGCTCCCGGGAGCCGTGCAGCAGATAGAGACTCCCCAGATTCACCACCAGCCCTGTCGCCGCGATCGCCAGGAAGAGTTTGCCCTGGATCGGCGCGGGATGTCCGATCCGCTCCACCGCCTCGACCACCACCCACCCGGCGATGCCGAACAACGCCGCGCCGTTCACCAGGGCAGCGAGAATTTCCCAGCGGAGATAGCCGTACGTCTTCGTATCGTCGGCCGGCCGAAGTGCGATCCGAGCCGAGAGCAGGCTCAGCCCGAGTGCCCCGACGTCGGTGAGCATGTGTCCTGCGTCGGCCAGCAGCGCAAGTGACCCGCTCACCCATCCTCCGACCGCCTCGATCACCATGAACCCGCCGGTAATGAACAGCACAATCCAGAGCCGCTTTTCGGCGGCCTTGCTCGCGGGTGAACGCTCGCGAAGAAGCAGGTGGGAGCAGTTGGGGTCGGTCAGGGGATTTCAGGTCTTAGGTAGTAGGCGTTAGGTGTTTGGTGCCATCGTCGAGCGGCCGTCTGCTATTCCTCGCCCTCTATACGAATCCTTACTGCTTCCGCATGACCGCTCAGCCCCTCCGCTTCAGCCATGGCGATGATTCGATCGGCATCGTTGAGCAGGCGTGAGCGGGTATATCTGATGATACTTGTCCGCTTCACGAAATCGTAGACGCCGAGGGGCGATGCGAAGCGTGGAGTGCCGGAGGTCGGGAGCACGTGACTGGGCCCGGCGATATAGTCACCGACTGGCTCCGGAGTATCGTCACCCAGAAAAATCGCACCCGCGTGCCGGATACCTTCGGCGACCGCATCCGGATCCCGCGTTAGCACCTGGACGTGCTCCGGCGCACGAAGGTTGGCGACCGCAATTGCGTCCTGGATTGTCGGCACCCAGACGATCAGGCCGTTCCGTTGCAGCGACTGCCTGGCGACCGCGGCGCGCACCGTGAGGCCGAGCGCCTGTTCGAGTGCGCCCGGCAGGTCCTCCGCGAGTTGGTGATCGGTGGTCACGCACCAGGCAACCGCATCTTCGTCATGCTCCGCCTGTGCGATCATGTCCGCAGCGACGTGCCGTACCTTCGCGGTGCTGTCCGCGATGATGAGCACCTCCGTCGGTCCCGCGATCATGTCGATCCCCACCTGACCTACCACCTGACGCTTGGCCTCGGCTACCCACCGGTTGCCGGGCCCGACGATCTTGTCTACTCGCGGTATGGTCGCGGTGCCCCACGCGAGCGCCGCGATCGCCTGCGCGCCGCCAACCCGGAAAACCCGCGTCACTCCCGCCAGCAGACAGGCGCATAGGACGGTATCGGTAACACCGGATGGCGGCACGACGACGATGATCTGCTCGACTCCGGCGGTGGCCGCCGGAATGGCGTTCATGAGGACGGTGGATGGGTAGGAGGCCTTGCCGCCCGGAACATAAAGCCCCACCCGCTCGAGCGGAGCGACCCGGAGACCGAGGATGCTGCCATCTTCCTGCAGAATCTGGAAGCCGTTGTCACGCTGGCGCTTGTGATAGTCCCGCACGCGGGTGGCGGCCGCTTCGAGGGCATCGCGGAGTTCGATATCCATCCGGTCGAGCGCTTCCTGCCACTGGGTGACGGGAACCTCCCATTCCGCCGGTGCCAGGTCCACTCCATCGTACTTGGCGGTGTATTCCCGTACCGCCACGTCTCCGCGCGCGGCCACATCCTCCAGGATGCGGGTCACCGTGGCGCGAGTCTCGGCATCCGCCCCAAGGTGGCGCGGAAGGTATTGATCCAGCCGATCGAAGGGTGGGACGACCACCTGACGGATCGTGAACGCACCCTCGCGGGTTACGGCGGCCACAGCTAGAGTTACCTCCTATGGAAACAGCCCCAGGCACCCCGATCCTGCTCAGTATTCTGTCGGTTCTCGGGCTCGTACTGCTCAACGCCTTCTTCGTCGCCGCCGAATTCTCCCTCGTGGGAGCCCGGAAGACCCGGCTCGACGAAATGGCGCAGAACGGTGACCGCAAAGCTATCCTCGCTCGGCGGGCGGTACAATCACTCACCAAGTTCATCTCCGTCACCCAGCTCGGCATCACGCTCACGTCGCTGGGCCTGGGCTGGATCGGCGAGCCGGCGCTGGCGCGGATCTTCGTCGGGATGTTCGCCTGGCTGCCGGACCCGCTCTCAAAGATCGCGACGCACGGCGTGGCGGCCACCATCGCGTTCATCCTGATCAGCGTCCTGCACATCGTGCTCGGAGAGCTCGTCCCCAAGGCCCTAGCCCTGATCTATCCCGAACTCATCGTCACCTGGATCATCCTGCCGTTGATGGCCGTGCGATGGACGCTCGCCGGACCGGCATTTCTCCTCAACTGGACCGCCAACGCGCTGCTCCGCCTCGTGAGGGTTCCGCCGTTGAACGAGCATGACCGGCTGCACTCGCCCGAAGAGATACGGATGCTGGTCGAGCAGAGCGAAGAGGGCGGCAGTCTCGGCAAGAGCGACGCCCGGCTCCTCGAGGGCGTCTTCGAATTCAGCGAGAAATCCGCCCAGGAGGTCATGACGCCGAGGACCCAGGTGATCGGCCTTGCCCGGGACCTCGCGGTCGAATTGGCCGCCGATGAAGTGGCGGTTGCGCGCCGGTCCCGTTACCCGGTCTTCACCGATTCACTCGACGACATCGTCGGCGTGGTGCACGCCAAGGATATCCTCACCGCGCTTCGCGCTGCGCCAGGTGCCACGGTCGGCTCCATCATGCGGCCGCCGTTGTTCGTGCCCGGCACCCGCGAGGTCGAGGATGTGCTCACCGACATGAAGCGCCTCAAGGTGCACCTCGCGGTGGTGCTCGACGAATATGGCGGGACCGCCGGGCTGGTGACCATGGAAGACCTGCTCGAGGAAATCGTGGGCGACATTTTCGACGAGTACGACCGGCAGGAACGCCTCCCCGCGCCGCGTGAAGGCGAGCGCATGCTCGATGGCGCGATGCCGCTCTCGGACTTCAACACTGAATTCGACACGTCTCTCGACGACACCGACTACACGACACTCGGCGGCTATCTCTTCGGCCAGATGGGTCGCCTGCCCAAGGCTGGAGACCGGGTCGCGGTCGGCAACGATAATTTCGAGATCGTCGAGATGGACGGCCGCCGGGTGAAGACGGTCCGGCACCTCGCGCCAGTCCCGCAACCCTGATCTCATTCGACGCGGTCGTTCATCCGCTTTCAGTTTTCCTCAACACCCGCCTCTTTCCGATGCCACCAGCCCGACGCTCGTCCATCGCCCCGATTCCGCCGGGCGCGCTCGACCTGACCGGCGCGGCCGTGCGCAGGCGGAGAGCGTTGCAGCGGGCCGCGATGCAAGTCCTCGAGGGAGCAGGCTTCGAAGAGGTCATTCCGCCGACCTTCGAGTACGAGGAAGTGTTTCTCCGGGCAGGTGGTCCCGGCGTCGCGGAGCACCTGCTGCGATTCCTCGATCTCGATGGCCGCATCCTCGCCCTGCGCTACGACTATACGGCCAGCATCGCGCGGGTCGCGGCCACCACCTTCGGGCTGTCGGCCCGTCCGCTTCGGCTTTCCTACAGCGGAAAGGTTTTTCGCCAGGAGCCTGAGCGCGGAGGGCGTCCCCGGGAGATCCTGCAGGTCGGCGCCGAAATGCTGGGTCAGGCGGGGCTCGAGGCGGATGTTGAAATAGTCCGGCTGACACTCGCCCTCGCGAGCGCCGCAGGTCTCCGGGAATTCCAGATCAACCTGGGGCACGTCGGAGTGCTCGCGGCCGGACTGGCTGCGCTCGACGAGACAATTCGGTCCGACGTTCGCCGCTGGATCGACCGAAAGGATCGGGCGAGTCTCACCCGCGCGCTCGATGGACAGGGTCCCGATGCGCGGGCACTCCTGACTCTGCCCTTCGTCATTGGCCGCCGGGCGGAGCTCGAGGCCGCCCGACGTGGCGCGCCGTCGGCCGCACAGCCCGGCCTCGCCCACTTGCTTGCTCTCGACTCCGCTCTCACTGCGGAGGAACGCGCCCATCTCGTCTACGACCTCGGTGAAGTGCGCGGGCTCGACTACTACACCGGAATCCATTTCGAGCTGTTCGTCGCGGGCGCCGGCCGCGCCGCCGGCGCAGGGGGCAGATACGACGAGCTGATGAGCCGATACGGCGCGCCAATGCCCGCCGTCGGACTCTCGCTCGACCTCGACACGATCGCAGAAGTGAACACATGACGCGCCTGCGGATCGCGCTCGCCAAGGGGAGACTGTACGATCAGTCGGTGGAGCGTTTCCGGCTCGCCGGCGCCGAGATCGCGAGCGACCCCGGTAGACGCCTGCTGATTCCCTCGAGCGATCCGACGATCGAGTTTATCGTCGTCAAGCCCGGTGACGTCCCTGTCTACGTGGAGTCAGGAGCGGCTGACCTTGGAATTACCGGAACGGATGTGCTGCGGGAAAGTGGAGCCGATGTTCTCGAGCCGCTCGAGCTGGGGTTCGGCGCGTGCCGCCTTGTCGTCGCGACCCCTCGGGAAACCGCCTACCCGCACCTTCCGGGAGGCAACACCGCGCGTGTCGCGACCAAGTACCCTCGACTCGCATGGCGGCATTTCGCCACGGCGGGGCGGCCCGTTGATATCATTCAGATCGGTGGCTCCGTCGAGGTCGCCCCGCTGCTTGGCCTCTCCCACTGGATCGTGGACCTGGTCGACACCGGCAACACTCTTCGGGCCAACGACCTCGTGGAACGGGAGACCATTCTTTCGTGTGGCGCGATTCTCGTCGCCAACCGCGCGAGCCAGAAACTCAAGCTCGACGCCTACCTCGACTTGATGTCGAGACTCGAAGCGGCCGAGTCTCCGTCGAATCGATAGAGATATACGGCTGCGGCCGGGCTCTTCTTCTCGAAGACCTGCTCCCCACCCTCCTGTTTGAGCGCCGCCAGCAGCAGCTGATTCTCCTTTCCGTTCCCGGTCACGTAGACCCAGATGCGCGGGTGCGCCGCCTCGTGGATCCTCGCCGCTTCGTTTTCCGCCCATCCCGAGTCCGGCCGCTTGCCGATATTCCCCTCGAGCGGATGCCAGGACATTCCAGTCGGCGTCCCCACCAGCTCGGTTCGCCCGCCAAAGGAAGCGGTGAGATTCTCGCCTTCGTCGGACACCGGCCTGCCACGGCTCGGCGAGTTCGCGAACGCGGGGCCATCGGACGAGAGCACGTTCGCATACCAGTTGAGTCGGGCGGTATCGGGCCGCGACCACTGCGTGCTGTACCAGATCCAGTACGGTCCGCCGAGCGCGGTGACGTAGACGGGGTCGTTCGCCTTGTTGTACCGCTGTATCTGGAGGGCGCCGACCTGGGGCATGACGCGAGCGGACGGCCGGATGATTTCCTTCACGCTGGCCACACCGGCGAGGCCGGGGACCACCAGCAGCGCGCCGATCGACGCCACGGACCGTAACGGAACCGGAATCGCTGCGAGTGCATCGACGATCCCCTCGGCGAGCGGCAGCAGCAGGAGCGGCAGCGTGAACAGAACGAGCCGGGAGGTAGTGGGATAGTGTCCCGCCGCTGAAGCCGCGCCTGCGGCCAGCGCCGGACCGACGAGCAGTACGGCCAGCCATGTGCCGTGCCGGCGAGCCAGTCCCGTGAGCCCGAGCAAGATGATCGCCGCGAGCAGCAACAACGCGACGGCAACGATCGCCACCCGGCGGTGCGTGATCATTCCCCAGATCGGGCCGGAGAAGAGCAGGCTGGAGACGATTTCCTGGCTGACGGCCAGCGTCCGCTGCATGAGGTGCGGCGTGCCTGGCTGCAGAAAACTCTGGTGCCAGAAACTCTTGAGGTAGGAATTCTGCGCCGAGGCTCGATATACGGTGAAATACTGGAGCGCGAACATGCCGGCCCAGAGCACACCGGCACCCGCGAGTCGCACGAATGCGGTGCGGGAGCGGCGCACTTCAGGAAGAAAGAGCATCGCGAAGCCGACGGCTGAGAGCAGCAGCAGCGCCGGCGTGGAGAAGAGCACCGCAATCAGCCCGGCGATCGTCAGCAGCCACCAGCGCCGAGCCGACGTGGGCTGCTGCGCGACCGAGAGCGCGAAACCCGCGATCAGCACCGAGACGAGTGCGTCCGTGATGTACGGCTTCACTTCCGTCGAATACTGGATCAGGATTGGCGAGACGGCGGCGATCGCGGTCGCCAGCATCGCGGCGCGCGGCCGCAGGATGCGGCGAGCCAGTTGATAGAACAGCGGAAGAAGTAGCAGGCCGGCCGCGAGTGGAAGCAGTCGGAGAGCCGTCATGCTCACCTGTCCTCCACGAATCAGTAATCTCTCGGCCCACAGGTAGGGCACCGGCGCGGTCTGGTCGTAGTCGAGCGGATGAAGCAACCCGAAGAAAGATCGGCTCGCGATGTTGAGCGACAGCCAGACTTCGGACATGAGCTTGGTAGGCTCGCTCAGGAAGCGCTGAATTCGAATCAGCGTACCGGTCAGGATGATCAAGGCAATCGCGAATCCGGGCCACCACGAGCGATCCACGCCGCTCACCTGCTCGGGCACCGCGCCGTCGGGTGGAAAGACATTGTGCCGGACGATATGCCAGAGCGCGGCGACGCCATCCTTCCACCCAATCTTCTTGCCCTCCGCGTAGGTGCGGCCATCGTACGAGATAGGAATCTCCCAGATCCGCGCGCGGGACTGTGCCAGGCGCGCGGTGATTTCGGGCTCGAAACCGAACCGGTCGCTCGTGAGCGTCAGCGACTTGAGCAGCGGAGCCCGCACCATCTTGTAGCAGGTCTCCATGTCGGTCAGGTTGAGATCGGTGAACATGTTCGACAGGAGCGTCAGCACCCGGTTTCCCACGGAGTGCCAGAAGAAGAGCACACGATGTTCTTCGCCAAGGAACCGGGATCCGAACACCGCGTCGGCCTGCCCGCGGGCGATCGGCTCCAGCAGTCGCGGCAGCTCGGCGGGATCGTACTCGAGGTCGGCATCCTGTACCACGATCACGTCACCGCTCGCCCGCGCGATACCACTCCGGATCGCCGCACCCTTTCCCCGGTTGACCGGATGGGTCACGACCACATCGACGACGCCTTCGGCCTGCAGTTGCCCGAGCACCATCGAGGTTCCATCGGCGGAGGCATCGTCCACGACGATAATTTCGAGCCGGAGTGGAACCGCGCGCACGCGCCGGACGAGTGCCTGAAGCGTCTTCTCTTCGTTGTATGCGGGGACGATGACGGAGACGAGGTTCGAAGGCTGCATGACGAGCTCCGGCAATTGATCAGGTAGCGGGATACGTAAGTTGCGGCGGCATCACGCACACGTATCGGTGCGATCG
Source organism: Gemmatimonadota bacterium (assembly GCA_040002695.1). Lineage (GTDB taxonomy): Bacteria > Gemmatimonadota > Gemmatimonadetes > Gemmatimonadales > GWC2-71-9 > JBDUEA01. The sequence goes on along the minus strand of JBDUEA010000021.1, from coordinate 18,927 downwards.
AGCGGCATTCGGTTGCTGGAAAAGCAACTTCAATGCCCCAGCCGGCGGCGCGAGATTAATTTCAACGGTCGCGACAACACAGTCCCGCTCATCCGGCGCAACGCGTGACGGAGACACGACTTGAATTTCGGAGGGAAAACATCGGAATTGAAACCGGAGGTCGAAGGTGCTGCCGTGAGGAGAGAACTTTTCGAATCGCAAAGGCCAAGCTGGCGCGCTCGACCGAATCGGCTTAGAGCCATCAGGACACTCTGTCTCAGGGTGTATCCGCGAGATCACCTCCGCCGTTGAATGAAAATCTCAGCAGGAGTGCATCCTGTGCAGACCACCGGCCACTCAGTTTTCCGCCTCGCGCCTCGATCGCCGCGGTGAGGGTGCCAACAACTTCATCCTGATAGAAACTCAGGATCACCCATCCGCTGGCTCCCGTCCCCACGGCGCTGCGCAACCGCTCAGCCTCGTTCTCTTCCCACCCAGGATCCGGCGATAACTGCCCGCGACTCCTCGGCGTCGGCCCCTGTCCCGTCGGCACGCCCACTATCTCCGTGCCGCCGTGATACGGAAAAACCAGATTATCGCCCTCTCCGAATACCCGGTGGCCTCGGCTTGGTGCCGCGCGAAAGGCCTGGCCCGTCGAGCTCACCAGCGTCTCGAGCAGGCGGACCCGATCCAGATCCGGATGCCTCCAGTCGGTCGTGTAGTAGGCCCAGGCAGGCACCGATCGATTGAAAACGTAGACGGCGTCCCCGGGCCGCCGACCCTCCTCAAGAATCCGGAACAGCGGTGCGAGGTCCTGCGGACGGTCGGGCGATACCAGGTGACGGAGATCGCCGAGCGCCGGGAGCACGAGAAAAATTGCGACCAGCGGAGTCGCGAATATTCTGGCACTCCACCTCGTGAGATGGCGCAGCCGTTCCGGCAGGTCGAGGAGCCCGGCCGTCACGAGAATGGTGGCGGCCGGGGCCCAGAAAAGCATCAGTCGCGGCGCAAACGGATATCGTCTGAGCACGGAGGCGACGAGCGCCAACGCCATCGGTCCGACCAGCAGGACGACGACGGGCCCGCCCCACCGACGCCACATGATTCGAATTCCCCATCCGAGCGGAATGATCAGCACCAGGCTCGCCTTGTCCCTCCAGAGTCCGCCGCTGCCGACGAAGGGCGCCTCGAGCACGGTGCCCGCAGCATACCACGCGTGCGAGAAAAAGCCCTCACGGAACGGAGTCAGGAACGACGGCTCCCAGAAGAGCCGGAGGTAGTCGTCTTCCGCGGCAGCGGTATAGCTCCGGAAGAACGCGATGGCGAACAGCGCGAGCGCGGACCCCAGCGCAAGTAGCGTTTCCCTGCGACCTTCGCGGTCGGCCCGGATGCGCCGGTCCGCCGCAAGCGCGCCGAATGATGCCACGAGAACGAATATCGACGCGATCGACGCGAGCGCCGCGAACGCCGACACTGCATCGAGCCTCCGCCATGCCTGCACGGCCCTGGGAGCGCGGATCACGCCGAGAATGGCCAGCATGAGCACCGTGGCGAGGAACGCGTCCGAACCGTATGGCTTCACTTCGTTGGAGTAGTAGATCAGCGCCGGCGACAGCGCGACGCACCAGAGTGCGAGGACGGCGCCCGGCGAATCGAGCAGGCGTTCGGCCAGGCGACGGAAGACGACCAGGAGCGCCAGCCCGGTGAGCAGCGGAAAAAATCGGAGAGTTTGTTCGCCCACACCCGCAACGAGAATCGCCAGCCGCTCGATCCAGAGGAACACGATCGGCGCGGCCTGGTTGGTCGAGAGCGGGCGGGACAGCTCGACGAATCCTCTCGAAGCGATATTGAGGGACAGCATCGCTTCGTCCAGCCAGAGAGTTCGGTGTGCCGCATACGCACGAATCCGGAGAATCGCCCCGGTGATGATCGCCGCCCAGGCCAGCGCCCTCCAGAGTCGTGGCGAGCCCTCGGTCACGCCCGCGCGCGTCGTCGCTGGGCCAGCTCGAGCGCGAGCTCGAGCGCCGCACGCATGCTGCCGGCATCCGCGACGCCGGTCCCCGCGATATCAAACGCGGTGCCGTGATCGGGAGAGGTGCGCGGAAACGGCAATCCGAGGGTGACGTTCACTCCGCGCCCGAAGGCCGCCACCTTGATCGCGGTCATGCCGACATCATGATACGGCGCCAGCACTGCGTCGAATTCTCCCCGCATCGCGCGGACAAATACGGTATCGGCGGGAAGAGGACCTGCAGCGCCGAGGGTCTCCGCGGCGGGGACGAGAATCCGCGGCTCCTCGTCCCCGAAAAGTCCGGACTCACCGGCGTGCGGGTTCAGCGCGCATATCGCCAGCCTCGGCGCCTCGATTCCCCACCACTCACGCAGCGCTTTGTTCGTGACGCGTCCCGTGCGGACGATGAGCTCCGTCGTGAGCAGCTGCGGCACGGCGCGGAGCGGCACATGAGTCGTGACCAGCACGACTCGCAGGTTGTCGGCGGCCAGCATCATCGCGACATCGACGCCGCCGGCGAGTTCGGCCAGCCATTCCGTGTGACCGGGAAACGGAAACCCGGCGAGGTGCAGCGCGTGTTTGTGAGCGGGGCCGGTGACGATCGCGTCGACCTCGCCGCGCATCGCGAGCCGCGCCGCGAGCTCGACGCCGCGACCGGCGATCGTGCCCGCCCGCAATGCGCGGGTCGGGCCGGGCCGGGCACCGGGCGGATCGAGTTCTCCCGATCCGGATTCCCAGTTCCCCACAGGCATTCGGGTGGCGGCGGGAATGCCGGCGATCTGATCCTCCGCGCCGATCGCGATGATTTCGGCGTCGAATGGAGTTTCGAGCGCGCGCGCAATGATCTCGGGCCCGATCCCGCGCGGGTCTCCGAGCGTCACCGCGATGCGAATTGGAGGAGAGGAAAGCGTCATGCCGAGAGGCTCACGCGATGCCCGGAAGCGCAAGCGCGACCGGGCCCGAACGATGGATCAGGTCCGGATCTCGACGTAGGTGGCGCCGCGAAGTCGGTCGAGGTAGCGACGTACCGCGAGTTCTTCGGATAGCCGCGCGCGGATCTGATCCTTCACGTCCTCGTAGCGGACATCACCTTCGGTCTGACGACCGGTCACCTGGAGTACGACGTACTTCTTGCGGGTTTCGGTAGCTCCCGCCAGGGAAAAGACCGGGACGTACGTGCCCGAATCGGCGGCGCCGACTCCGGTCTGATATTCCGGAGGAAGCTGGGAGACGGCCACTTCCTGCGCCGTCGGTTCGACGTCCGGATCCCGGTGCAGTCGCTGGATCGAATCGAATGAGGCACCTTTCATGACCAGCGTGCGAAGTTCCTGCGCCAGCGCGGCAGCGCTGTCCGCCTCGGCCTGCGTTACCTCGGGCATGAGCAAAATGTGCCGAGCCTGTACCTCCGCCGGCTGGATCCGTTCGACCTGAATAATGTGATAGCCGAAGGGTGACTCGACCGCGTCTGAGATGACACCGGGCTTGAGCGCAAAGGCGACGCGCTCGAACTCGGGGACCATGAGGCCGCGACGAAACCAGTTGAGCTCTCCGCCCTGGTCCTTCGTCGAGGGATCCATGGAGAATCGCTTCGCTGCAGCGGCGAAGTCCGCGCCCTTTCGAAGCTCGAGCACCAGCGAATCAGCCCGGGCCTTGGCGACCTGCTTCGCGGCCGGACTCGGAGCCGGTCCGACGGCGAACTGCCGGAACGAAACCGTCGCAGGCCGATGACCGAGCTGGTCCTTCTGCTTGTCGAAATAGTCCTTCATCTCACGCTCGGTGGGTGGCACGGGCGTGAGTTTCTTTTCGTCCTTGAGCTTGGCCAGTAACCGGTTCTGCAGCGACGCCCGACGCTGCTGGTCCGTGAGCCAGCGCCGATACTCCTCGGGCGTACCGAAGCCGGCCTTCCGCAACTCCGCACGATAGTCGAGCTCGGATGTGAACTTCCCGCGGACCGTCTTGATCTGTTCGGAAACGCCGTCGGCGATCTCCTGCTCCGTCACCTTGATCGATGTATCCCGTTCGGCCTGCTGCACGAGCAGCTCGACGTCGATGATCGACGAGATCACCGACTGACAGGCTGCGCGGAGGGCCGCGGGATCGGTCGGAACCTCGTGACCCTGGGCGCGTTGAGCGTACAACTCTTCATCCACCTGAGAACTCAGCACAGGTGCGTCGCCCACGACCGCGACGACCCGGTCCACCGAGGAGGCCGTGTCACACTTGGGACCCGGCGTCGGTTCGGTGGCGTCCTGCGCCACTGCGGGCGCAGCCCATAGTGCCGAGATGAGCACCGCGCATGCCCAGCCGCCGACCAATGACTTGCGGGTATTCATGGCTTCGGCGTTGCTCCCGGCGCAGTAGCGGGTGCCGGCGTCTTCGGTGAGCCACCGCTCGGCGCGGGGCCGCCCGAGGTGCCACCTGGAATCGGTGCGGGTCCGGGGGCGGGCTGCATCCCAGGATGGCCGGGCGGGAGGGCCTTGCCGTTCGTCGAGTCCGCCTGCGCGCGCTCAGCCTGCGCAAGTTGGAGCGCTCGGGCGACACCAGCCTGATTGATCCGGAACTGCGCATTCTCACGCAGCACGCTGGCCAGCTGGGAGGGCATCGGCCGTGGCCGTACTTTGCCGTGCATGATCTGATCGAGGTATCCATCGAGCTTGAGGGCCGCCACCTTGAGGCGCTCGGCGAGTGGCTGCGTGGTATCGGTGACGTCGGGCGTGTTGAGTCCCATCGCGTCACGGAGGGAATCGCTGGCGGCCAGGAAACTCTGGCGCAGGTCGGACCATTCTTCCGGGGTCGGACGAATCCCGGCCGAGTCGGCCTGCTGAAGCAGGAGAATGTTCTGCGTGATGACCTTCGCGAGCTCGCGCAGTGCGCTGTCCGGCGCCTGCTGGAACTGGCTTCCAAACTGCGGGCCCAGGGCGTTCGCCCAGCGGACGAATTCTCCGACGGTCAGCTCGCCTCCGGAATAACTCGCGATGGTCTTGGTGGACGTGAGGGAGTTATATCGATCCGCCAGCGCGGCCCGCATTGTGGTCGGTGCGCTCGAGCTCACCGTCAGTTTCCGGCGCGCAGCGAGACTGTCCATATAGAGCGAATCGAGATGTGCGCCGGCCTGCTGGCTCAGCCACTTCAGCAGGCGGGGACGCGACTGCTCCAGCGTCGGCCGGTACAGAACGTGGAAGCCAAAGGGGGTTTCGACGACGCCGCTGAGCGCGCCCGGCGCGAGCCGCCAGCCAGCGCTGTCGAAGGCGGTGACGTAGGCGCCTTTCTCACTTGGCGGCAGGAAACCTGAATCGGCCTTGCTCGCGGGATCCTCGGAAAGCTCGAACGCCAGCGCGTTGAAGTTTCCGCCCGACCGCGCCTTCGCGAGCACCGCGTCCGCCTTCTTGCGGGCTGCGGCGCTCACCGGGGGCGGAGAATTTGGAGCCACCCGAAAGAGCACATGCTGCAGCATCCGGTACTGCGAGCCGTTGTACAGACCGTCCACCGCGTGATCGTCCGGCTTGTTCCTGCGCGCGAGCAGCGTGTCGTGCCAATGGGACCCTCGAATCTCGGCGAGCTCCGGCCAGACGGACTTCGCAACTCTCGCCGAATCGCTCGGAATCCCGTGCGTCGCGACGGCCTGGGAGAAGAGCGTGTAGTCCACCCAGAGATTGGCGAGAAATTCCGATGCCTCACGGGTGCTGCGGATGCCTTTCATCGTGGTCATGATCGTGGCGACGCGATCGGCGGTGAGCTTCTGCCCACCTGCTTCGGCCACCACGTCCGCGTGTGCCGAGAAGAGATCCCGGAAACTCCCACAGCCTGTCATCGCAGCAACAGCGAGAACCAGCCAGACTCGACGCATCGGTACTCCATGATAAGAAATGAACGAGGACGGCCCTCGCGAGACGTTCATCACTCCGTGTTTACCGCCCGCAATGCCCGCACCATCGCCGGAATCAGCGGCTCTCCACCCAGCCGCATCAGCCTGAGCGAGAGTGGCACGGTTCGCCGGACCTCGACCGCCAGCTGAACCTCGTCCAGCGCCGGCGTGAGTCCCGCAAGTCTCGGCGCTGCCCCCGCTCTGAAGGTGAGCCGTGCCTCGTCGCCGCGCGCGAGAATGTGCTGCAGCCCGAGCGAAGCACCCAGCACCCGGAGCCGAGCCATGTGAAGGAGGGTTTCGGCGGGCTCAGGAAGGGGACCGAATCGCTCCCGCATTTCATCGCGAAGCTGTTCAATGTCGCCAGACGTCGCGGCTCGCGCCAGTCGCCGGTAGAGATCGAGCTTGATGTCGTCATCCGGTACATAGCCGTCCGGCAGATGCGCGGGCCGGTCGAGTACGACTTCCGGCGGCATCGGGAGCTGCTCCCCGCCCTGCCCCTTGAGCGCGCGAACCGTTTCCTCCAGCCAGCGCATGTAGAGATCGAATCCTACCGCATGGGCATGGCCCGACTGCTCGGCACCAAGCAGATTGCCCGCACCGCGCAGCTCGAGATCCTTGAGGGCGATCCGGTATCCTGCGCCCAGGTCGGTATGGTGCTCCAGGATCTTGAGCCGTTCTTCCGCGTCGCGATCGATGGTGTCCGGCACCAGCAGGTAGCAGAACGCCCGACGGTGGCTCCGGCCGACACGTCCACGCAATTGATACAACTGTGCGAGCCCGAACCGCTGCGCGTCATGGACGATCATCGTGTTCGCGTTCGGCACGTCGAGCCCGGATTCGACGATCATCGTCGAGACGAGAATGTCCACTTCCCCGCCGACGAACTTCCGCATCACAGTCTCCAGCTCATCCGCGGCCATCTGGCCGTGCGCCACGCCGACCCGCGCGCGCGGCGCGAGTGAGCGCACCCGGGCCGCGATGGTCTCGATGGTCTCGATGCGGTTGTGGACCACGAAGACCTGCCCACCGCGGTCGAGCTCCCGCGCAAATGCTTCCTCGAGCAAGCCGTCATCCCACGGCTCCACGAATGTGAGGATCGGGGAACGGTCCCGAGGCGCCGTTTCGATCAGGGTCAGGTCGCGAAGTCCCGCCAGCGACAGATGCAGGGTTCGCGGTATCGGCGTCGCGGTCAGCGTCAGAACATCCACCGACAGCCGCAGTTCCTTGAGGCGCTCCTTGTGCTTGACGCCGAATCGGTGCTCCTCGTCCACAACCAGCAGGCCGAGGTCCTTGAAGAGCACGTCCTTCGAGAGCAGGCGGTGGGTTCCGATGATGACATCGACTTCACCCGCGGCGAGGCGTGCGAGCGACGCCTTCTGCTCCTTCGCGGTCCGGAACCGCGAGAGCACTTCGATTTTTACTGGATAGTCCGCGAGTCGCTCCACGAACGTGCGGCCATGCTGATCAGCGAGAATCGTCGTGGGCACCAGCACGGCGACCTGTTTCCCTCCCTGCACCGCCTTGAATGCCGCACGAACCGCAATCTCCGTCTTGCCGTAACCGACGTCGCCGACGAGGAGCCGGTCCATGGGGAGCGGCTGTTCCATGCCGCGCTTCACCTCGTCCGTGGCCTTCCGCTGGTCCGGAGTATCCTCATAAAGGAAAGAAGACTCGAGTTCCCGTTGCCACCGAGTGTCCGGTGGAAACGCGAAGCCCGGCGTGACACTCCGTCTGGCGTACAGATCGAGCAGTTCGGCGGCCATTTTCTGAATCGCCTGACGGGTTTTCTCCCGGACCTTCTGCCAGCTGGTCCCGCCAAGGCGATGCAGTCGTGGCGGTGGCCGGTCGGTCCCGTCATCGGCAGCCCGGTAGCGTTCGAGCTGATCCAGACGATACAGCGGGACGTTGAGCCGGTCGCCGCCTTCATACTCGACGATCGCGACTTCGAGCGTGGCCTCACCGACCTGGATCGTTGCGATGCCGCGGTATAGGCCGATCCCATGCTCGAGGTGGACGACGTAGTCGCCCGTTGTGAGCGTTCCGGTCGCGGCAGAAGGCGCCGCCTGCCGATAGCGCCGCGGACGGCGCAGCCGCCGGGCCCGCCGAAAAATTTCATGGTCCGTGAGGACGCGGAGGGTCCGCATGACGAATCCACCCTCGAGCGCGCCAATGGCGAGCGTGACGTTGAGCGGGCCGCGCGGTCCGTCGTTGAGGAGCTCGTCCATCCGCTCGAGCTGTCCTTCATTGTCGCAGAGGATCACGGTTGGAGGATCGCCCCCGAGCAGTCCGCGGAGGCGGTTGAGGTCGCGATCCACCCGTTCGGGCGGAAAGAATCCGGCCTGGATGTCCGACGTTTCCTCCCGGAGCGCGAGCCGGGGAAACGCAGCGAGCCTCCGCCGCCAGGCCTCCGGCGCATCGAATATCTGGTCCCGCGTGGGGACCTCTTCTCCCAAACGTCGCGCGACCTCGAGATGATGCGCTGCTTCCTTCCAGGCGCGCTCGACTTCGTCCGCGTCTGGACCCTGCGCCTCCTCGATGATGAGCGACTCCGGCGCCAGGAGATCGAGCAGCGTGCGACGACGGGCGTCAGTCGCGAGCCGGCTCGCGGGCTCGTCCTGATCGGTGCGCACCGATGCGCTTCCGATCGGAAGGACGGTGACTTCGTCGATGGGAGTGAGGGATCGCTGGCTGGTGAGATCAAATCCGCGAAGCGACAGCAGCTCGTCGCCCCACCACTCGAGTCGCGCCGGCACCGCCATGCCGAATCCGTAGACGTCCACGATGCCGCCGCGCACGCTGTACTCCGCGACCTCGGTGACGGTGGGTACCCTGTGATAGCCCATCGAATCGAGCGATGCCACGGCCTCGGTCAGCGTCGGCGGCTTCCAGCGGGTGGCACCCGACGTGTCCCGTAGCGCGAGGCGGAGCCGCGCCTGCTCGAGTGCGGCCGGCACCAACGTGCGTTCGGCGGTGGCGCGCGCGGTCGTCACCAGGATGCGAAGTCGTCCCGTCAGTAGCGCTTCGATCGTTTCGACGCGCTCCCCGGCGATCTCATAGTGCGGCTCGTCTTCGCCCAGCGCCTCACGTTGCGGGTAGAGCGCAACTTCCTCCTCGGTCAGCTGCCGAAGATCATTGAGCCAGCGCTCGGCGTCTGCGGGAGTAGCGGCCATGACTGTGAAGAGCCGATGCGGATTGACCCGTGCGAGCCACGCAATGAGCACTGCCCCGCTCGATCCTGGCAGGCCACCGACGCGAAGAGTCGCCCCTCGTCTGGGCAGATGCTCGTTGACTTCGCGTGCTACCGCCGTGCGCTCAAAGGCGTCGAGGACGAAACTGACGCTCATTCCGCGCGCCCTCCACCGCTGGCCACAGCAACTTCCATGACCCCCAGCAGCAGCGCGGACCAGAGGAAGAGTCCGCGCAGATCCGCGCGTCCCGCTCCGGTATAGGCCATCTCGCCGGAAGCTCGGAGCCCGGAAATCGAGGCGGTCGGCCAGAGCTGGCGAAGCTGAGCATCAGGCGCCATGGCAAGTCTGGATTCCCGTGGATCGATGTTTACGGCGAGCACGCCCGCGGTGTCGACTCCGGCGAGCAGAAAATAGAGTCCGGGAACCGGCGGCCGGAATGCGGCTCCTCCTTCCACCGGCCAGCGCCGGCCTCCTTCAACCACCTGAGTGATAAGGTCGGGCAGCATCACTGGTGCGCCGGGTGCTCCATTGAGCAGTTGTACTTCGCCCCGCGCGAGCCGGTTGAGCAGCGCATCTACGAAGGGCATGAATCGCGCGCTTAACGGAAGGCCGGTCCACGCAGGATCGAGTCTGCTCCCGAGCAGCACAACGTTCGCGTCTCGAACTATCCATGGCGTGCCACCCGCGGTGGCAACCACGCCCCGCACGCCGCCAAGCGTGTCTTCCTTCTCCAGTCGCACGAGGGTGTAGCGACGAGTCACCGGTTCCCGGCCGATGAGCGCTCCGCTATCGGTAGTCGCCGCGCTCGGCGCGAGTGCACCGTAGGCCCAACGGACTCCGCGCCGCGCAAGAGCCCGATTGAGTGCACCGAGTTCCGCCGGGTCATCTGGTGGAAAGACGACCGATGCCCCTTCGCCCAGCGTTCCGAGCGTCACGTCGGAGCCCGCCTGGATCCGGCCGTTCCGGAGAAGCACATCGCATGCAGCCTGCAGAAAACGGTCGTTCCGGGGACAGGAAACCCGTGCCACCGGCGCGACCCGCACCGCGACGATTCGCTCATCATCGGTCCTCAACTCATCGGGATCGAGTTCGGCGCGAAGCGGCCACCACCCCGCCGGAATTCCGGGAAGTGAGAAGGTCGCACTGCCGCCGATGGCGGCCAATGCCTGCCGGTGCAAATGTTCGCCGAGTCTGACCGAGACGGGAACGGTTCGGCCGGAATCTCCGGTGACCGTGACGGAGACCGCTCCGCCGTCGGTGGTCCACGGCTGCGGCCCCGGGTCCAGCCGAGCGATCCCGCTGTTGGGGGTAGCCGGGGCATCAGGCCGAATGACCAGCAGGGGGACGCGAATGGCGGCGGGGGAGACGGCGCTTGCCTGCACATCGGAAATAAGGGTGATCGCGCCCGGCCTCTTGTCCACCGCCAGAATTCCGCCGGCCACATTCAACGCGGCGCCAATATCCAGCCGGAGCGAGGAAGGCTTGAGGCTGTCGACGAGCGCGATCAGCGCAGGGCCATCACCACGTCGAGGCACGCCATCGGCGGCGAGCAGCCAGAGCGCGTCCTCCGGAGTCGCGCGCTCCAGGACGTGTCGAGCGGCGGCGCGAAGCTCGGTGAGCCGGGGCGTGCCATCGACGATGGCGCCGCTGCTCGGGCTGTCATCGAGGATGACGACCAGCGCCGTGGGGCCATGGCTGCCAGCCTGACGAATTGCAGCTGACGGACCGGCGGCGGCGAGAACCAGGACGGCGATCAGGAGGGTTCGCAGCAGAAGCAGGAGCCAGTTCCGCAGCTTGAGCCGTCGCGAATGCTCCCGGGTAACGTCCATCAGATAGCGCACCGCGGGAAATTCTACGGTGGGCGGGTCGCGCCGCGCGATCAGGTGAAGCAGAAGCGGAACGCCGGCGGCCGCGAGTCCGGCGAGAAGCCAAGGGTGCAGAAAGCCTATCACGCGAAGCCAGCGCTCCGTGCCAGGGCATGCCGGAGGGCGATCCCGAAGGGAGTGTCCGTGGTGACTCTATGATAATGAATATCGTGCCTTCGGCAGTCACGTTCCCACTCAGCAATCACGCCTTCAACACGCTGCTGATACACCGCCGCCCAATCCTTGGGACGAAGAATCACGGATGACCCTGTCTCCGGGTCCTCGAAGCGCGCCTCCGCCGGCCCCCGAAGCGTGAGCTCGGCAGGATCCATGATATGGAAAACCATGACCTGATGTCCACGATGCCGCAGAAATTGAAGCGCGCGCAAGGCGAGCACCCGGTCAAGCAGGAGATCCGAGACAAAAACCACGAGTCCGCGACGACGCAGCAGATCGACCACGCGACGGAGCGCCGGCTCAGCGGCGGTTCCCTGCCCCGGCGTGAGACCATCGAGCACGCGGAGCAACTGTCGCCAATGGGTCATGCGGGCGCGGGCGGGCGTAATCGAGCGCACCTGATCATCGAAGGTGATGAGCCCGGTGGCGTCACGCTGACGCAAGAGCACGAGAGCGAGCGCGGCAACGAGTCGCTGGGCATACGCGAGCTTTGGGAGAACATGCTCCGGATCGCCGGTCCAGGCCATCGACCGGCTGGTGTCACAGACCAGCATGGCGCGAAGATTAGTCTCCTCCTCGAACTGCTTCACGTATAACCGATCGTTGCGACCGAGAATCTTCCAGTCCACGTAGCGCAGCTCGTCGCCCGGCTGGTACATCCGATGCTCGGCGAATTCGACGGAAAAACCGCGGCGAGGCGATCGGTGAAGGCCGGTGAGGAATCCCTCCACGACCCCTTGCGTCAGTACTTCGAGACCCCCGAGACGGGAAGCTTCAAGCGGATCCAGCAGATCGACGCGGGCGCGTCCGAGTGAAGCGGTGGCGAGACTCATGCGGGCCGCAACGTACCGGGGTGAGCAGTATGAAGTCAACGCGAACGACGTTGTCCACGGAGAGGGACGTAAATCGAGTTGGGACCGGCCGGTCAGGAAGCTCTAACCGGTTGCTCCGAGTTGAATTATGCTGTTGGTGGTGACTGGCATGTACCGTGCTTGAACAGGTCCGTCCCCCCGAACGGCGGCCGAGGTTTCCATGCCTGGTTCTTCAATTACTATGTTGGCTTTTCTCCTGGCCGCCGCACCAGGCCCGAGTCCCAGGCATTCTCCGTCCAGCCCCACCCTTCCAATTCACGCACTTTCCGATCATCGCCACGGCACCGCACTGCCTGAGGACCGTCCTCGGGTTAACGTCTGGCTCGACCACGAACAGCCGTTCAGGAGAGGTGATCGCGCCCGGGTCTATTTCAAGTCGGAACGGGACTCTTATGTAACGGTGGCCCGCATCGATACTGACGGGCGACTCCGTGTTCTGTTTCCGTCGGAACCCTGGGAGGACAACTTTGCGGCCGGCGGCCGGACCTTCGAGGTGCTCGGTCAGCGCGATGGCGCGGCCTTCACCGTGGACGACTATCCGGGCGTCGGCTACATCTTCGCGGTGAGCTCGGATGAGCCTTTCACATTCGATGACTTCTCCAGGGACGACGGTTGGGACTATCGGCTGATCGAGGACGGCCGCGTGCGCGGCGACCCCTATGTCGCAATGACTGATTTCGCCTCTCGTATCGCCGGCCGCGAGGAGTACGACTACGACGTCGACACGTACGACGTGGAGCGTCACTACGACTACCCGCGATTCCTCTGCTACGACTGCCATTCCTACGCGAGCTTCAACGCTTGGAATCCGTACGATTCCTTCTGCGCCCGCTTCCGAATCGTCGTCTATGATGATTCCTACTATTACCCCTATCGTTATGCCCGGAACCGCAACGTCGTGATCGACCGCCCGCGCCGGCCGCAACCGCGGTTCGTGTTCAAAGACAATCACGGGGGCGAGGACTATGTCACCCGCGTGCGCGAGCGGCCGCGGCAACCGGATGATCGACGCGTGACCGAGCGGGACCGCAGCAGTGAGGATGTCGGAGGCCGCGGCGCGATCCCGGCCCCCGTAGGCCCGCGCGGTCGCTGGGACGTCGAGCATCAGCCCCCATCCCGGGCGCCGCAGCCCGATGAATCGCCACGGCGGAGAGCACCGGACGATCGGCGTGGCGACGCGGATCCACGCACCGGCCTGGCACCTCTCCCCCGGCCGGCGCCCGACGCCGGCCGGCCCACCGATCGGCGACCGCAGGCGCCGAAGCCCGAGGCCACGCCGCGACGTGATCCTCCACCGGTACGCCGGGAGACGCCGCCGAAGGTCGAGGCGCCAAAGCCGCAACCGCCACGAAGCACAGGAGAGCCGGAGCTCCGGCGGAGAAAGCCGCAGTAATTCCGGAAGTCCGAAACATCAGCGCGCGCCCCGCCGTACCTTTCGCGGCCGGGCGCGCGATCGCGTCCGCACCCAATGAATCCACATCAACATCCCACAGGACGGCCTGATGCCCCGACTCGCAGCTCCGCGCGTCACCTGTCTGACGCTCGCCATCACGACCATGGCCTCGGTCGCCATGGCGCAGACCGCCGCATCGCTCAAGGCGGCGGCCGCCACCATCACCCCGGCGGATGTCGCCCGCCGCGTCGGGATCATCGCGGATGACTCGATGCTCGGGCGAGATACACCGAGTCGCGGGCTCGAACTGACCGCAGCGTACGTCGCGGCGCAATTCAAGAAGTTCGGCCTCAAGCCGGGCGGTGAGAAGGGCACCTGGTTTCAGCGCTACGCGATCGAGCGCAAGAAGACCGACCTGCCAGGATCGAAAGCTACGTTCACCGCGGAGAGCGAAAACCTCTCCGTCGATCTCACGCGCGACGCGCGCTACGTGTATGGCGGTATTCCCGGCCATGCGGTAACCGCTCCGACCTACCTGGTCGGTGGACCGATCACGGTCGAGGCGGTCAAGGCGCTCGATACGAAGGGGAAGCTGGTGCTGGTCGTGCTGGACTACAGCAAACCGCTCTCGACGGAAATTCAGCAGGCGCTGAACGTGCTTACCGGTCAGAAGCCGACAGGCATGGTTCTGATCTCCAACCGGGATTCGGCGGTTTTCGCACAGCGTGTCGCCGGACAGGGGCAGGAGCGAACCGGAATGCAGGGTGACGATGAAGACACTGTCCCGGTCATCGAAGTCCATGAGCGCGCACTCGGCAAGCTGCTCGCGCAGGCTGGAGTGAATCCCGCGGAGATCCGAACCGCCACCACATTGATCTCACGTCCGCTTCCGGCCCTGCAGATCTCGCTGGATCTCCGGGAGATCACACTCAGCGCGGCAAGCGCTCCGAACGCGATCGGCATTCTCGAAGGAAGTGATCCCGTGCTCCGAAAGGAGTACATCGTCTATTCCGCGCACATGGATCATATCGGCATTACGCCAGGCAAACCGGACAGCATCAATAACGGCGCAGACGACGACGGATCGGGCTCCACCGGAGTGATGGAGCTGGCCGAGGCGTACAGTACGAGTGGAGTCCGGCCGAAGCGGTCGGTGATCTTCATGACGGTGAGCGGCGAGGAGAAGGGACTCTGGGGAAGCGCGTACTACACCGCGCATCCCACGGTCCCGATCGGTCAGATCGTCGCCGATCTCAACATCGACATGATCGGACGCAACTGGAAGGACACGATCGTCGCGATCGGGAAAGAACACTCGGACCTCGGCGCCACCCTCAACCGGGTCAATGCGCAGCACCCCGAACTGCACATGACCGCCATCGACGACCGCTGGCCCGATGAAAATTTCTATTTCCGGTCGGATCATTTCAATTTCGCGAGGCGGGGAGTGCCGATCCTGTTCTTCTTCAACGGGGTGCACGCGGACTATCATCAGGTCACGGATTCCCCGGACAAGATCGACTCGGAAAAGGAGTCGCGGATCCTCAAGCTGCTGTTCTACCTGGGAGAGGACATCGCGAATGCGCCGGCACGGCCGAAATGGAATCCCGACAGCTACAAACAGATCGTCGAAGTAAAGCCCTGACCGACCTTCCTCAGCGCGAGATCCCGGTGGCGGCGAAAGTCTCCGCCGGGATCGTCGTCTCCGGGATTCCGAAATGAAACGTTGCGCGTCCGCTACCCGTAACACTCGTGACCCTCCTTCCGGAGTCCTGCATGCGACTGCATCCACTCGTTCTGCTCGCACTCTTCAACGCTCCCTTGCCGGCCCAGGCTCCGAAGCAGCTCACCCGAGCGGCCGAGTCGATTACCGATACAGATGTGGGGCGCCACCTCGCGGTGATCGCCGACGACTCGATGATGGGACGGGACACGCCGAGCGCGGGGCTCGAGATGACGGCGGCGTACATCGCGGCGCAATTCAAGAAATTCGGGCTCAAACCTGCGGGTGAGAACGGCGGCTACTTCCAGCGTTACCCGCTGATGCGGCGCCGGATGCTCACGGATCGCTCCACGCTGGTGATCGCGGGTCCGGATGGATCGCAAATCAACCTGCCATTCAATTCCAAGGCTGCCCTGGTCGATGGCGGAGCCGGAGGGGCCGAATTCTCGAACGAGATCGTCCTCGTAGGAGGGCCACTCGATCCCGACAGCATCCAGCCGGAAATATTCAAGGACAAAGTGGCGGTGCTCACACTCGATATCGACAATCTGCCGCCGAATATTCAGGCCGTCGCGGGGAAGATCGCCTCCGGCGGCGTTAAAGCCTTCCTCATTATCAGTCAGGCCGATCCGTTCACCTTCGCCACGCGTGTCACGCGCCAGAGCCGACCCTCGGTCATGCGCGTGGGTGAGACCGGCGGAGGCGGGCCACCGGTCATAGAAGTGCTCGAGAAGGACATCATCGAACAGGTGCCGGCCGCACAGGAGACCGTCGACGGGATGCGCTCGGCACCTGCTCCCTTCACCAACCCGCTGGAAGGCTGGACGGTAACCGTGGCGATGCGAGATACCGTCACCGATACGACCAGCGCTCCGAATGTCGTGGGAATGGTCGAGGGGAGCGACGCCACGCTTAAGTCGGAGTATGTCGTCTATTCCGGCCACATGGATCACATCGGCATCACACCCGGAGCAGCGGACAGTATCAACAACGGGGCGGACGACGACGGCTCGGGAAGCGTGGGAGTCGTCGAGCTTGCGGAAGCGTTTTCGCAGAAGGGCACCAGGCCGAGGCGATCGATTCTCTTCATGACCGTGAGCGGTGAGGAGAAGGGTCTGTGGGGAAGCGCGTACTTCACCGCCCACCCGACCGTCCCGCTGGATCATATCGTCGCCGACCTGAACATCGACATGATCGGACGCAACTGGACCGATACCGTCGTCGCGATCGGCAGGCAGCAGTCGGACCTGGGGTCGACGCTCGATCGAATCGGAGCCGCTCACTCAGAGCTCCATATGACGCCCATCGACGATATCTGGCCCGATGAGCGACTATATTTCCGGTCGGATCACTTCAATTTCGCACGGAAGGGGGTCCCCGTACTCTTCTTCACCAGCGGCCTGCACCCGGACTATCACAAGGTGAGTGATTCCATCGAGAAGATTGACACGGAAAAGGAAGCGAGAATTCTCCGCCTGCTCTTCTTCCTCGGCTCGGACATCGCGAATACAACGGCCCGGCCGCAATGGAATCCGAAGAGTTATGAGGAGGTGGTGGGCAAGTAGGTGTCAGGTATGAGGTGGCAGGTTAATGGTGCTGATGGCCGTCGTCGAACGGCCATCTCCCCAGGGGCCTTGCGAGGGGCGTTGGCCTGCGGCCTCCGTCCCTCGTATCTTTTCTCCCCATGACCGACTCTCTCGAAGACTTCAACAGCTTCCGCACCCGCATGAACGAGTCCATCCTCGGCGGGGGCAATCTCACGATCTCTCGGTTCTTCGCCCTCGACAATCGGGCGTACGAACCCGGCGCGCTGGGGACCAGGACGAAGGAGATGCTCGGGCTCGTCTCCTCCATGGTGCTCCGGTGCGACGACTGTATCACCTATCACGTGGTCCGCTGCGCCGAGGAGGGTGTCACCGACGAGGAGTTTCACGAAATCTTCGCGGTGGGCCTGGTCGTGGGCGGCAGCATCGTGATTCCGCATCTGAGGCGGGCGGTGGCGCGGCTGGAAGAAGTCAGAAAAGCGGTGCGGAGCAAGGAGTAACGGGGTGAATCGGGGAGCACGAACGCGCTCCCGCTCATTGCTGACCCCTTGCCGCTCACCCTCCGCTATATTCCCGCCATGAGCCAGGCCCGAATCCGTAACTTCTGTATCGTCGCGCACATTGATCATGGAAAGTCGACCCTCGCCGACCGGCTCATCGAGTCGACCGGGGCCGTCGCCAAGCGTCTGATGCGCGAGCAGCTTCTCGACACGATGGACCTCGAACGGGAGCGCGGCATCACGATCAAGCTGAATGCCGTGCGCATGAATTATGTGTCCCCCGACGGACAATCGTACGAGCTCAACCTGATCGACACCCCCGGACATGTGGACTTCACCTATGAGGTGTCGCGCTCGCTCGCCGCGTGCGAAGGCGCCATCCTCGTCGTGGATGCCTCGCAGGGCGTACAGGCCCAGACGCTCAGCAATCTGTTCCTGGCGATGGATGCCGGCCTCGAGATCATTCCGGTGCTCAACAAGATCGACTTGCCCGGCGCCGAGCCCGAGCGGCGGGCGCTGGAGATCATGGAGCTGATCGGCGCCTCGCGGGAGGAGATTCTCCACGTTTCCGCCAAAGAGGGAACCGGCGTTCCCGAGCTGCTCGAGCAGATCGTTGCAAGGGTTCCTCCGCCACGCGGCAAGGAAGAGGCTCCCCTCCGCGCTCTCATTTTCGATTCCTACTTCGATCGTTACCGGGGCGCCATTCCGAGCATCCGCGTCGTCGACGGCGTGGTGCGGAAGGGCATGGACATCGCCTTTGGCGCCCACCCGGACGATGTGTACGTCGTCGACGAGGTGGGTTACCTGCAACTTGGCCAGCACCCCACGGAGGTGCTCGAGGCCGGCGAGGTCGGATACATCATCGCGAACCTGCGCGGCGTGAGCGACACCCGCGTCGGCGACACGATCTTCGACGCCAACGATCGGGCGAGCGATCTTCTGCCCGGATACCGCGATGTCAAGTCGATGGTGTTCGCCGGACTCTACCCGACGGATTCCGAGCAGTACGAAGGTCTCCGCGATGCGCTGGAAAAGCTCAAGCTGAACGACGCGAGCCTGCAATACGAGCCAGAGTCGTCCACCGCGCTCGGATTCGGATTCCGTTGCGGGTTCCTCGGCCTGCTCCATATGGAGATCGTCGGCGAGCGGCTGGAGCGCGAATTCAATCTTGACCTGATTACTACCGTGCCCACGGTCGAGTATCACGTCTACATGACCAGCGGGGAGATGATTCTCCTCGAGAGTCCCACCAAGCTGCCGGATCCGGCGTCCATCGACCGGATCGAGGAGCCGTTCGTGAAGGCGCGCATCATGGCGCCCACCGAGTACATCGGCGGCATCATGAAACTCGGCCAGGACCGGCGCGGCATATATCTCGGCATGAAGTATCTCGACGCCGCGCGCGTCGAGTTCGACTGGGAGTTCCCGCTGGGCGAGATCGTGCTCGATTTCTATGACAAGCTCAAGGGATTGAGCCGAGGCTACGCGTCGCTCGATTACGAGATGGTCGGCTTCCGGGAATCGGAGCTGGTACGACTGGACATGCTGATCAACGGGGACGCGGTGGACGCGTTCAGCGTGATTATTCATCGCGACAAGGCGTACGAATGGGGCCGGAAGGTCGCCGAGAAGCTCAAGGAGCTGATTCCCCGCCAGCTGTTCGCGGTCGTGCTCCAGGCTGCAGTGGGCCAGAAGATCATCGCACGCGAGACGATTTCGGCACTCCGCAAGGACGTGCTGGCCAAGTGCTACGGCGGCGACATCACCCGCAAGCGCAAACTCCTCGAGAAGCAGAAGGAGGGGAAGAAGC
>JBDUEA010000020.1:0-30971 GCA_040002695.1 Gemmatimonadota bacterium | reverse complement strand
ACGCGGTGCGGCAGAATGGCGTCACGATTCTCAAGGCCAACACCGACATCCTCGGCGTAGTCGCGATGACATCGGATGACCCGCGGTATGATGCCGCGTATCTCACGAACTACCTCAAGCTGTACATCGAAGACGAAATCAAGCGCGTGCCCGGCATCGGCAATGCGCAGACGTTCGGCGGCCTGGAATTCTCGATGCTCATCCAGCTCGATCCTCAGCGGATGGCGCAGCTCGGGATCACCACGTCGGATGTGGCGGCAGCGGTGCGGGAGCAGAATTCAACCAATCCGGCTGGCCGGCTGGGCCGGGAACCCGCCCCCGCGGGTACCGAGCTCACGCTCCCGGTCACGACGCTTGGCCGTCTCAAGTCGACGGATGAATTCGCCGATATCGTCGTCCGCGCTCGGCCCGGCGGATCGCTCGTCAGGATCCGCGACATCGGCAAGGTAGTTCTCGGGTCGCGCAATTACGATCTCGCCGGGCGCCTGAACGGGAAGCCCACCGCACCGCTGCTCATCTATCTCCGTCCCGGTGCCAACGCACTCGCTGCCCGGCAGGCGGTGGCCAAGCGCATGGACGAGCTGTCACGCAGCTTCCCCCCCGGCGTGCACTATGCGATTCCGTTCGACACGACGCCGTTTGTCACCGCCTCGATCCGTGAAGTCGTCCAGACGCTGCTCGAGGCGATGGCGCTGGTGACCCTCGTCGTCTTCCTCTTCCTGCAAAGCTGGCGCGCGACGTTGATCCCGATGCTGGCGGTGCCGGTCAGCGTCATCGGCACCTTCCTGGGGCTCCTGCTGCTCGGCTTCACGATCAACGTGCTCACGCTGTTCGGCCTCGTGCTCGCGATCGGCATCGTGGTGGACGACGCCATCGTGGTCATCGAGAACGTCGAACGCATCATGGCGAGCGAGGGCATTCCCGCGCGTCCCGCCGCTGACCGCGCGATTCGACAGGTGGCCGGCGCGCTGATCGCCATCGTACTCGTGCTCTGCGCCGTGTTCGTTCCGGTGGCGTTCCTTGGCGGCGTGACGGGTGAGATGTTCAAGCAGTTCGCGGTGACCATCGTGATCTCGGTCGTGCTCTCGGGCATCGTCGCGCTGACGCTGACCCCCGCGCTCTGCGCGATGCTGCTCAAGGACTCCAACGAGGGCAACACGACCGGCTTCTTCGGCTACTTCAATCGCGGCTTCGCCCGGGTGACCAATGGCTACGCTGGCGGTGTCAACCGCGTGCTCGGCCGGCCCAGCGCCTGGATCGCGGCGTTCATTATTCTGCTGGGGCTGACTGGACTGCTCTGGTCCAGAGTTCCCACCGCCTTCATCCCGACTGAGGACAAGGGCTACTTCGCGATTGCGATGCAGCTCCCGGATGCCGCGTCGCTCCAGCGGACGCAGGAAGTCGTGAAGCAGGTGGAAGGATTCCTGAAAGCGGAAAAGTCGGTTCGCAACGTCGTCGCCTTTGCGGGGCTCGACGTGCTGACCCGGACCAACCAGACCAACAGCGCGACGATCTTCATCAACCTCGCGCCGTGGGAGCAGCGCGGCGGCGATGAGTCGATCGACGCGATCACCGGCCGGATCAATCGCAAGCTCTTCGGACTCAAGGAGGCCGTGGGCTTCGCCTTCAATCTCCCGGAAATTCCCGGACTCGGCGCCACGTCGGGCGTCGAGGTGAATCTGCAGAACCGCGCCGGCAAGGACGTGCGAGACTTCGCCCAGACGGTGCAGGCCTTCCAGGCCGCGGTCGCCAAGCTCCCGGCCGTGCAGGGCATGAACACCAACTTCCGCGCCAACGTCCCGCAGGTCTACATCGACGTGGACCGGGCAACCGCCAAGGCGCGGGGCGTCTCGCTGACGGACCTGTTCAGCACGCTGCAGACATTCCTCTCGACACTCTATATCAACGACTTCAATCTCTACGGCCGTACCTACCGGGTGCAGGCTGAGGCGCAGGCGCCGTTCCGCGTGACGCCGGCGGACATCGGACAGCTGTACGTGCGTGGCGGCAACGGAGAGATGGTCCCGGTCTCGGCGCTCACGCGCACCGAGTTCCGGAGTGGTCCCACCCAGATGCTTCGGTTCAACGGCTTCGGTTCCGCGCTCTTCACCGGCACTCCGAAGCCGGGACGCAGTACCGGCGAAGTGCTGAACGAGCTCGATCAGCTCGTGTCGACGCAGTTCGCATCCGCGGGAGTCGGAATCGGGCTCTCCGGGCAATCGTTCCAGGAGCGCGCCTCCAGTGGCCAGGCAGGGCTGGTATTCGTGCTCGGACTGATCATCGTCTTCCTCGTGCTCGCGGCACAGTACGAGAGCTGGACCATTCCATTCGCCGTACTCCTCGGCGTGCCGTTCGGCGCGCTCGGGGCTCTGCTCGGCGCGTTCCTGCGCGGATATCCGAGCGACATCTACTTCCAGGTCGGGCTCATCACGGTCGTCGGTCTTGCCGCGAAGAACGCGATCCTGATCGTCGAATTCGCCAACGAGATCCGCGGACACGGCACACCGATCCGCGAGGCGGCGATGGAGGCCGCACGCGAGCGCTTCCGCCCCATCCTGATGACGTCCTTCGCATTCATCCTCGGCGTCTCTCCGCTGGTCATCGCGGGTGGGGCCGGTGCCGCGAGCAGGCATTCGTTGGGGACGGGCGTGTTCTTTGGAATGCTCTTCGCCACTACGATCGGCGTCTTCTTCATTCCGCTCTTCTTCAGCGTGATTCGTGGCCTCTCCGAACGGGCCACGGGGCGGGGAGGTAACCGATGATCCGCGTGCGCGCCTCACTTGCCACCCTGATGCTGCTTGCCGGGTGCGCGATGGGCCCGACTTATCATCCACCCGAGGGAATTCCGCAGGCGGCGCGTATCGGCTCCGACGGCACCGGCACTCCCACCCGCGCATTCTTCGATTCGCTCGTCGCCGCGCGCGCCGCCGACTCGATGGCCCCGCTCGCGCCGGCATCGAAAGTTCAGACGCTGACGCCCGATTCGATGGCCGATGTGGCGTGGATCCAGATTCTTCGGGACACGACGTTACTGCGGCTGGTACACACCGCTGTTCAGCAGAATCGCGACGTGCAGGTGGCCATCGGACGCATTCGGGAATTCCGGGGACTGGTCGGGGTCTCCCGCGGTCCACTCCTCCCTTCCCTCACTGCGAACGCGTCGGCGAGTACCAACCAGGTCGCGATCGGCGCCTTCCCTCCAACCTCGTACAATGCGCTTCGCGCGACCGCCGATGTCGCCTGGGAACTCGACTTCTGGGGACGGATCCGGCGGGGTATCGAGGCCAGTCGCGCTGATGTCGGGGCCCAGGAGGCGAATGAGCGCTCGGTGCTGCTTTCGCTCGTGAGCAATGTGGCCTCCGGTTATTTGCAGCTGCTCGAGCTGGACCAGGAACACGGCATCGCCGAGCGAACGCTGGCATCGCGTCAGCAGACGCTCGCGCTCGCCCGAAGCCGGTTCAACCAGGGCGTCATTTCCGAGCTCGATGTCCGTCAGTTCGAGGCCGAAGTCGCGGTGCCCGCGACGACGCTGGCCCAGACTGACCGGCTGCGCGCGCAGCAGGAGCACGCGCTGAGTCAGCTCCTCGGTCAGGCGCCGGGGCAGATTCCCCGCGGCGGGTCTCTCACGGAGGCGGTGAGCCTGCTGCTCGTCCCTGATTCCCTGCCCGCAGCGCTCCTCGCCCGCCGCCCCGACCTGCAGCTGGCGGAGCGGCAGTACGCGGCGGCCACTGCGCGCATCGGCGTCGCCGCAGCCTCGCGTCTCCCCACGATTGCCATAACGGGTTCCTACGGGACGCAGTCCTCCAACACCGGCAATCTGTTCACTTCGCAGGCAGAGGTCTACCAGCTGCTCGGCGGCATCTCGATTCCGCTCTTCACCGGCGGCAGACTCTCCGGCCAGCTCGAAGCGGCGCGGGGTCGAGCGGACCAGGCACGCGCCACGTATGAACAGGCGGTACTCACGGCACTCCACGACGCCAGTGACGCGCTGGCATCCGTGCGCAGCGCCCGTGACCAGACCGCCGCCCAGCAGACGCAGGTGCAGGCGCTCCGCCGAGCGCTCGGTCTCGCGGAGCTCCGCTACCGGACCGGCGTCGCGAGTTACCTCGAGGTTCTCGATGCGCAGCGTGGGCTCTTCACGGCGGAGCTCTCGCTCAGTCAATCCGAGTTGCTGGAGCTCACGTCGGCGGTTCAGCTCTACCGGGCGCTCGGCGGCAGCTGGCGGCAATAGTCCCCGCAACACGATTCCACGGGTCCGACGTTTCGCAGCGCGAGCCGTCGGGCCTTTTCCCATACCCGCTCTCTGATCAGCGGGGAGCATCCGATGCCTGAGCTCGAGCGCGTGCCGCCTGCAACCACAGCCGAATGGCCGTGGTTTACCGCGTCGCTCGCGCTCTCGCTGATCCTCCTGCTCCCGATGCTGGCATATCCGCTGGGATTCGACCAGGGAATCATGCAGTATCTCGCGCTTGCCATGCGCAGGGGGGAATGGCCGTACACCGAGGTCTGGGACACTTCCTTTCCAGGCGGACCGCTCCTTCATCTGCTGGCCCTGGTCACTGGGGGCCCGTCCGCGCTCGCGATTCGAGCGCTGGACCTGGGGTGGGAGCTCGCGACATGCGCGGCGCTTTTCGTGACGGGAAACCGCATGGCCGGTCGGGAGGCGGGACTGTACTCGTCAATGAGTTATGCGATCGTCTATCGCACAGGTGGTTACTACTCGACGGCGCAACGTGACGGATTTCTCGTGCTCCCGATGGTGCTCGGCATGCTGGCGTTCTGGAATTTCCTCGAGAAGGGCGGTCGCTCGAGGCTGCTACTTTCGGCGGCACTGCTCGGGGTCGTCTCGCTGATTCGGCCGACCTATGCCATGGTCGGAGTGGCCGTCGCCACGTACCTCCTGCTGCGTGAGTGGAAAGTCGCTTCGGCCATCCGCCGAAACCTTCTCGATGCGGTTCTCTTCGGCGCTGCGGCGGCTGCACCCATCCTGCTGTTCTTCGCGATCTACGCCATATCCGGCCGGTTTCTCGCGATCCGTCAATTGCTCACGGCTGACGGAAGGATCTATCCGCTCCTGGAACAGAGCAGGCCCGGGGATGTCCTGCTTGCGGCCCTGCGCTTCGTCCCCTGGCTCATGCTCCCCGGGGCAGCGCTGACGCTCGTACCATCGCGCACGCCGAGGCATCGAGCGGCGGCGATCTTTCTGGCCGCGATGGCTTTCCTGTGCCTGGTCATCCGCCTCTGGGAAAGCAAGGACTATCGGTATCAGTTCTGGCCGCTGATCGCGTGTATGGCGCTGCTTGCGGGAGTCGGCTGGGCGGGGTTCATCGACCGCATGACGCAGCACTGGGAACGGCCGCGGGGACGGGTGCTCCTGGGAGCCGGGTTGATGGTTGCCCTGCTCCTCGTTCAGTATCGAATAACGCTTGGGCGGCCGAGCGGCTATGAATTACTCGCCGCCCTTGGTCGGCCGGCACCCTCGGCGGTCGAGGACGCCGGCACCTTTCTCGGCCGCAGCGCCACGCAGTCCAGTGTCGCCGTCTACCTTCGAGAGCACCTCGCTGCCCGGGATCGCGTGCAACTCTGGGGGCCGATGACGGGCGTGCTGGTCGCGGCGCGAGCGCGGTCCGCAACCCGGTTCATCGATCCATTCACCTTCTTCTGCGATGCCGGCGGACAGCTCAAGCTGTTCGACCATTGTCCGCAGTCAGCCGGTTTCCCGTTGCAGCGGAAATTCCGCGACGAAATAATCGCGACACTCCAGGCGGCGCCACCGAAATTCATAGTCGCGCATTATGCCGATGGATCGCTGGCGGTGCATGAGGGCCCATGCCTCGCCCCGGACCTGCCAGAGCTGCGCGCGATTCTCGACACGGAATACGAGCGGGCGGTCACGTTCGGCAACTGGACGGTGTTTCGGAGGAAACAGGAGGGCGGTGGAGGAAGTGGCGAGCGAATCAGGGCGACCAGCGGGGGCAGCATGAAATGGCGACGACCTCGAGCGGAGGGTACTTCAGCCGGGATCTAGTGGTGGCCGCGCCGCTTGCCTTTACCCTTCTTGAAGGCATCAGCTGGAACGACGGGGCCAGATTGCGTAGTCTCGGGATTCACGTGAGGGACCACATGCAGGAGGAAATGGATCGGCTTGGCTCCGGGAATGGTGCTGGTGAGGGCCAGGTTTCCATCCTTCCGAAGGAAGATGCGGATGGGCCCCGTGGCACAGGTGGAAAAGGCATCCGGGTCGCAGGCAGCGGCTTCGAGGATGCTCTCCGTTGAATCCGCCATCGGGGACTGCCCGATGGCGATGAGGGCAAGGAGCGGGAGAATGGTCATGAGGCCGGATCGAGGGGAGAAAATGTCGCCCGCTGCTGCCTGAAGTGCGCCGTCGCGCACAAAGTTAAGGCGTGCTGGCCGGTCCGCCAGCCTGCGCCGCCGGGGAGCATCAGGCGAGGGCGAGCAGGGCCTGCAGGCGCTGATCCAGCTCGTCGAGGGTGAATGGTTTCTGAATGAAGGCTTGACCGGTTCCGAGGTCACCACGCCGCAGCGCATCGTCCTCGGTGTAGCCGGACATGTAGAGCACCTTGATGCCCGGTTTCCGCCGCAAGATCTCGTCGGCGAGTTCCCTGCCCTGCACCCCCGGCATAATCATGTCGGTGAGCAGCACGTCGAACTCCCCGGATTGCACCTCGAAGAGCCGGAGCGCCTCGTATCCTGAAGGCGCCGATACTACTTCGTAGCCACGAACCCGCAGCACTCGCTGGACTACCCGGAGCACGGCCTCGTCATCATCAACCAGCAGGATTGCCATGGAACCCTTGCGGCGCGCGCACGCCGGTACGGAGTCAGTGATCACCCGGAGAAAAACCAACCCTGCATGCAGTGAGTTACCCGGCGCGCTCCATGAGGATTCCCTCCCGGCCGGCCGCGGATGAATCTCGTGATCCCCTGATGACCGCGGAGTGACGTGGCTCACGTTCGGAAATAAAGCACGACGTTCCCGCTCGGGCGTAGTTACCTTGCTGGCTTCCCGAATCCCGCTTCATCCATTTTCCTCTCCGCGCCAGTGACGGAGCCAGGAGGCACCCGTGGGACTGTATAACGACAATGAGACCACCACATCCGGGGACCTACGGAGCCGCGATTACTGGCGTGCGCGATTCAACGCGGACATGCTCGAGCAGGCGCTTGCAACCAGGCAGCCCGAGGGGAGAATCGGCTACGAGCTGATCGGTGCCATTTCGGTGCTCGACGACCTGCTCAAGACCTGGCCCAACCACTCCGGACTCCGCCAATGGCGCGACCGGGCGGTGGCGGTGCAGAAACAAGTTGACCCGAACGCGGATCGGCAGGCACCCTTCACTGGCCGCTGCCTCTGGAACGAGCACTCCTATCAGGAGGCGTTCGTCGGCTATCACTGCGGCAAGCTGTTCGCGGACAACCTCGAATACGGCGAGGCCTTCGACTGTTTCCGGACTGCGGCGCAGAAGCTCGAATTCCTGTCGCGCCGGCTGGACGAGAATGACCATGTGGATGGCTGGCCGACCGATATCGTCGCGTGGATCCGGCAGGTGCGGCCCGAGGTCGAGAGCTTGCGAGAGGAGATGGGGAAGAAGCGCTAGGAGGCGTGAACGAGGGAACGCATTGAAAAAGGCCCCATCACGCTCAGGTGACGGGGCCCGGTGCATTCTGGTGGGTACAGCTTTAGTCGGGGACCCAGAATCCTACCGGACAGGCTCGGCGGACGAATGCTTCACCTGAAGGAGTGAACGGCCGGCGCCAGCCGAACGAGGAAATCGGCTGATCGACCGTCTGCGCGGCGACATCCAGCAGCCGCCGGGCGAGTCCCTGCTGCTGAGCGCGCGGCAGTGCCCAGATCAGCTCGACCGTCCAGGAAGGAAGCGGTGCCACCGGTGTCGATGGCCGCTGCTCCGCGTCGAAGTCGTCCCAGGACCACCAGCCCCAGCGGACGCGTGGGCGGAGCACGGCGAGTCCCACCGCCCGATCCGCGGCCCGGGCGAGAAAGATCCGCACGTTTTCATCGGTGTCCCCGACCGTGTATGCCGGCGTCGAGAACGGCGTGTCCAGACGAGCCCGCTCGGCGACCCGCGCGGCAAGCTCGCGCTGCATGACCGAGGATTCGTTGGTAACGAGCAGCACGTCGGTGCCACCCCAATGCGCGAGCACCCGATTTTCCGGAAGCTGAGGCACGCGGATTCCGCTCTCCCATTCCGCGTGCTGGTCGCGGTGGCGGGCAGCGTCGGCCGGAAGGTCAGGGTCGTACCGCAATCCACACGTGCACTGCATCAAAGCCACGTCGGTCACTCCGCAGAGGACAAGGGGGGGAAGATATGGGTGGCTGGGGACGGGGGGTAGGTCGGAGAGCGTGGCGAAAGCCAGGGGCCGAATGTCGTGCGTCGTGGGGGTCCGGACCTACCATCGCCAGATTACATTCTCTGACCTCACATTTCAGCTTCGACTCACATGCTGCTCATGGACCGTGAAAATCTGTTCGCCCGGGGCTGGTCCCACGTGCTTTCGTCCTCGAACAATCTCGAGGAACTGGAAACTTTCCGTCAGCGGATCGGCGCGCCGCCGCAAGCCCTGCATCGCAAGAATCCGGAGCGCCCGCACCTGGATCTCCGCGGCAAGATTCGCGATCTGGCGCTGGCCTGCCCCGACGTCACAGTGTTTGAACGGTCGAGCGAGCTGGTCAGGCACCACAAGGCGGTGAGCGGTAAGCGGTGAGCTGGAGGCCGCAAGCGCTCCGCTTCGAAAACACATTCGTCTGCAGAGCTGCTGATTCTCGACTCCCAGCTCCCGCACACCCCTAACGGTTAACGGCTCACCGCCTCATGCCCCTCGCACTCTCCATCCGCCAGCTGCACAAGTCGTATCGCGACGTCATCGCGGTCGATGGGCTCGACCTCGACGTCGAGACCGGCGAATGCTTTGGTCTGCTCGGGCCGAACGGCGCAGGCAAGACCACGACGATCGAAATCTGCGAGGGGCTGACCGATGCGGATCGCGGTGAAGTCACTGTGCTGGGACGCCAGTGGAAGTCCGATGCTCCGGCGCTGCGGGAGCGGATCGGCGTGTCGCTGCAGGAGACGCAGCTGTCCGAGAAGCTCACCGTCAACGAGACACTCTCCCTGTTTCGGAGTTTTTACCGGCGCGGCCGCCGGGTCGAGGACGTCATCGCCAGCGTCCAACTCGAGGAGAAGCGCGATGCGCGGGTGGGTCAGCTCTCGGGCGGACAGAAACAGCGACTCGCGCTCGCATCCGCGCTGGTCGGCGATCCCGAGCTCTTCTTTCTGGACGAGCCGACGACGGGGCTCGACCCCCAGTCCAGACGTCAGCTCTGGGAGCTCATCGAGACCTTCAAGTCCGCCGGGCGGACGGTGCTCCTCACCACGCACTACATGGACGAGGCACAGCGTCTCTGCGATCGAGTCGCCATCGTGGATCACGGCCGGGTCATCGCGCTCGGCACGCCGCGCGAGTTGATCGCCTCGCTCGGCGCCGAGCATGTGATCGAATTTGCGGTGGAGGGCGGCACGATGCCCACGGATGAGGAACTGTCCGCACTCGACGGTGTCCTCGGCGTCCGGCACGAGGAGGGCACCACTCTACTGCAGGCGGCACAGGTGCACCGGGCTGTGCCCGCGCTCCTCGAAGCGCTTCGCCAGCGCGGTATCGCGCTCAGCGCGCTCACCACTCATACCGCGACGCTCGAAGATGTGTTCGTGGCGCTCACCGGGAGGCGCCTGCGCGATGCCTGATGCCCCGATGAGTTCCGAGCCATCCCGTGGCTGGCGCGAGCGTCCGCTCGTCCAGCTCACGCTGGTGCGTTACCGGGAATTTTTCCGCGAACCCGAGGCCCTGTTCTGGGTCTTCATCTTCCCGATTCTGCTCGCGGCTGGGCTTGGCATTGCCTTCCGGAACCGGCCTGCGGCGATCAGTCACGTAGCGGTCACGGCGGATACCACCGGCGCGCTGCTCAAGGCGCTCACGGCAGATTCAGCGCTCGAAGCGCGGGCACTCGATGATTCCACCGCCGCGCGCGAGCTCCGCACTGGCCGGGTGGCTCTCGTGGTCCGGTCCACAGGAGATAACGCGGTCGAATTTCAGTTCGACGATACCAGGCCCGAGGGCCAGGCCGCGCGTCTGCTGGTAGACCGCGCCGTGCAGCGGGCAGCAGGACGCGCGGACCCCGTTGGGACGCGGGACGCGCTCATCCGCGAGCCAGGCTCGCGCTACATCGACTTCGTGGTGCCGGGCCTGCTCGGCATGAACCTGATGGGAAGCGGCATCTGGGGAATCGGCTTTGCAGTCGTCGAGGCGAGAAGAAAGAAACTGCTCAAACGACTGATCGCGACGCCGATGTCCCGCGCGCAGTATCTCGCGTCGTTTCTGCTGTCCCGGCTCACGATGCTGGTGATCGAAGTGGCGTTGCTGCTGGGGTTCGGGGTGCTCGCGTTTGGCGTGCCCCTGAGAGGTTCATGGGGCGCACTGGCGATGATCTGCCTGCTCTCATCGCTCTGTTTTGGCGGGCTCGGTCTGCTGATTGCCTCGCGGCCCCGCACCATCGAAGGTGCATCGGGACTGATGAATCTGGTGATGCTGCCGATGTGGATCTTCTCGGGCGTCTTCTTCTCGTCCTCGAACTTTCCGCGCGCATTTCAGCCGTTCATCAAGGCACTCCCACTCACCGCGGCCATCGATGCCCTCCGCGCCAACATGCTGGAGGGCGCGACTCTCTCCCAGATCACCCCGCAACTCGGCATCCTGAGCGCATGGCTGGTGCTGGGGTTCGTCGTGGCGGTGAAGATCTTCAGGTGGAAATAGGGAGATGCTGTCAGCCGTGAGGCCCCCGTTCCCCGTTCCCCGTTCCCCGTTCCCCTTTCCCGTTTCCCCTTTCCCCCTCACCCGTAGTTCCTAAACCCCTCCGTCTTCACCCTCGTCCGCTTCTGCTTGTCCATGAACTCGTGCGTCAGCTCCACTTCATCACCGAAGCGCTCGACTCTCGTCTCCAGGAGTTCGAATTTCGCTGCGTCGCCGAAGCCGAGCTGATTGAGGCGGTCAGCCTCGTTGCGAAGCACGTCTCCCGGTGTCGGGCGACTGGCGGGATAGGCCTCCTCGTGGTGGGCTCGGAGGCGTTGCATCGGTTCGTCTCCGGCGCGTTCCGCCGCCGAGCGAAGGTCGTCGCGTGTGAGTGCCATGACTCTCTCCTAGTGAACCGCGCTTCCCCCGAACAGCATGAGATCGGCGAGCCGGTCGGCGATCTCGAGCGGCTTCGCTTCGTCGCGATTCGTCAGCACGACGATCGTGAGTCCGCGTGAGGGAAATCGCCGGATCGCATTGCGGAACCCGATCGTGGTCCCCGTGTGCCACGTACCTTCCACGCCTCGATAGTCGCCGAGGAACCAGCCGAAGCCGTAGTCGCTGCGGCCCCCGGTTGTAAGGTGCGCGGGCTTGACGGCCTCGGCCATCGTCTCTGCCCGGACGAGACGGGTAGTGTAGAGCGCAGCATCCCAGCGCGTCAGGTCGTCGATCGACGTGTAGATCCCGCCATCGCCCAGCACCGAACTGGTGAGGCTCTGGTCGGTGCGGACGTAGCTCTTTCCCTCCAGCGTGTAGCCGTAGGCGCGATCACTCACCGTCGAGATGCCGTTCTCGAACGCGACCGTGTGTGCCATCCCGAGGGGCTCGAAGATCTCGTGATGCAGAAAATCGGCGAATCGCTGCTTCGAGACGTGTTCCACGATCTGCGCCAGCATGGTGTACCCCGAGTTGCTGTATTCGTACTCGGATCCGGGCGCGAATTTCGTTGAATCGTGTGCCTTGAGGAGTGCGAGGACATCCGCATCCTTGAGTGGCACAGTCACGCCTGGCGACATCAGGTCTTCATAATCCGCCAGGCCCGACACATGGTTGAGGAGCTGGCGCACCGTGATCGGCTGGAGATGCGGCGGGAGACCGGGGATGATGCCGCCGATGGCATCATCGAACCGGAGTTGCCCGCGGTCCGCCAGGATCATCACTGACATCGCGGTGAACTGCTTGGTAAGCGAGGCGAGACGGAAATTGGTGGCCGGTGTCACCGGCCGATGGGCCTCCAGTTCCGCCATGCCGAATGACCTTCGCACAAGCACCTTGCCGTCTTCGACGATGAGGACGCTGGCGCCTGGGACATCACCGGTCGAAAAGGGTGCGAACAGTGAGTCCACGACGCGCGTGAGGGTCGCGGCGGCCACCACCGGCGCGGCGCCGCGTGGAGCCGGTGATGAAGGAGTGGCTCCCGAGTGGGTGCAGGCGGAGGCGCAGAGCGCCAGCACAATTGAATCCCTGCTCCAGCTGAGAATGCGTCGAATCTTCAAGACAGGTCTCCCGGAACAAAAGAGTGGCGCAGGATGATCATTCGCGAAAGCGCTGCACGCTGAACGGACTCAGATCGAATGAGGACACTTGGTCCTCGGCCAGCTCCGCGAGAACGCCGCCGATGGCGCTCGCGAACTTGAAGCCATGGCCGGAACAGGCGCTGGCGATGAGCACCCGGCTGTCCGTGGGATGCGCGTCGATGATGAAATGGCGATCCGGTGTATTGGTGTACAGGCAGACGGACGCGTCACGTAATTCGCCGAGTGCCGCTGGAATGAACGGGCGGAGGATGTCCCTGAGCTCCGCCTCCTCGCCGGGTCGCGGAGCACGATGGGCAAGCGCCGCGGTCGTGGTCTCTCCATCGTGATGGCGCGCGAGCTTCACGCCATCGCCGAGATCGGGGAATCCGTACACGAAATGTCCAGGCACATGCTCCCAAAGCCAGATCGGACATGCGTCCGGCCCGAAATACTCCGGGCTGGAATTCGGCTGCAGCCAGAACGCCACTTGCCGCTCTACCTCGAACATCCCCGTCGGAAGCTGAGCGATCTCGGTCACCCATGGTCCCGCCGCGATGATGAGCCGGCGGGCGCGCCAGGTTGTCGTACGAGTAACGAGGGCGATTGCGTCTTTCTCTGCCTTCCAGCGTTCGATCGTCTCGCCAAAATGCGTTTCCGCGCCAAGGGATCTGGCGCGTTCGAGCGCCGCCTCGATGCAGCCTTCGGGATCCAGGATTCCGGCGCGTGGTTCGAAGATGGCGACGTGACTCTCGGGAGGATGACAAATGGGGAATCGTCGGTGAACTTCCGCCGCGTCGAGGCGCTCGAACGGAACTGCGTGCGCAACAGCGCTCTGCAGTGACCCGGCGACCAGTTCCCCGTCGGGCGGTCCAATCATCAGGCCTCCCGTAACCCGCAGCAGACGACGTCCGCTCTCCCGCTCGAGTTCCTTCCACTGCTCCAATGCGCTGCGCACCAGGGGCACATACAACGGATGCTCGTAATAGGCTTCGCGGATGATGCGGCTCCGGCCATGCGAGGAGCCGAACTGATGCGGCGCCCGAAAGCGATCGAAACCGATGACCGACTTCCCG
Source organism: Gemmatimonadota bacterium (assembly GCA_040002695.1). GTDB lineage: Bacteria > Gemmatimonadota > Gemmatimonadetes > Gemmatimonadales > GWC2-71-9 > JBDUEA01. Next base: position 17,500 of record JBDUEA010000020.1, on the reverse strand, counting down.
CGCCGGGCCAGCTGCCAGGCGGCGGCGCTCCCCATCGCGCCGAGTCCGATGATGGCGACGTCATGCGTCGCGGCGCTCACCACGCCGAGATCAGCCGGCTGGTCGCCTTGAATCGCGCCATGTTCAGGAGACCGCTGATCGAGCTCGTGGGCACCGACATCTGGCCCTCAGGATTCATCGTCATCTCGATGACATCGTTGCCCGGCCCGAACCAGCGCGCGCTCGGTTCGACATCCGACGGATACAGGCAGCGCGGCAAGGCCGCGGTGGCGAGCGCCGCCTGGCTGCCGATGCCCGACTCGGGCATCGTCCCGGCCCAGAGCTGCGCCGCATACGAGTCCGCCACACGATAGATGCGGCAGACTTCACTCAGCCCGCCGACGCGATGCACCTTGATGTTCCAGATCCGCGGACCCTCGAGTGCCGCGATCTGGCGCGCGGCCCGGGCATCGCGCAGCGTTTCGTCGAGGCAGATCGGCGTTCGCAAAAGCCGCGCGAGCGCCGCGTGCCCGACCAGCTCGTCAGGTGCAAGCGGCTGCTCGATATACAGCAGCTCCGCGTCGTCGAGTGCCCGCAGGTTGGGTTCGTGTTCCGGCCATTCGTAGGCGCCGTTGGCATCGACCGTGAGCGGTACGCCACTCCCCGCCAAAGCCTCGCGCGCCGCGGAGACCGGCACCGCATCCCATCCCGGCGCCACCTTGATCTTGACCCGGCGGTAGCCATGCTCGAGCGCCTCCGCGATCCGGTGCCTCAGGGTGCCCGGATCCCGATCGGCCGGAATCCCGAGTGCGACACCCGACGATATCTCGGTGGCGGCGGGGTGGCCGAGGCGGTCGGCGAGCAGCTGACCGATGCCAAGCTTTCGTCGGGCCGCGAACAGATCCCATCCGGCGGTCTCGACGCCAGCGCGCGCGAAGGGATTGCCGCGGACGCCTTCGCGCAGCGTCCGGTCGATCGCCTCGGGCGTTTCGAACTCGGCGCCGACGACTCGTGGCAGCAGAAGTTCGGACAGCAACGCACGCGCCGAGGACAGGGTCTCCTCCGAGTAGAATGGCAGCGGGTCCGGCGGCGATTCACCGTACCCGAAATTGCCGGACTCGTCCTGCAGCACGATCACCAGCGAGCGTCGCTCCCGCATCACGCCGGCCGAGATGATGAACGGCTGAAGATACGGGATGACCATTTCATACAGCTCGGCGCGAACGATTCTCATGCTGGGGTCATCGAGTGGGGTGAGGCTCCATTATCCGGGACTTCATTCGGAAGGCGAACAGGCTCGAGCACGACTTTCTCATGAATCGATTTTCGGACCGAGGCTCTGCAGATCCAGAAACCTCAGCTCTCCGCCGACCCGCGCCAGCATGCCCGCATCTTCGAGATCCAGCATCGCGGCGATGAGTCCGTCCGCCGGATCGAAAATCAGCGCGTGCAGTGTCCGTTGAGTGCGGGACCCCGCGGTGGAGGGATACTCGGAGAGCGGCAGCTGAAAGCCGGTGTGCACCTGAACGCTCTCGCAGCCGCGGCGCGCGTACTCGACGATCATGCGGCCGCTGCACACGTTGCCAGTCCCCGAGAGCGGCGGATGTTTTGCCTCGAGCGATTCGAGCACCCGCAGGTTCCGGTCACTCAGTTCCCATCCGCCGTACGCCGTGCCAGCGGCGGAATCAAAGAGCCGATTGAACACCACGAGCGCGTCCGCCGTACCGGCGGCGGCGACCATCTCCCGCTGAAAGGCGTCGTCGAAGCGGGCGTTCATGAGCTTCATGCCGAGCGTGAGGCCACGGGGCGCTGCGCTTCTGATCTGGGCCGGGACCTCGCGCAGCCAGCGGAGAATCCGGGCGCGTTCGTCACCGAGTGGATCACCGGCGAGCGTCGGCGAAAAATCCTTTTCGAGCAGCAGCGGTTCGGCGCCCCAGGCCTCCGCAATCGCTCCCGTCGTGTACTCGTATTCCGCCGAGCGGAACGGTTCGTCCACTCGCGGCAGGTGATACTTGACCGAGGGAATGGCGAGCAGGCCGCCGGCCCGGGTCATGTCCCGCGCGGTACGCACCAGCGCCAGATACTCCTCGACGCTGCGATCCCATCCGCGACCCTTCCACGTCACCGTCCACCCGATGCGTCCGTCAGGGGCGGCGCGGTGTTCAACGCGCATCCGGGTCTCGTGGATCGCCCATGCGGACATGCTGCTCCCGCCCTCGACGTCCACTGCGATCACCGTCTTGAGCACCGTGAACGCGAGCCCGGCCTCATCGTCAGCCGCAAGCTGCTCGGCGTTCAGCGAGAGCTGGCCGGAGCCCTTCCCGATCGGATGTGGTAGCGAAATACCGAGGTAACGGGCGCGGAGGTCGATGCCGTACGACTCCCGGACATGGTCGGCAAAATTGCGGGGCAGGCCGGCGCCGAAGCGCTCGAAGTCATGGACGAGCCGCGTGCGCATTCTGCACCGCCCTGCGCACTGCATCCCGTTCCGTCGGATCCAGCGCCGGTCCCCATGGATCCTCGCAGCAATCCTCCGGAATCACGCCATCCTCCGCCAGCGCCCAGAGCATCCGTCGAATGTATCCCTCCATCGGCTCGATGAAGGTCGCCTGGGAAAGTTCGTCGCACAGCCGGCTCAGGTGCTGAAAGTCATTCCACCTCGCGTCCGCAACGCTGCGCAGCAGCTCAGCCTGGAGTCCGCAGAGTGCGGCGCCCATGCCGATGAGGGCCGCCCGCGCGCCCAACATCAGGGAATACCCGAGGAACCGGTCTTCACCGGTGATGAGCAGTTTGTCCGGATGCGCCCGCATCACGGCTGCAATGCGCTGATAGGTCATCACCGAATCGAGCGTCGCGACCTTGATTCCCAGGACGCCGGGCAGCTCGAGGATCTCGTGCAGCGTGTCGTCATCGTAGTCGGCGCCTCCCGCGGCCCGGTACAGGTAGAACGCGATCACGGGCAGCTCCCCGGCGAGCGTCCGATGATGCTCCACTGGATCGGCTGCCGAGGGAAAGGCGAGCAGAGCATCGGCGCCGCCGGCACGCGCATCATGCGCCATGGCTGCGTCGCGAGCCCCCGCCACGATCACGCCGCCGGGCAGGGCCTTGCGCCAGCTCTCGAGGACGAATCGTCGCTGAGTCCCGTCGAGATACGGCCCGCGACCCGTGTGAGCCCACACGGCGACGCCGGCCACCGGCTGCGTCGCCATCCACGCCGCGTACTGCCGTTGCGCGTCCTTCGCGATCGCGTCGCCATGGAATGGGACGGGGACGGCCGGTACGAGTCCGCCCGTCAGCCGCTCCGCGACGCTCTGCGCGGCCGAGTTCACCAGGCGAGTCCCCGGTGATGGTCTCGCAGAAACCGTTGTTCATCGAGAATGATCTTGAACGGAACACCGGCATCGAGACGCAATGCGATATTTCCTTCGTCAATCCGCAGCACCCGGCCGCGCACCTCCACCGTATCACCCTGGGCAAATTTGAGAGTCCCCTGCAACGTCTCACCGAGCAAAGGTTCCGGATAAGCTTCCTGTCGAATCCGCATCCCGCCTTCGGAGAGATCCGCGACGGGATACCGCCGTTCACCCACCTCGAATACCGGGCGCGCGCGGGTCGGATACTGGATGCGATAGTGCTCGCGTGTGGCGGCCATCAGTTACTCCGCACGTAGGGCGGTCCGGAGATTGCCGGCTTCGATCGCCGCGCGATGTTCCGGTGAAAGGTCGAGCAGGTCCAGCTTCGCGATTGCGTTCTCCGGGAGACGGAGCGGCATTCCCGTGCCGAACACGAACCGCTCGCTGCCCACGGTCTCGAGCAGCGTCTCGAAATGATCCTCGGGTGGACCCCAAACCCAGCAGATATCCCACCAGATGCGCCGAGCCTCCTCGGGCGTCGATCCGAAGTGTACTTCATCGATGAACGCCCGGTCTGCATGCGTGATGATGAACCGTGCCCGGGGATCACTTCGGACCAGCGCCCGCACCGCCGAGGCGGGAAGGTCAGGCGCGATATCATTCGGATGCCGCTGCCGGCCATCTTCGAGTTTGACGGCCAGAAGCAGTGGAACGCCGGCTTCCGCAACACCGCTGACGAGTCGCTGCATCTCGTTGCCCGCGGGCGCCAAACCGTAGAACATCGGATCGGCGCGGATGGCGGGGGCGCCACGGTCGACTGCCTCGCGTAGCTCGGCGACCCAGCCCTCGAGGCCTGGATGGATGGCGGGGAGCGGACGCAGCCGTGGCATCCGGCCCGCGACATCGTACAGCCAGGTGTTTCCGGCTGAGGGCTCCCGCCAGAAAATGCCGGGAAGATGCGTCGCCCACGCCTCATCGATCTCGAGCCGGTCCATGCTGGAAAGCACGGCCTCGGCGGAGGTACCGGGCACTCGCCGCCAGGGATACGACCCGAGGAACACATTCACGTCGATCCGCATGGCGGCTAGACGAGCGCTCCCTTCGGAAAGATGGCGACTGCGTTTTTCCACCGGATCCGCTCGAGATCGGCCTCGCTCAGAAAGCTCTGGAGATGGCGGAGTTTTGCCCAGCCCGTGTCCATGGTGATGTCACAGGCCCAGAGCATTCGCCCGACGCCTACCGCGTCGAGACAGGCTTCGAGCATACCCCCATCGACACCGCTGCCGGACAAGTCGACATGAACGTTCGGGACGCCGCGAAGAATCCGAAGGCTGGGGATCCAGTCGCCGCCGCCGGCGATATGCGCCAGAAGGAAATTGACCCTCGGATGACGGGTAGCGAGCTCGCACAGCTCCGCCGCATCCGAGGCCTCCTGCCCAGGCCAGTCCCGCCGCCGGTTCTGCCAGATGTGCTGAAGGATAGGGACGCCGTGCACGCGCGCGAGGGAGCCGACCAGATCGACCAGCGGATCGCTGGCACGCCGGCTGGCGGCCAGCTTGATCCCCACCAATCCTGCCGCTATGCCGCGTGTAATTTCACTGGTGACGTGATCCGGATAGTTCGGATTGACCGTGACGTACCCGCGAATGCGGTCCGGATGGAGCCGCTGAAGTTCCACCAGACGGTCGTTGCCGTATGTCAGGTCGGAAGGCGAAGGGAAGTAGATTGGAGATGTCAGCCCCCAGCTGCCAAGCACCGAGGCGACATGGCGGGTGATCCCGATGCGCTCGCCGGCGCGGAGTCGGCTCGCGTTGCGCTCTGCCCAGTCCGCGCGTGGGGTGCGGTCGTGAAAGAAATGCGCGTGCACATCGATCAGCATAGCAGGAATCTGCCCCGGGGCAGGAGAGAAGTCGAGCGCGAGCCCGGGCGTGGCTCAGGCATGCCGCGGGGCTTCCTACCATCAGCACTACGAGGACTTGCGATGATCGAACGACGGACCGCGGCCTTCACGGCTACCCTGCTGCTGGCGCTCGGTGGCTGCATGGCCGGTGGACACCCAGTGGGACCGGCCCCCCAGGTCATGATTCCGACTCCGAGCTTCATCAATCCTGGCACAGTTGCCGGTCTCGACGGGTTCAGCCAGGCAGTGAAGGCCGGCTCGACGATGTATATCTCGCCCCAGGTGTCCCTGGACAGCGCCGGACGCATTGTAGGAGAGCATGATATCGCCGCCCAGACGACTCAGGCGCTCGCGAACCTCGCCACCGTGCTCGAGATCGGCCGGGTGACGACTGGGGATATCGTGCAGCTCAACGTCTATCTCGTGAGCCCGAGTACCGCCGACTACCGAACCGTCCACGATCTCATCGCCGCATTCCTGCCCGGTCCCCAGCGTCCCGCCATTACACTGCTCGGCGTCCAGAGCCTTCCGATGCCGGGACTGCTCGTCGCAATCGGTGCAGTATCGACGGTCCGTGGGCAATTTCTCGAACGTCAGCAGAACCGGCGCTAGCCCCGAGATGAGCCGGCCGGTCTAAGCGACTGGAGCACATCCTCGAGCGTCTTGAGCAACGTGCTGATCTCGGGTTCTCCGTGGGCGAGTGAGACAAAATTGTACGCCGAGCGCTTAAACAATATTCCTCGAAGCGCACAGCCCGCCGCGACCGCGCGCGAAGTCTCCTCCGTGGCATACTGAAAAAACGCCATCTCGGCGATCCCTCCGACGCCGGTGATGAGATCCGGATAGCGTCGTTGCAGCGCGTGCAGTCCATGGAGCAGTACGGTGCCGATTCGGTGCAGGTGGGCGGGCACCTGTTCCCGGACCATCACGCCCATGGTGGCCTTGGCGGCTGCAAGACTCACCAGCTCGGTGCTCAGCGTCGACGAGATCCAGGTCCGGGAGGCTGCCTCCATGACTTCCGCCTTCCCGCCGACCGCCGCCAGTGGAAAACCGTTGGCAAACGCCTTGGCTATAACTACCAGGTCCGGGGCGACCGCGTAGCGCTCCGCGCCGCCTCCGATCGCGACCCGAAACGCCGTCTTGATCTCGTCGAAGACGAGAATGACCCCTGCCCGAGTGGTCTCCTCCCGCAGCACCTCCAGCCATTCCCGACTCGGCTCGGTCACGACGATGGGCTCGACGACCACACAGGCGAGTTGATCGCCGCCCTCACGAATCATCGCGCGCGTAATTTCGGGATCGTTGAACGGGAGTTCGCGATAGAGCGCCCGGGTGACCGCGGGGACTCCTTCGCCCGAACCGGCATGACACCAGTCCAGCCACCCGTGGTAACCACAGCCGAGCACACGTTCGCGACCGGTCGCGGCGCGTGAGATGCGGACCGCGGCGGCGACGCCTTCAGCCCCGGTCTTGAGAAAGCGTACCCTTTCCATCCATGGAATGAGCCGACCAAGCTCCTCCGCAACCTCTTCCTCCAGCGTCGGTGCGAGGGAACCGACGACGCCATTCTCGATCGCCGCAATCGCGGCCGGGTTCACCTCGGGATGTCCGTATCCCAGTGCCACGGCTCCGAGGGCCATGATGAAGTCCAGGTATTCCCGATCGTGATCGTCCCAGACGCGGCAGCCAGAGGACCGGCGCATTCTTCGGGGCAGGTCACTCTCGGCGGACAGCGGCCCGAAGAGAATGTCGGGGCGCTTGCTGCCGGTCGAGGTGAAGCCCTGCACCCGATGGTCAGTCATGGCACGAGCCGTAGTTCGCCAAACCGCCCGGTTTCCTGGCGGTCGCCCCGAAGCCAGATCCACCCACCCCCTCCGCTCCAGACCAGCTGGCCCGAACGACGCGTCCGCTCCGGACCGAGCTCGTTGACGATCAGGTCGAAATCCACGGCGGAACCGGATCGGTTCGGGCTCCATTCCGGCGGACGGATCGCCAGCGTGACGGTGTATCCGTTGTCCGACAGCTGCCACGCGCCGCGGATCATGTCCGGCTCGGCAGCGGTTCCGGGAATCGCGCGCACGCGGACGCCGTCGGTCGCGGAGTCGGGCACCACCAGAAAGCCCAGCGACGTACCGGTCGAAGTCGTCAGGTAGACCTGGAGTCCGTCCGAGTGGATATCATCGTGCTCGTTATCGAGCCGAAGGGGTGCTGCATCGGCGGGCCGAAATCGCGGATCCGATTTGGTCACTTCGACAGCAAGGAAGAGCGCGTCGTCATTCCAGTTCGCAAAGGCGACGGCGGAAAATGTCTCGGGGCCTTCGAACGGCAATTCGCTGCGGCGGTACTGGTCCTCGAGATCGAGTGCGATCGGCTCCGATATGTCGAATCCATCGAGGGTGCCGTCGAGCGCCGGTTCGGGATCGACCCAGGGAGCGGAGGCGATGAGCGGCGTGGGGCGCGTGCGTGGTACCAGGCCGGCGATACTGGCGGGCGCCAGACGCTGACCGGCGAGTACTGTCGAACCGCTGTCCTGCAGGATCTCCCATCGTTCCCCGGCCATCCGGTGCCGATCGATCCCATCGGAGGATTCCACGGTGAGTGTATCGTCCGCGAACTTCATGGCCGTGACGGCCGCGCCGCCGCCGAAGTCGATCAGCGTAAGAAATCGCAGCCGACGCCCCTTCGCGCGCTGAACCAGGAATGAGGCGCGACCCTTCCCCGGCGCACCGGGGGCCTCCGCACGAACCAGCTCGCCTTCGAACAGGAAGTGAACCCGGAGACCAGGCCCATCTCCGTGCGGGCGTGCCACTGCCATCACGAGCGGCTTGTCTTCAGGGCGACGGCTCGCCTCGACATTCGTGACGAACGGGTCGTCGAGTACTCCTCGTTGCCACTCCACTGCCCCCTCAACCGAAACGGCTCCGGCGAAGTGCCATGGCAGCTCCAGCAGGTGTTCATCCTCACCGGCGAGCTCGACCAGATCGACCAGATAGTTCGGTCCTGCGACGAGCGTGCGGGTAAGATCTCCGAACCTGCCGACCACCCAGCTCCATTTCTCCTGCGCCTCGAAGGCGGCGCAGCGAGCGTCGCCCGTGGGTTGGGATTTTCCATCGAGGCGCGGCGCATTGTGAGCGAGGGTCGAACGATACCAGAAGAGATCCGGAGAGACGTACGAGCCAGTCCCGAAATCCGGGAGCCAGTGAACGCCGCCCGAGAAGAGCGTGAGATGTAGTCGATCGGGGTGACCGTGTCCGCCGCCGAACTCGCCGCATTCGAGACTCGCGTAGCGGTCGCCCTGACGGAGAATCGCGAGTCCCTGTCCTTCCAGCAGTTCACTGGCCGGTGCCCAGCCTGGAGCACTCTCCCGTAGCACCGGTTCCATCTGGAGCAGTGCCCACCAGGACAGTCCTGTTCGAGTCCGTTGTGCGGGCGCCGGCAAGCCTGCTTCGTGCAGATACGATTCAAATGTTTGCGCGACGGGAGCGGGCACCGCATACAATTCCGCCAGCCACGCCTCCAGTCCGCCCGATTCCTCGCCCAGCCATGCCAGGCCGATTTCCCAGAGCTCGAGATACATCGGCTGCGCGAGTGAGATGCCGAAGCGCGAATCCTTGCGGGCGGGAAAGGTCCGATCGGGCAGCGCAGTTACGGCGGGCGCGCGCAGCGCCAGCCGCAGCCGATTCGCGATCTGCGGGTCCGCGATGAGATCCATGCCCGCGAGTCGCGCCCACGAGGTACCGACGAGCAGACCACGCAGCGCGAAGAGATGGTAGTTCTCGCCCTCGTACCACATCCCGTCGTCGCCGAGTCCCTCGAGCCAGTGCGCGAGAATACCGGTCGGCCCTTCGATGGCCCGTTGTGCGAGCTCGGCATCTTCGAACCAGACCGCAATCGCCGTGAGCGCCGCGGAGTTCCAGGTCTGGCGGTTGGAGTAGCCTTCGTCAAATTCGCCGATCACGGCAGCCGCTTCATCCGCCAGTCGTCCGACCAGCTCGGCGGTCTCTTCGTCCATCGCGCCGCCTTCGCGGAGCAGCACGGCCGCGGCCATGTAATTCGTGATGAAGATTGACTCGAGATACGTCGAGAAGAAGAGCCGGCTCGGACCCAGTACGTTGTCGACGTTCGGAAAATCGGTGTAGCGCTCTGCGTACCAGCGGAGAATCTCGCGCGAGCGGGCGCCGGCACGTTCACCGAGACTCTCATCACTGCTTGCCACGGCCACCGTCGCGAGCTCCGCCGCTCTTTCGGCGAGCCAGAGGTGCTGGAGTCGGGCCCAGGCACGCAGGTGACGCTCACCCGCGTAGCGCTTTCCGCAGGTCGGACACTGATGCTCGTTCGCATTCCACGGATCGAACCGCAACGCCGTTCCATCGTCCGGACAGACGCCGCCATCGGTCGAGAGCAGCGCCTTCACCGTGGGCATCGGGGGTAACCGGTCGAGCAGCGGTCTCGTGCGCGCCTCGAGCGCCAGGAGGAGAGAGGTGAGGTCTCCGGACTCGCGAAGGGCCGCGATTCGTGCCTCGAGCTCCTCGGCGCTCACCACGATGCGACTCCCTCGTGGCACCAGCGTACGGGCAGGAGCTGGGCGCCGGCCTCCTGCGCCGCTCTCCGTGCAGGGGCAGGATCGCCGGCTGCAAGAAAGAACATGGATCCGCCGGCGCCCGATCCGGCCGCCTTGCCGCCCAGGACGCCCTCGGCCACCATCGCGTCCTCGAGCCTCGCCATTTCATCCGTCCGCATGATGGGATCCAGTTCCTGTTGACGTAGCCAGTTCTGCGAAAGCAGAGCCCCTACGCGATTCATGTCCGCGGCCCGGAGCGCCTCGGCCATCGCGCAGGCGAGCTCCTTCATGGCTCGAAAGGCTCCGGTGATCTTGCGATCGCCCCGTTCGTATCCTTCGATGACGCGCGCGATCGTGGTTCCCGAGATGCGCGAGGTGCCCGTGTAGCAAAGCACGATCCGGCGCTCGAGCTCCTCCATGAACGCGGGATCGAGCTCGAGCCGTTCCGCGGTCATCCCCGGATCCTGAAAGCCGAGCAGCTGAAACCCGCCTAGCGCCGAGGCGCATTGGTCCTGGCGTCCGCCGGCGATCCCCGCTTCTTCCACTTCGAGGCACCATGCCAGCTCTGCGAGCTCGAACGGATCCAGCTGCTCACGGCGGGCGCGACTCAACACGGTGACGAGCGCGACGTCGAGCGCACCAGAACTGCCGAGGCCGGACCCGGGCGGCGCGTCGGATCGAGTCACTAGCGTACAATGCCCCACCGGAAACATTCGCAGCCCGGCTTTGAGCAGATCGAGGCGTCCGTTCATCACGAGATCCACCGGACCTCGGAGAGTCAGGGCCTCGTTCAGGTCCTGGGCATGAAGAACCGTCGAGGTCCCGCCCAGCGTGAGATCCGCATGCGCCATGAGCTGGATGGCCGCGTTGACCACCATGCCGCCCTCGCGCAGCGAAAAAGGCGGAACGTCCGTCCACCCACCAGCAAAGTCGAGTCGCACAGGCGCCTTTGCGTGGTACTTCGTCTGCTCGGTCGGGCTCAAGTCTCGATCCGTTTCACTGAGAATTTCACGTGCGGCAAGCGACGCGGCTCCTCATTGCAATCATAATGGGGATATACCCGGCGGTCCGAGGCTAGGGACGTACCCACCAGCGCGCGACCGTCGCAAGCTCGCCGCGCAAATCCATGCGGACATCCTGCACCCTGCGGTTGGCGCCCTGCAATCCCCTCGCATGGTAGAGAAAAGCCACCGACGCCGAATCCGCGAGTTGGCGCTCGGCCTCGGAGGCGTTCGCCGCCGGGCCAAGACCAGTGAGAGCGGCAAGCGGGACGATGTAACCGAGTCCGATGTCGCCTTGAATGCCCATCACTGCCGCGTCGAACTCCGGGCGCGGTCCTCGTACTCGCCCCAGGTAGGCCGAGAGCTCGAGCTGCCGGATATGGACGTCGAATCCCGCGCGCGCGAGCTGGGCCTGAATCATCTGTTCGAGCGCGGCCTCGCCGCTGCCAACCGTGAGCAGTTCGAATGAAATCCGCCGGCCATGAAGTAGGGCGCGTGCCGAGTCCGCATTCGCGGGCGAGACGGCGGCCGGAGGCGTGCCTCCCACCTCCGGCGGACGGGGACCGGTGGCCGGCGTTGCGAATCCGTAGCTGTAACCGTCCACGATCTCTCGGCGGTCGAGCGCGAGCGAGAGAGCCCGCCGAACAGTCATGTCATTGAACGGAGCGCGCCGGCAGTTGAACACGATGCCGTAGGTGAAGAGCAGCGGATAACTCAGCACGCGGAGCCTCGGATCCCGCTCCACGAATGTGGCGTGCGCCGGCTGGATCCCGGCGAAGTCGAGTTCTCCGGAGGCAAGCGCGGCGAGTTTCGTTACCGGTTCGTCGACGACCGCGACGACCAGGCGCTGAAGTCGTGGTGGGCCGCCGAGAGCCTGAGGAAAGGCGCCGTTCGCGACGAACACCCAGCGACGGTTTGGCTCGTGCGCGACGAATCGGAAGGGTCCGTTGCCGACGGGATGCTCGTTCCAGGCCGCGGTCCGCAGCTGATCGTGAGGCGTCGTCCCGAGCAGGTGTGATGGAAGGATGGCGAGATCGGTGAACACGTCGGGGACTTGCGTCACGCGTTCGCGGAAGTGGATCCAGATGAGCGAATCGCCGATTGCCATGATGGAATCGACTGAGGAAAGATCGTTGAGCCGGGGGTAGCCGGTCGCCGGATCCCGCGCAGCATCCAGCGTCCAGACGACATCCGCGGCCGTGGTCGGAGCGCCGTCGTGCCAGCGAACGCCCGGCTGAAGAGTGAAGGTGAGGGCCCTGCCGTCGACAGAGAACGCCCATGATCGCGCGAGATATGGCACCGGCGCAAGCGTACTATCGTAGCGAACGAGGGTCGTGAGCAGGACGTATCGCTGCACCTGCCGCGCGAGCGGATGCACGGTGAGCAGCGGGTTGATGCTCTGGAGGTCGGCGCCCGATGCGAACAGGACGGTGTCGCCGCGCCGCGGAGTTTCTCCGCAGCCCGCGCCCGCCAGCAGCACCACGAGGCAGGTGAGACGGTAATTCACCACCATAACGTACGCGCCACGCGGCCCCTCGGCCACGGCCGCAGCGTTCCCTCCCCTACCGCCCCGCCCCTCTTCCGGGAAGATTCCGGACCATGCTCTCCGCGCTCGTTCGCCGTCTCGTGGCCGGGCTGGCTGTCCTCGCCGGCGTGCTCACGCTCACGTTCGTGCTGCTGCACCTGGCCCCGGGAGATCCCGCCGAGCACCTGGTCGGACCGACTGCGACTGCGGAGCAGCTCGAGGTGCAGCGTCACGCGCTTGGCCTCGATCGTCCACTCGCCCGGCAATACAGCGCCTGGCTCGGCAGTTTTGCCCGCGGGGACTGGGGTACCAGCATCGCGACCGGCCGGCCGGTGCGTTCGATGCTCAGGGCCGCGTGGCCTGCGACCGTGCGCCTGGTCGGCTTGTCGCTCGCGCTCAGCTATCTGCTCGGGATTCTCATCGGCGCGGTGCAGGCAAGCAGGGGGCGACGCACGGATACGGTCCTCTCGATGGTGACGGTCACGCTGTTCGCGATGCCGGGGTACTGGCTGGGCCTGATGCTCGTGATGTTGTTCACGTACTGGCTGCACCTGCTGCCGGCGTTCGGCGCAGCCGGCCTCGACGCGGATTTTCTGAACTCCGGCGGTCGTTTCATCGATGCGCTCCGGCATCTCGCGCTTCCGCTCACGACGCTCACGCTCATAGGGCTCGCAGGCACCGCGCGCTTCGTGCGCGGTGCCATGCTCGATGTCCGGCACGCGGCCTTCATTACTACCGCCCGGTCCCAGGGACTAACCGAACGTCGCATCATTCTGCGGCATATTCTCCGGAATGCGCTCGTTCCGACCATCACGCTGCTCGGCCTTTCCCTGCCGGCCCTCTTCTCGGGCGCGGTGTTCGTCGAGGGAATCTTTGCCTGGCCGGGTGTGGGGCGGGTGCTCATCGATGCCGTGCAGGCGCGTGATTATCCGGTCGTCATGGCCGCGACCGCGGTCAGCGCCACGCTCGTCGTCGTCGGGAACCTGCTCGCGGACGCACTGGTTTCCTTCGTGGATCCACGGGTCCGGACTCCGACATGAGCCCCGTCCTTCGCGATCGCCGCGGCGCCTTCGGCGCAACCGTGCTCGCACTAGTGATCCTGCTGGCCTCGTTCGCGCCGCTGGTCACCAACGGCGAGCCCGATCTCCAGCGCGACGTCGTGGCGACCCGCTTCCTGGCTCCGTTGCAGACTGATCTGCACGGAGGTTTCCATCTGCTCGGCACCGATCGCTTCGGGCGCGACGTCTGGGCCCGTCTCGTGTACGGTGCCAGAGTCTCTCTCGGGGTTGGCTGTCTCGCGATGGGGATGTCAGTCCTGCTCGGGCTCGGTGTGGGGACGGTAGCGGGCGTCTGGAGAGGCCGGACCGGAACGGCGCTCCTGGCCCTCACCGATTTCGCGCTGGCTCTACCGCGGGTCGTCCTGCTCCTGCTCCTGGCGGCATTGTGGAAACCCGGTGCGGTGCTCGTCATCCTCGTCCTCGGAGCCACCGGCTGGATGAGCATCGCCCGGCTGGTCCACGGCGAGGTCCGGGGACTCGTCGCCAGGCCATTCGTTGAAAGCGCACTCGCGCTCGGCTCCGGGCGATTCCGTCTGCTCCGGCGGCACATCATTCCGAACACGCTGACTCCGGTGATCGTCGCGGCGGCGCTGGGCGTGGGCAACACGATCATGCTCGAGGCAGGACTCTCGTTTCTCGGACTGGGCGTGCAGCCCCCTACTGCCTCGTGGGGCAACATGATCGCTTCGGGGCGGGATACGCTGGTCAACGCCCCCTGGGTTGCAGCCGTCCCCGGATTGGCTCTTGTCCTCGTGGTACTGGCCTGCACCATGCTGGGCGACGCGATCCGTGATGCCATGGGTGGCGCATCGGCATGAATCCGCTGCTCGATCTTTCAGCGCATCCAGTCATCGCACATCGTGGCGCCTCGGCCGAGGCGCCTGAGAATACTCTTGCCGCCTTCGAGCGAGCTGCTTCTCTGGGCGCGGACGCCTTCGAGCTCGACGTACGACTCGCCGCAGATAGTGTTCCGGTCGTGATGCACGACCCATCCCTGGAGAGAACCACCGACCGCTCTGGAATGGTCAGCGCGTTAACCTCGGCGCAGATTCAGTCGAGCGACGCGGGCGCCATGTTCTCCTCTGACGGAGGACGCACTTTCCCCTGGCGCGGTAGAGGAGTTCGGGTGCCGACTCTGGTCGAGGTGCTTCGGGCATTCCCTGTCATGCCGATCCTGATCGAGGCGAAGGAGGCTCAGGTCGGCGATGCCCTTCGGCAGGTACTCCTCGATGAGAAGGCGACGGAACGCTGCGTCATCGCCTCGGAACTCGAAGCGGCGCTGGCAGGTTTCCACGTTCCGCCATTCGTGTGCGGCGCTTCCGGACCCGATATCTCCCGACTCTACTTCGGAAGGTTCCTCGGACGCGCAGCTGGGCCCGTCGAGTTTCGCCTCCTATCCGTGCCGCCGCGGCACCATGGGCTTCCCATTGCGACCAGAAGTTTCGTGGCCGCGGCTCGGCGTCTCGACTGCCCCGTTCATGTGTGGACGGTCGACGATCCCGACTTTGCTCGCGTCCTCTGGCGAAGGGGAGTCGCCGGCATCGTAACCAACACCCCAGGGCGCATTCGACAGGCACGCGACGAATTCAATGCCGCTCACACTTGAAGCGAGGGAGCGCCGAGCGTGGAACGCGAGATCGTAGGATTTCATCTGGACGAAGAGGGAGACTGGGTCGCGGAGCTTTCCTGTGGGCACTCGCAGCACGTGCGCCACGATCCGCCGTGGCAGGTCCGTCCCTGGGTAATGACCGACGCCGGTCGCGCCGGCCGGGTGGGGACACTGCTTTCGTGCACCGATTGCCTGGCCCCGCTTCGGCCGGGACAGGGCACGCTGGTGGATGTCAGCCACACGGTTGAGGCGGGGATGGTCACCTATAAGGGCCTCCCCGCTCCAATCATCTGTGACTATCTGAGTCGCGAACGCTCGCGGCAGACCTATGCCGAAGGGACGGAGTTTCAGATCGGCCGCATCGACATGGTGGCCAATACCGGCACCTATGTGGATTCTCCCTTCCACCGCTACGAACATGGGAAGGATCTCAGCGAATTGCCGCTGACTTCTCTCGCCGATCTCGATTGCGTCGTGCTTCGTGGCCGTCAGCGCGCGGGCCGCGCGCTTGGGCGCGAGCTGCTGGGTCGGGTGGACGTCCGTGACAAGGCGGTACTCGTTCACACCGGATGGTGCGCGCACTGGCGAACGGATGCCTACTTCGAGGGACATCCCTTTCTGACGGCGGACCTGGCGGAAGAGTTAGTGCAGCGCGGCGCGGCGCTGGTGGGGATCGATTCCTTTAACATCGACGATACCGCGGACCGGTCTCGCCCGGTTCACACGACGCTTCTCGGCGCGGAGATACCGATCGCCGAACATCTGACGGGCCTCGAGAGACTGCCGGATCACGGCTCCCGGTTTTTCGCGGTGCCGGTCAAGGTGAAGGGCTTCGGAACGTTTCCGGTGCGGGCATTCTCGATCGTCGAGACTGGAACCTCGTAGAGGTGCTGTCAGCTGGAAAATAGGAAAACAATGAAGGGCCGGTCGATTGACCGGCCCTCTTTGCACCCCGGTGCTTCGAGGCTTGATCTACTTGGCGCTCAAACGAACATCGTCCATGTCCATCGTCTGCGAAGCCGGAAGCGTCGTCCCGAGCTGGCCGCCCCACGTGGGATTCCAGTTCACCTGCGTCCAGCGATTCAAACAATTTGCCGGAACAATGTTGAGACCCGTCACACTGCCCGCCGGCACGCCGTCTACCCACCACTGGATAGAGCCGTTCGCCTGGCCACCCGTATTGGCTACGGCGATGACTTCCCAACGATGCCAGACCCCTCTCGTGAGGTCCGGAGCCGCCGGATACGGATCCAGGTTTAGCGAGCCACCGGGGATGTTCGCTCTCTGAAGGCTGATCCTTGCACGAAGCGGGGCGCTGCCAACTCCCGTTGCACTAAGGACTACTCGATTGAACCCACCGATCCAAAGATGGAAGATCTTGCCGACGCCGCTCGAGTGACCGACCCAGTTGGGTGAGAGCCGCACGGAGAAGGCGAGATAAATCGTGGTCATGTTGCCAGGAACAGTGTGCCAGGTATTGATGGGCGCTGTGCCGGCGACATAGCCGACGTGGTAGAAAGCCGAGCCGATGTTCGCCGAGCTTGGCGCGGTCGCGTCCGGTTTGACGGAAAATGCCAGTCCCCCGCGATCGAGCCAGCCGTCTTCCACCCGAGCGTTGAAGGCTCGTGCGCTGAGGAGCGACATGCCGCTGGGTTCATTGGAGATCGGCACTACGGCTGCAACCGGGGCCAGGTCAAGTCCTGAAGGACCCAGCACTTGTCTGTCCGAACAGCCGGCAACGATCGAAAGCACCAGCGCGGAGGTCAGCAGACGCGATGCATTTCCAGCATTTAGAACCGGGATCCAGACGGGCTTCACCACCACATTGGAACATCGGGCTGATTCGTTTTGCATGTTCGGACTTCCTCCATACCGTCGTTTTGAACGTTGGGCGGATGGAGGCGACGAGCCTTATCCGTCGAAGATTAACTGGATGATTTTTGTCATACTACATACTCCCTGACAGATATAGTGTCGGTATACCATTGTTATTCTTGAGTTTATATTTCCTTCATGATATTGCATACTGTCGCAATAGCGCATCATTTCTATACAGTACTTAGTAAATCTCAATCGAGGGAGGGAAGTAGAAAAGCCAGGTACGACAAGGTTGATCGCGGGATATTCGGGGGGATTACGGCATTCAATGCGGGAAAACCAAACCAACAGTGGGCGGGAGGGCGGCCAGAAATGCTATTCTCGCAGAGGGTTACGCGATGGAGGCCTTCAAGTTTGTCCGGAGCTGCTTGCGAATGTTCGGGGAATAAATTCAGGCTGCGGCAACTGTCTGGCGACAGTTCGGCAGGCCTGAAACCGCGCTTCAATCAAATCGAATCGTTACCAATTCTCCTTTGCGGGCGATGAAGGGGATGAGGCTGTCTACCTCCCGTGTATCCAGACGTTGGCCTTCAATTTCGTCCGCCCGCGTCAGGATTGCTCTCCTGATCGGCTTAGTCGTCCGCCATGCGCCCTCCACAGCAGAATCGGTGGGATTGTAGCAGCGAAGAATCATCC
>JBDUEA010000019.1:0-32325 GCA_040002695.1 Gemmatimonadota bacterium | reverse complement strand
AGAATCATCTTCGTGCCGAACCGGCTGCTGAATCTGGTGGTGTAGCTGGGGGCGGATGACGAGTGAAAGGTGAGGAGTGAAAGGTGACGAGTGACGGGTACTGAGTACTGAGTGCTGAGTACTGAGTAGTGGGAGTGTCTCGCTACTGTCATTCCGAGCCCGAGCGACGCGAGGG
Source organism: Gemmatimonadota bacterium (assembly GCA_040002695.1). GTDB lineage: Bacteria > Gemmatimonadota > Gemmatimonadetes > Gemmatimonadales > GWC2-71-9 > JBDUEA01. The sequence goes on along the minus strand of JBDUEA010000019.1, from coordinate 32,150 downwards.
GGAGGAATCTCAAAGGCGGCCGTTGTGAGATCTCGTGATCCCTCGGTCGCTACGCTTCCTCGGGATGGGACCGCGAGAAATCGCGGTCCTTCTATTTTTGACCCGCGCTGCGGAAATCTGATGACGCCCCCGTGGCGGCAAGGCGTACGTTCGGTGGGATGCCGAGTTGCGTCTCTCTCTCCGCCGAGCCGATATTATGGCCATGCCGATCCACGCGCCCCGATACACCGTTGCGCAGGTCCGGGCGTTCCCGCCCGATGGGCACCGTTACGAGCTGCTCGACGGTGTGCTGCTTGTGACTCCGGCTCCCCGGAATCTTCATCAGGTTGTGACGGCCAACCTGACGGTCATGCTTCACAATGCGCTTGCGCTTGCTGGAATGGGGCGAGTTGTCGCTCCGGGTGAGCTCGAGATCGGAGATCGAACGCTGCTCGATCCGGATATCCTGGTGTATCCCTCGACCTATCCGCCGAGCACCCACTGGAAACGGATTCGTGAGTGGTGGCTGGCCGTCGAAGTATTGAGCCCTTCCTCTCGAGTGTACGATCGTGAGTTCAAGCGCTCCGCGTATCAGAATATCGGTGTGACCGAGACGTGGCTGGTCGATCCGGACACGAAGACCATCGACGTCTGGCGGGGAAGGGCTCAGGCTGGCGAGGTGATCGACCATCATCTGCTATGGCAACCGCCACACCGTGAAGCACCAGTCGAGATCCGGCTGGCGGAAGTTTTCCGGGACATCTAGCGCCCGTCCTCACCCCGCTTCCCTCACCCCTCGCCCTTCACCACCTCCCTCATCGCCAGCACGGCCCGCTCCTTCGCCTTGGCTTCCACGTCCACGGTGATACGCATTCCGCGCCACTCCACGGGAAAATCCGCCGGGTCGATGTAGTCGGCGTGTGGGCGCGGATTAGCGGCTGCCCATCCGTCTCTCGGGGACGAGATATGCATCCACGGCTCGCGCGTGCCCCACGTCGCGCGCGCGAGCGTGCTCGCGTCCGCCACGCTCAGCCCGTCCGGGAGGCAACGGTGGTGATGGACATCGTAGACCAGCGGGACTTTCAATTCATTGCAGAGCGGAAGCAGGTCGGCCGGTGCGAACTGCCGGTCGTCATTCTCGAGCGCGAGCCGGAGCCGCGCACCGGCGCCAAGTCGTTCGACGCCGAGTGCCAGTCGTTCGAGTGCGGCCGGTTTCCCACCGGTCATGCCGCCGCCGTGCAGGGTCAGCGTATCCGCACCAACCAGCTCGGCCATCGTCGCCTGGAGATTCATTTCGGTCACCGACGATTGCACCACAGTCTCCCGCGCCGAATTGAGCACGACGAACTGGTCGGGATGGAAACTCAGGCGGATATCGAGCTCTCTTGCGAGCGCGCCAGCCGATCGAAACGCGGGAATGATCTCCGCGTTTCGGTCGATGGCATCGAGGGTGTAACCGGTTTTGGGATGGGTCGCGAGCGGCGCGATCTGGCTGTTGATCCGAAAGGCCCCGATGCCGAGCTCATGACAGCGCCGCACCGCGAGTGCCAGCGTCCTTGCGTTGGAAAGGAGGATGTCCTGCAGATAGGCCCGGCGCCGCGCCGGGGTCAGCGTCGAAACGTAGGTGTGCGTCGCGGTGCGGAACTTGATCGGGCTATCGAGAAACTGGCAGCAGAGCCCCAGGCGAACCGGGGACGTCACGAAGAGCCAGGGGTCACAGGAGACGGGTGATCCACTCACCGACAAAGTAGCCGACCACCGCCACGCCGAGTCCCACGACGAACATGTCCATGCCGCTCCGGAAGATGCCGCGTCCGGTGAAGAAGCTTCGGGCGGCGCCGACGCCGAAGTGACTCAGCATCGAGACCGCGAACGATGTCCAGATCGCGATCGGCCCGGTGAGAAAGAGAAACGGAAAGACGGGAATGAGCGCACCGAACGCGGTGGCCACGCCCGTGATCCACGCCTCGCGCATCGGTGTGCCGCTGGCTTCACCGATCTTGAGTTCTTCTTTCACCTGCTCGGAGAGCGCGCGCTCCGGATCGCGCATCACCCGCACGGCCAGCTCTTCCGCTTCCTCGATCGAAACGCCCTTCGCCTGGTAGATGAGCGAAAGCTCCTCGCGCTCGAGATCCGGCATGAGCCTGATCTCTTCCCGCTCCATCGCGATCTCGTGGTCGAACACTTCCCGTTCGCTCTTGGCCGCGAGGTAGCCCGAGGCGCCCATCGAAAGCGCGTCCGCCACCGTCCCCGCGAGCCCCGCCACCAGCAGCGCGTGGGCGGGAAGGCTGGCGCTGCTCTGGGCACCGAGCATGCCGGCGACGAGGCCGAAGTTCGCGGTGAGTCCGTCGTTGAAGCCGTAGACCAGGTTCCGGAGAATGCCGCCGGCGCCCGTCTTGTGCCACGGTTCGCTACCCGCGCCACTCAACCCGGCGAGGCTCTGCGCATGCTCGGCAGATTCGCGCGCCAGCCGCAGGGCAGTGGGACCGGCGGTGCCTTCGGGCGCATCCCGGTACATGCTCAGATATCCCTTGACCTCGCGACCCTCCTCTTCGAGCAGCATGGGGACGAGGGTCTGGGATCCGAACCGCTTCGCAAACCAGGCCATGCCGCGCGCGCGACGACTCGGCCGGACATCCGGCACGGCATGTCCATTGTCGGAGAGCAGCTTGCTCCAGAGCTCGACGTGGCGGTCCTCGACGGAGGCGAGTTTGCGGTAGAGCTCGGCCTTCTTCGGATCGCGCTCGGCGCCAGCCAGCTCCCGGTAGAGAAAGGCGGCGTCAGCTTCGTCTTCGAGGTGGTGGATCCAGAGGTGGGTATCGGCGGGTGTGGCGGTCGAAGTCATGCGGCAATATAAGGGGAGAGAGGCTGGAGGAAGCTGCAAAATGGCTCTATGTTGGACAACCGCTCTGCGAAATCCTGTTCTCGTACCGTCAGGCCATGTCCAACATTCCAGTCCTGATTCACAAGGCTCTGCACGCGCTCGGTACGCTTACCGCCTGGACGGCGGGGCTGTTCGTCGTCTTCTATTTTCTCGAGCGCTGGGATGGCGCTGAGCCGGGGCGATACTGGTCGCGGCATTTCGCAACTGATCTGCTCTACCGGCTCTTTTACGGTGGCGGGATCATCCGGCTCTTCATCTATGTGCCTCTCGCGGCCGTCCTGCATCTGCAGGGTTTTCCCCAGCCCCTGGTCAGTCTCGACCGGATCCCCGGCTGGATTCTTCTTCCGACCACGGTCCTGTTGTCCGATTTCCTCGGGTACTGGCTGCACCGCTTCGAACACTCCCGGTACTGGTGGCGATTCCACCGGGTGCATCACAGCCAGGAGCACCTGACCTTTCTCACCGGCTACCGGCATCATCCGTTTGACTGGATCCTGGGAGACTCGATGACCCTGATCCTGATTCTGCTCGGAGCCCCGACGATAGCATGGTTGCCGTATCGGCTGTTCAGCACCTTTCAGGGCGCCGCCTCTCATGCCGAGCTCCACTGGAAATTGGGGCCGGTGCGATATCTCTTCGTGAGTCCCGTATTCCATTCGATTCATCACTCGACGGACCGCCAAAGCTTCGACCGGAACTTCGGGCAGGTTCTCAGTCTCTGGGATTATCTGTTTGGCACCGCCTCTTCCCTGCAGGAGCGACCGGCACGGACTGGAATAACGGATGATCCCCTTCCGGAGAATATTGCCCTTCAGGTCGTCATGCCGGTGGCCGAGCTGTTCGCTGCATTCCGGCGCAGCGAACCGTCAGGTAGCGATGTGCGTGGGTAGGATCAGATAGGTGCCGATAGCCTTCCGGACGAACGGATCCCGGAACGCCCAGATGAGGCCATCGAGATAGAAGTGGATGAAGGTCAGGGAAAACCAGGTGATCGTGTACGCGGAGGGTAACCCGACCCGGCTCGCGAGATGATTGCTGCCGAGGAAGACGAGTCCTGAGGCGACGAAGACCATCGCCATGAGTGGCGCCCGTTCGCTCACCCGGGCGAGTATCCGCTGATGCGTCGAGCCTCCGGTGACGTGGGCATATCTCCGGCGGTGCAGCAGCCAGACGATCGCCAGGTATTGGATGAAATGGCCCATCAGCATGCCGAGGGTCGCGAGATTGTAGTCCCGCACCCATAGGTAGGGATGGAAGAGCAGGAGGCTGGTCGCGAAGAAGAGGCGCTCAGGCGGACGCATCGGAGCCTGTCGACGGGCCAGCACCAGCAGGTACCGCGCGAGCAGCGCCGCGCCGACGACCAGTGCCGTCAGGCTGACGATGCGCGGCGCCGCCGGGTGGAGCTGGGTCAGGAGCCCGGCCAGCGGCGGATAGCGGTCGATATTCCAGAGCGCCATCGCCCCGTTCACGCCAAGTAGCCCGTATTTGGCTGGAGCCGCCTCGGTGGGAGACCCGCTGTTGAGGCGCCGGTAGAGCGAAAGGATTCCGCCGCTCTGCATGGAGACGTGCCAGATATTCCAGAGGAATACGGCCGACTGCACGATCGCCGGCAGTCCGGCGACCATCAGCACGAGCACCAGCGCCGCGATCGCGATGGGTCCCCCGAAAAAAGCGGCCCGCCGCGTCCGATAGTAGGCGAGCGTATCGTCGGGGAGGAAGAAGGTGTACGTCGACATGTAGTGGGGAACGGCGACGAGGTAGAAGGCCGCCAGCTGCACGTACAGTCCGCGGACGCCTCCCACCGCGAGCGCGAGAGCAACGATGCCGAGTCCCGCGAGTGGGGAGAGAGTGAAGAAGGTCAGGTCGAACGCGCGCGAGCCGATCCAGCCGGCGATGGCCGGCCTGGCCCCTGCCGTGGTGCCAGCGGGTTCGAAGACGGCGGAGGTGGCGCTCATCTGACCTGACGGACAGGCGGTACAACGGCTTCCGGGGCCGGTTCAGTGGACTCGGTCCGCGCGCGTCGGGCAGCGGCGAGAAAACGCACCGGTGAGAAAAGCTGCGCGCCGATCGACTCGCCCGACTCCCAGTCGCTGAGCCCCACCTGCGCGGGCCGGCCATCGGGCATGCGCGCGGTGCCGAAGAGATAATCCCAGATGCTCAGCGTCATGCTGAAGTTGTACTGCTGGTCCTTCTCGACGATAGAATGATGCAGCGAATGAAAACGGGGACTGACCACGAGCCAGTGCAGCGGGCGGAATCCCCAGTCCACTTCCATGTGGGACAGGTTGAGCACGATGTCCCAGCCGATCGCGAGCGGAAACCACACCGCCGGAGGAATGCCGAGCAGGAGCATGAAGATCGCGGGGCCGATGACCGACCGCAGCCAGGCATCGACCGGGTGCGTCCGATACGTCGCCAGCGCGGTAAGCTGAGTCTGCGAATGGTGCACGCGGTGAAAGGCCCACAGAAACGCGCTGCTGTGCTGCCAGCGATGAATCCAGTAATTCGTCAGATCGAGAATCAGTAGATACGCGCCAACGCGCACCCAGAGCGGAGCCGCGGGCAGCAGCTGAAGGTGCAGCTGGTCTCTGAGGATGTGACGTATCGGCGTGTCGAAGAGCAGTGTGAAGACGCCGAGCCGGTAGAAGGCGCAGTACAGCAGGTCCGTGAGGAAGCTGGGCCGGCGAAAGCGCGAGGGCTCACCGCGGATCCAGAGTTCGAGGAGCAGCGCGCCGAGGACGAAGGCGACTTCGAAGCGCAGCGAGAGCAGCACGGCCAGCAGGTGCGACAGCGTGAATTGATGCATGATTCTCGAGGCAAGGGTACCGATACCAAACATGGCATTCTTGTCCAAGCCTGTCGAGGCGTCGCGGTGAAAGTCGTCTTCTTCGCGAACGGCGGAGCGCTCGCCCTCGAGCCGCTCCGCGCCGTGGCCGCTCGGCACGACGTGGTGGCCGTGGTGCGCCCGGCGGACCGGCGGGGACGGTTCCGGGGCTGGATGGGCGCCGCGGCTCGCGCAGCGGGGCTGCGTCCTACGGACCCGCTCGTAAAGTGGGTGCGACAGTCGGGCCTGAGGGAACTCCAGTATCATGTCGGGGGAGAAGCGCAGCTGGGCGGAGCACTCCGCAAGTGCGCGCCGGATATCGCCTGCATCTCGACGTTCCCGTCAATATTGCCGGCTGGCCTCCTGGACATTGCGCGGCTCGGAACCGTGAACCTTCATCCCTCGCTTCTCCCCCGGCATCGCGGTCCGAGTCCCTATTTCTGGATCTACTATCACGACGACCAGCGGACCGGCGTCACCGTTCACCGCGCAACGGCCCGGGCGGACGCGGGTCCCGTGCTTGGTCAGGAGAGTTTCGCGCTGGCGCGCGGGATGGGGATCGTGGCGCTTCACGAGGAGAACGCTCGCGCAGGGGCCCGTGTTCTCATGGAAGTGCTGGACTCCGCGGAAGCCGGCCGTTTCACCGAGGCGCCGCAGGATGATGCGCTCGCGACTCCTGCGCCCCGGGTCGCCCCAGGCGCTGCCATGGTGAACTTTCGCGACTGGGAGGTCGAGCGTGTCTGGCACTTCCTGGCGGGACTCGTTCCGATGTTTCGTGAGCCACTCCGCGAGACCGGCGGTCGCGGAGTCCGGTACGCGGCGGTGCAGGGGTTCGAGCGCGGCGAGACGGAAGCTGCGCCGGGATCGGTGACGCGTACCGCCCACGGCTGGTCCCTTCATTGTCGGGGCGGGCTGGTGAATCTGGTCGCGGAGCGGTCATGAATCGGTCGTCCGGATCTCCGGCATGGTGAATCTCGTCGCGGGCTTTCTCTTCGCCGGCCTGGTGGGAGCCGCGCTGGTGTTCCTGATATTCCGCGGCCGGATGCGGAGCGAAGCGGCGGAGCGGCGGCTCACGACCGGGTTCATCGTCTATTGTCTGGTCGCGAGCTTCAGCCCGATCCTCCTCCAGCGCGATCTCTGGCCGTTCTCCTCATGGGCGCTGATGGTCGGCGCGGCTCCGGCAGCTATCGGAGACGATCCGCAGGGATTGCTTGTAGTCGCCGTCGACGCGGATGGCGGCGAGCAGGCGATCGACTACCGGGCCTGGCGCCCGTTCAGCGTCGAGGAGATCCACGCCTGGCTCCGACAGCAATTCCCGCAGCTTGATGCGGACGCGCAGCGGCAATCTGCCATCTACCTGCTTGCGCGCGTGAATGCCGCCCGGGCACTCGCTCGCGGCAAAGGCCCCGCGGCGCTGAACGGGTGGCTGGGCTGGTTCTCCGCCCCATTTCACCAGCTGCACACGGTGGTGTGGCGAAAACCAGCCGATGTCCCCGCTCAGCCGTTCGTCGGGCTTCGAGTGTACCGCGAGTTCTGGAATTTCGAGGCCCGTCGCACGAACCGGAGCCTCACCCACCGATCGTTGTTGTACCAATTTTCAGTCGCGCCATGACGATCGAAAGCGCGCGCCAGCGGATCGCGGCGCTGTGGGAACGCGCCGCCTTTGCGGCGGAGCCGGCCGTGAACCTGGCGATGGCGCGGATAGTCGTCGGACTGCACACGCTCTGGATACTGCTCTCCCGCGACCCGTCTGCCATGTCCGGAACGCCCACCGAGTTCTGGCGAGGAGTCTCGGCCAGCGCCCGATTGCGGTATCTCATCTTCCCGCAGATGACCGCGCTGGAGCCGGTGATTCAGGGCGCCGTCGTCATAGCGCTGATCCTGCTGATTCTCGGAGTGGCTGCCAGGCCCGCCGGCCTGATTGCGGCGGTGGGGATTTATCATCTGGCGCCACTCGAGACGCTCATCTGGACCGCGAGCCCGTATGCCCGCGGACTGACGCTTGCCCCGCTCATGCTGGTCGTGCTTGCGGTCTCGCCGTGCGACCGGGCACTTTCACCTGGCTCGCGGGGTCAGAGGGACACCCACGCTTCATGGGAGTACGGCTGGCCGCTCCGCCTCATGCAGTTATGGGTCGCCCAGATTTATCTCTTCTCGTTGATCGGAAAGCTGCTGCGCACCGGATGGACCTGGGGCAGCGCGGAGCACATGCGGGACTGGTTTCTCTGGTTCAATCAGGATCCGCAGGTCGCGGTCTTCTCGACGATGGGACTCTGGCTGGCGGATCATCCGGTTCTCTGCGCACTGATCGGCGTGACGACGATGGCGCTGGAGGCGGTCTTTGTGGCGGCGGTTTTCTCGCCGAGGGCGCGACGCTGGCTGGTGCCGGTGGCCCTGGCGTTCCACGTTGGTATCCTTTTGACGCTCAACGTCCACGTCGCGGAGACCTGGCTCCTGCTCATTTTCACCAATTGGGGGTGGGTTTACGCCCAGATCCAGCGCCGGAGTGCCTCGCAAACGCTTGACACACGACCTGCGTGACTGCTATCGTGCCAGTTCGAGTCGCTCCTAAGTTGGACCGCAGGAGGTACGATCGTGGCCACGATTTACCAACGTAGCGGAGATGTCGAGTCCGCACCGCTCGATAGCGAGACGATCGTCTTCAGTCCCGATGCCAACCGGTTCTGCCTGCTGAACCCGACGGCTTCGGTCCTGTGGACGGCTCTGGAATCTCCACAGTCTCCGGAATCTCTCACAGCGGAAATCCAGCGCAGCTTCGAGGGGGTCACGCCGGAAGTAGCCGCCCGTGATGTCGAAGCCACCCTCCAGCGTCTGCGCTCGCTCTCGCTGGTCGTTTGCCAGGACTGAACTCAGCCGGATCAGCTCCACACCGACTTAATCCTTCTGGAGGCTCTATGGGAGAATCCCAGCGCCACAATCTGCCGGCCGATTCCGATCGTCCCCTGCCCAAGTACGAAGCTCCACAGGTCACTGAAATGACCGAGAGTGAAGTGCTCAAGACCTTTCAGATCACGAGCGCTGCCGCAACCTGGTGGGGCATGTAATTCTTTCCTCCGCCCCCGGGCATTCAGCGGGGGCGGATTCGCAGTGCTCATCCAGTCCTCACGGCCTTTTTCCGGTTCCCGCGACGCCTGATGTCCGTCAGCAGTTCGGTAGCCGAGCCCGGCCGTGACTGGTACCAGTTCGGAGACGGGTGTCTCGGCGTCGTGTCCGAAGATCTGCCGTTCCGCGACCGGTTTCGCCTGATCTTCAGCGAGTGCCGTCTCGAAGCTGAGCCGGACCCGGGCCGCCCAAGCGTCACGTGCCGCGTACAGTGCCCTTCCGCATCTCGACTCTCACTCGTCTCATTCGAGGATCCCGAGGCGCTCGATGCACTCGGATTCGTGCTCACGGTCTTTCCCGACCGCGGGTATCGAGACATTTCAGGCACGGGATCGCCGTGGCGCGTCCTCGGCGTAGAGTCCGCGGCCGGTGAGATGAGCATCGCATTCGAGGGAAACTGCGCCGCCGCGGAAAGCACGGCACAGTGGCAGCCGATCATCGCCAACCTGGCGGTCAACCGGGTGCTTCGGCTGCAGCGTGATGTGCTGTTCTTTCACGCCGCATCGGTTGCCGTCGCCGGCAGAGGAGCGCTGATTTGCGGTCCCAAGGGCGCCGGCAAGACCACGCTCAGCATGTCACTCGCCGCCCGAGGGCACGCCTTCCTGGGTGAGGAGCTTGCAGCGGTCCGGCTCTCGACCCGGCAACTGCTCCCCTTCCGGCGCGCCGTCTCGATTCGTCCGGGACCAGGGTCGGAGCAGGTTCAGCGTCTGCTCCAAGAGCGGCCCGACTTGCCCCGTGAGCGCTATCCCGATGGCGGTGTCCGGGTCCGGGTGCCCATGGGCGAGCTCTTTCCCGACGCTCGGGCCATCGAAGCTCCGCTGAGCGACGCGTTCTTTCTTCGCGGATTCACCGAGCAGGCACGCGTCGAAACATTCACACCGGGCAGCCAGCACCTGCAGCTCATTTCACCGCTGAGATCGACCGCCTGGGGCATGCCTCGAGGATTGCTCACCGTTCGCCTGCTCAAATTGCTGTCCGGCGTGCGCTGCCATTTTCTCGATGCGGGCGATCCCGAAGCAACCGCCGATCTCGTTCAAGGAATTCTGGAGGGATAATGGGTCAATCGATTCGGGAACGGGCCGACACGATCGGGACGTTTCGTTACATCTCGGTCTTCCTCATGGAGACTCTGGCCCGCTGGGTCCCGACGACCCAGGAGCTCGAAGTGAAGGTGCTGTTCGGGCGGCACGTCTGGGACTTCGCGCAGCACGCCGATGCCCTCGGCCGCCGTACCCATGAATTGCGCGCCGCCCTGCACTACACCCTGCCGCCGACGAAGCCATACCTCCACGTACTGGACACGGTCTCTGCGCTCGAGGGGAGCGCGGACCGTGTCGCCGCCGTCTACGACGCGCTGATTCCCGAGCTGGCCAGCCGCTACGAGCGCTATCTCGAGGAGACGGACCGGATGCTCGACGAGCCGAGCGTGCGGATCATCGAGCGCAACCTCGCCGATTTCCCCCGGCTCTCCCGCGAGCGGCTCGAATTTGTCGCCGAGGCTCCCGCCCTTCCTCCTGGCGATCCGAAGCTTGCGGCCCGCATCCGGACCGAGGCGGCGGGCATCGCGTCGTTCGTGGCAGTCCGCGCCGCTCAGTCTCCCGCCGCTTCCGCCGTGGCCGGGTGAGTACGCCCTCGACGCGACGCACCAAGGTGGTGCGGAACGTGGAGCTGGAGGCTGATCCCGCTCGCGAGCCCTGCTTCGAGGTCGTGCACACCGACGCCGAGATGCATGAATGGCCGGGCTTTGACGACGTGGCGAGGCGGGAGCGGCTTCATCGGCACATGAATAACGAATGCGTCGCCATGGAGATTGCCGCGCAGGCCGTCGCCGATTTCCCCGACACCCCGTGGGATCTTCGCATGTCGATCGCGCGGCAGGCAGCCGACGAGAGCCGCCACGTGATGGTGCTCTATCGCCGGCTCCGCGAGCTCGGCGGCCGCAAGGGCGAGTTCCCGGTCTCCAATTTCGAATGGAGCGTCACGGGGATGATCGGCAACCTGCCCGGACGCCTTGCCATCGAAAATCGCACCTTTGAGGCCGGGCTCATCGATATCCTGGGCACTCTCCGTACCCGCTGGCGCGAAGCCGGCGACGATCGGACGGCGGATTCCCTGGAAGGAATCCTGGCCGATGAGATCACCCACGTCCGGTTCGCCAACCGGTGGATCAAGCTGCTCACCGAGCGGGATCCGCGAGTGCTGCTCCAGGTGGCCATGGCGATCCGCTTCCTTCGCGGCGTCAACAAGGCGCTCGAGCCGCAGGTCGGCGAAGTCAACGCAGTCGGCATGGAATTCGGCGCCGAGAAGATGCTGGCGCCCGCCGTGGATGTGGATGGCCGGCTGGAGGCGGGCTTCAGCGAGGAGGAAGTCCTCGAGGTACTGCGACAGGCCGGCTTCCGCTCGATCCTTCCCACCCATCTCGCCGACCGGTGACCCGATGAGCGCGCCCCTGCACCCGAGTCTCGACCCCGCGCTCTTCGGTGAGCCCAGCGCCCGCGATGCGCGGTTCACTGTTGTGGATGTCTGGGCCGATTGCGCCAACCTTCCCCTCGATGATCCCCGGAAGAAACAGGAATTTCTGCATCGGCAGATGAACGAAGAAGCCTGCGTCATGGAGAACGCGGCGCGGAGTCTCGCCGAGTTCACCGAGGAGGACTGGTCCATCCGCATGTGGCTCGCGCGGCAGTGTCACGACGAGGCGCGCCATGTGATGAACTACCGGAAGCTGTTCGTCGAGCGGGGCGGCCAGGTTGGTGAATTTCCCGTCCTCGGCTTCCAGTACCGGGTGCTCGGCAAGGTGGACACGCTCATCGGACGGCTCGGCGTGCAGAACCGGACCTTCGAGGCGGATGGCCTCGACGCCGTCACTCACGCTATCGAGGAGGCGCGCGAAGAGGGAGACCTCGCGCTCGCAGCCATGTACGAGGCGCAGCAGGCCGACGAAGTGCTGCACATCCGATTCGCGAATGAGTGGATCCGGCAGCGCGTCACCGAATCTCCCCGCGAGGCGATTCGCATGGGCTCGGCGCTTCACAAGGCGGCCAAGGCCTTCACGCAGACCTTCGCGAATGGCGGCACCAACGTCTCCAAGTACGGCGTCGCTGAAGAGCCCCGGCAGGAGGCAGGGTTCGTTCCGGAAGAAGTCGAAGTGGCGGTGCGCATGTCGGACGTGAGGCGCGCGGCCGTGCGGGGTTCTGGCAGCTGACGGTGCGTCCTCCCGCGTTGCGACCGCTGCTGGGGTTGCTCGCCCAGTCGGGCGCGCGGCTCGAGGCGGAGGTACAGGGGGGGAGCATGGAATCCGCGATCCCCGCCGGATCGCAGATTCGGATCCGCTGTGATCGAGAGGAGGCGGAACCGGGCCAGGTGGTGGCCTTCGTCACCTCGCTGGAGACGCTGACCATCCATCGCGTCTGGTATCGTGGCCGTTCCGCCCGGGCTCGGGCGTACATCGTGACGCAGGGAGACGCCAATCCGTTCTGCGACCCGCCCGTCCTGCTGGGGAACGTGCTCGGCATCGCCACCGAATGGAAATCTGTGGATGACGAGCGCTGGCGGACTATCGAGTCCGCGGATGCATCGAGGGCCGGGCGCGGAGTGCTTGCGGCAGTTGTCCGGCGGATTCTCTGCACGGCGCTCGAGGCGCACCCGGCCCTCGCGACGCTCGTGATTCGGGTGATCGCGGCGGTGCGCGCTCCACTTGTCTGGCTTCATCCATATCCAGCGGACGCCGTTCGACTCACCTCCGTGCCGGCGACCCGGGACATTCGTTCGGGAAGGAATTCTGCGGGATGACTGGACCTGCGCCGGACGCCCAGGATCTCGACTGGATCAACGACCTGTCTGACGAGCAGTGCATGGAGATCTTCTGGCTCTACGTCGATCCTCCGGAGCCATTCCTCGCCCGTCATCCTCCCGCGCTACTGGGGCAGGCGATGCGCTATGCGATCCGCGCGGTCATTTCGGATCAGCGGCGTACCCACGGCACGAGCCCGTCCTGAACCCGAGTCCGAGGCGCGCGCGCCTCGTCTTACGGTGGCCGAACCCACCAATCCTGCGTCTTCTCCTTCGCAATTCGTCGTTTCGTGGGCTGAATCCCCCTGCTGCGTACCTGCGCGGCATGTGATCCTCCTGATCCCGGCGGAGATGTGTGCGGAATTGCAGGGTTCGTGACGAGTGGAGGCACGCCGCCGGCCGAGGACCTCGGCCGGGCGCTTTCGCGTCTCCATCATCGGGGCCCCGACGATCAGGGAACCGTATTTTTTCCCGAACCTCCAGCGGGAGCAAGGGTCGGACTGGGCAACACTCGGCTCTCGATTCTGGATCTTTCTCCCGCCGGCCATCAGCCGATGTCCACCGCCGACGGACGATTCACGATCGTCTATAACGGCGAGGTCACGAACTACCAGGAACTGCGCGCGGAACTGGTGGCCGCAGGGCGCCGCTTTCGCTCCGGCAGCGATACGGAAGTACTGCTGGAGGCGTGGGCTGCCTGGGGGCCGGCGGCACTCGAGCGTCTGGAGGGAATGTTCGCCTTTGCACTGTTTGACCGGGAGGCCGCTTCGGTCACGCTCGCCCGTGATCCGTTCGGGATCAAGCCACTCTTTTATGTCTTGCTTCCGACGGGAGCAGTCTTCGCGTCGGAAATACCGGCGCTTCTGGAATTCGGAGGCATCAGCCGGCGGGCGAACCCAGCTCGTCTGTGGGATTATCTCGTCCGCTCGAACACCGACCACGGCAGTGAGACCATGCTGGCCGATGTGCGACAGGTGCCGCCGGCCCACCGCCTTACCGTGAGCCTCGCTGCGCCGTCGTCGGCGGAGCCCGAGCGTTACTGGCGCGCTGAGAACGGAGAGCGGCGGACGATTCCATTCGGCGAGGCCGCGACCGAGCTGCGCGGGCTGCTCGAGGGGAGTGTGCGCCGGCACCTGCGGAGTGATGTGCCCGTCGGCTTCGCGCTCTCGGGAGGTGTGGATTCTTCCGCGATGCTCGCGCTGGCCCGTGGCGCACTCGGCCCGGCGGCGGAACTCCACGCCTTTGGTTACGTCTCCGATGATCCGGCGCTCAGCGAAGAATCGTACCAGGTCATTGCCGCGCAATCGGCGCACGCAACACTCCATCCGGTCCGATTCACGGCGAATGACCTCGAGCGTGAGCTCGACACTCTCATGCAGGTGCAAGGGGAACCGTTCGCCAGCCCCACGATCTATGGCCAGTACCGGATCTTTCGCGCCGCACGCGAGGCCGGCATGAAGGTGATGGTGGGTGGGCAGGGCGCGGATGAAATCTTCGCCGGATACCAGCGATACGCGCCCGCGCGCGTGGTCTCGCTGCTGCGCGAGCATGCATACTGGTCGGCGGGAAAGTTCGCGCGGGCCGCGGGCCGGAGATGGCAGATGCGAGGCCGTTCGATCCTGCGGTCGGCACTCGGCCTCTCGGTGCCTCGGCGCTGGCAGGAATCGCTGCGAGTGGCACGGCGCCGCCATCGCCGGCTCGGCTGGGTAGCGGAGGAATGGTTCCTGGAGCGGGGCATCGGTCCCACGCCGGTCTGGATGCCACGTGGCCGAGAGGCGCTCAAGGAACTCCTGCTGCACACCATTGAAGACGTGCACCTGCAGGCGCTGATGCGCTACGAGGACCGGAATGCGATGGCGTTCTCCATCGAGAACCGGGTGCCGTTTCTCACGCCGGCGCTTGCGCGCTTCGCCTTCGCGATGCCCGAGTCGTATCTCATTTCACCAGAGGGCGTCCCCAAGGCGCTGCTCCGCGCAGCTATGCGCGGAATCGTGCCGGATCCGATCCTCGACCGCCGGGACAAGATCGGATTCGCGGTACCGGTGGCAGGTCTACTCGCGAGCTCCGCGCCGTGGGTCGAGCGGCAGCTCAAGGCACTCCGTGGAATGCCGATGGTAAGGCCTGACCAGATTCAGCGTCATTGGGATGCCGTGCGCATCGGCCGCAGCATCCCGGATGCCTTTCTCGTCTGGCGCTGGCTGGGCCTCACGCGCTGGATCGAGCAGTTCAACATCCGGTGCGACTGAGCTCGGCCGATGTCCGGCATCGCGGGGATGGTGATGGGTCGCGGTGGCTTTGCCGACCGAACGGTGCTCGACCGGATGCTTGCGGGATTGAATCACCGCGGTCCCGACGGGCAGGGATTCGCCTGGTCCGCAGAGGCAGCCGACGGCCGGGTCGAGAGTTTCGTCGAGCAAACACTCGAGACGGGGACCTGGCCCGCGCGGGGCCCCGCCGCGGCCATCGGGCGAGCGGTTCTGGGAGCCGGACATCCTTCCGGACCGCCTGCAGTCGCCTCCTATCGGACGCTCCTCGGCGTGCTGGATGGCGAGATCCACAACGCGACCGCCCTTCGCGCGATGCTCCCCGACGACGGCCAACTTCCTCCGACCGCCGACGAAGGCGCCATTCTCCTCGCGGTCTATGCCCACTTGGGTCCCTCCGGGCTCGCCCGCGTCGTGGGCGGATTCGCCCTCGCGATTATCGATCCCGGGCAGAGGACCCTGGTCCTGGCGCGGGATCCGTACAGCGTCAAGCCGCTGTTCTACGCGACTGTCGAGGGCGGCGCGATCTTCGCATCGGAGATCCGCGCGCTATACCAGTGGCCAGGACTCTCGAGACGAGTGGACGCGAAGCGGCTGTACGATTATCTCGAGACCTCCAACACCGATCATGGGGACGCGACTCTCTTTCGGGCAGTTCGACAAGTGCGGGCCGGCTACGCACTCACGATTCCGTTTCTCTCCCCCTCTGCTCCCCTCGCTTCCCGCTATCACGTTCAAGATCTCGGCGGAGACTCTGGACTGAGTATCACCGCGGCAGCCCGCGAGCTGCGCGAGCGCTTTCTCGAGAGCGTGAGCTTGCACCTGCGGAGTGACCCCAGGCTCGGTTTCGCGCTTTCCGGCGGTGTCGACTCCTCTTCGATCGTCGCGGTGGCCCGGCACCTTCGAGGCGCTCGACTGGAGATGCACGGATTTACCTGCGCGGCAGGCGATGGCGCTCCCAGCGAGTTGCGATTCGCCGAGGCGGTGGCGTCAGGGTCCGACATCACGCTGCATACCTGGATTCCCGACGTTCGCGAGTTGCCCGCCGATTTCAATCATCTGCTCGATGTGCAGGGCGAACCCTTCACGAGTCCGACGATCTGGGCGCAACACCGGCTTTTGCGGCTGGCAGGCGAGCTGGAAATCCCCGCCATGTTCGGCGGCCAGGGTTCGGACGAGATGCTCGGCAGCTACGACTGGGTCATGGGAGCTCGACTGGCGTCGCTCACCCGCGCTGGGCGCTGGTTCGAGGCGCTGCGCTTCGTCCTTGCGAGTGGCGGCATCCCCGGCCGCGGCCGGGCCGCGATGCTCCGGGCGTGGCTCGGCGCAACGATGCCGGGGTCGCTCCGTTCGGCACTGGGGCGGCAGCGACCGGCAGCGTACTACGACTACATGGACGCAGACTGGTTCCGTACCCGGGGCGTCGAACCGGCGGAGGCGGGAACGGAAAGAGTAAATCTGCGGCAGCGGCTGCACCGGACGTTCGCCGAGGCGCACTTGCAGGCGATGCTCCGGTTTGAAGATCGCAACGCCATGGCCGCCTCGATCGAGACGCGCATGCCCTTCCTGGCGCCGTCGGTGGTGGATTTCATCTTCACGCTTCCAGAGCAGTACATCATTTCGCGGGATGGGTCACGCAAGTCGGTCTTTCGGCTTGCGATGCGCGGGCTCACGCAGGATGCCGTGTTGGATCGGCGGGACAAGATCGGGTTCGCGATGCCCGTGGCGGAATGGCTCATCATGCTGAAGCCGTGGGTCGAGGCCAGGCTCGATGTGATTCGGGGGATCCGGGCCCTCCGGCCGGAAGCGGTCGACAGGCAGTGGAGGGGGGTCCGCGAGGGCCGAAGTACGGCCGACGCCTTCCTCCTGTGGCGCTGGATCAGCCTCGCGACATGGATTGAGAGGTACGGAGTCGAGATTGGCTGAGGGAAGGGAGAGATTTGTTGCACCTGCCCCTCATCGCCACAATCCGCTGTGCCGACGCCTCAAGTTTCCTCCGCGACTGAGGCGCTCACGACACTATTGACGCTTTACTGACAGATCTCCAAGTTCGGTGAAGTCCTGTCGCTCCGTCCGCAGCACCAGCACTCAATCCGGAAATTGATTCCGACTTTCCCCCTGCGTCCACCTCGGCGCCGATGTCGTTCCATATCCACCGGAGAAGATCAATGCGGTCACCTGTACGTTCGCTCACTCGCTTGAGTCTCGTCGGCGCCGCGCTCGCCGCTGCGGCCTGTAGCGATCAGTCCCCCGTTGCACCCAGGGACAACGGACCCCGACTCTCCACCACCTCGGCGCCCGCCGCGCCAGGGTATATCGTGGCGCTTCGCGGTCAGGCCAAGTCCGATTTCAAGAAGTCGGTTGAAAGTCTCGGCGGCAAACTCGAGCGCCAGCTCAACGGCCCCGGCCTGGTCACTGTCAGCGGGCTGAATGCGGCGAGCGCGACCCAACTTCTCCGCCGGTCGGACATCGCCTCGGTCACGCAGGACGTTTCGATCCAGTGGATCCCCACCACCGACCGGATCGTCCAGATGGTCGCGGCACCCACCACGCTCGGCGGCGCCACGATCACCGGAACCGACCAGAGCACCGCCTTCTTCTTCGACCAGTTCCAGTGGAATCTCAAAGTCACCAAAGCGAGCAGCGCCTGGCTCACGACGCCAAGCGGCGCCGGCGCCGAGGTATGCGTGCTCGACACCGGTACGGATCCCGGCCATCTCGACCTCGACGGCAAGATCGATCTCGCCAAGAGCACGTCGTTCGTCGCGTCTGAGCCGTTCATCGAAGACTTCAATTTCCACGGCACGTTCGTCTCGGCGCTGATCTCGTCGAACGGCTTCGGCATGGCATCGGTCGCGCCCGACGCGAAGCTCTGCGCGGTCAAGGTCCTCGATTTCACTGGCCATGGCTCATTCGGCGACGTGATCTCCGGAATCGTGTACGCGGCGGATCAGGGCGTTGACGCGATCAACATGAGCCTCGGCGCCTATGTAGACCTGAACCAGGTCGGCGCCAAGGACCTCGTGCGCGCGCTGCAGGCTGCGGTCGACTATGCCCGCTCCAAGGGTGTCGTGGTGGTAGTCAGCTCCGGCAACGACGGCCGGGACCTCGATGCCGACGCGGCCAACTTCCTCGAGGTGCCGGCCCAGCTCAAGGGGGTGATCAGTGTCGGTGCCACCGCGCCGACCGCCCAGCAGAACTTTGATCACCTCACCGAGTATTCGAACTTCGGTGGCACGACGGGCATCAAGCTTGTCGCTCCCGGTGGTGATTTTGTCGCCGCGGGCCAGCAGGAAGATCTCATTTTCTCCGCCTGCAGCGAGTTCGTCTGCGGCGACATCTTCCACTACGCCCTCGGCGCCGGTACCAGCTTCGCCTCGCCGCACGTCGCGGGAGAGGCGGCGGTCATCGAATCCAACTTCGCCGGAAACCAGAGCAACACCACGATCGAAGGCTGCATCCTCAAGGGCACCGATGTGGTCGGCGCGGTCCGGTTCTTCGGCCGCGGCCGCATGAACGTGCTCAAGGCTGCGGGCTGCTGAATCGCGGTAAGCAGTGAGCAGTGGGTAGTAAGCGGTGAGCGGGAGGCGCAGTCGGCCTCCCGCTGACCGTTCACCCCTCACCGCCCCTTCCCCCCTGCAACGCTCCACCCCCCTCCCGCATCTTTACCGGTGCCATGGCAGAAGCATTCCTCCTCGCGAATTCGGATGTCGTCCTCGCCCGGGCTCGGGCCGGCGACTCCGATGCCCTTGAAACGCTCTTTCGGGCGTTCGAAGTGCCAGTCTACAACCTGGCGCGGCGAATCTGTCGCACGGCCGAGGACGCCGAGGATGTACTGCAGGAGACCTTCTTCGAGGTCTGTCGGAGCATCGGCCAGTACCGGGGTGAGGGTAGCCTCTGGGGGTGGGTCCGGACCATTGCGTCGAGCAAGGCGCTCATGCGTCTCCGGCGCAACAAGTACCGCGATACCGACGAGCTCGAGGAGGAGATCCACGTCCCCCTGCGGCAGGAAGGCTCTACCCACCTGCGGATGGATCTCGAAGCCGCGCTCGAGCGGCTCCCCGAGGTCTCGCGAGCGGTAGTGTGGCTGCATGATGTCGAAGGGTTCACGCATGAGGAAATCGCGGACATGATGGGCAAGACGGTGAGTTTTTCGAAGTCCCAACTGGCGCGCGCTCACGTACGCCTGCGGCGCTGGCTCGGTGAGGAGATCGCGGTATGACGCACCTTTCGATGGAAGACCTGACGCTCCTCCGCGAGTCGTTGCCCGCAGCGGGTGCAGCGGCGGCGCGCGAACACCTCGCGGCCTGCCCGGCCTGCCAGGCAGAGCTCGAGCGATTGCATCAGCGGGTGGCTCGGCTGCGGGCCCTGCCGACGGTGGCACCGGCGCGAGACCGGTGGCCTGAGGTCCGACGGCGGGTAGTGGCTGAGCGGCGGCGCCGGCAATACCGGTGGCTGGGAGTCGGAGGATTCGCGGCCGCGGCATCGATCACGCTCGCGCTGCTGGTCAATAACATGTCGCACCCGCAACCCGTCAGCGCATCCACCGAGGACATTTCCCGGGCGATGGACCGCTCGCATTCACTGGAACAGGCGCTCGATACGTACGATCCCGATTCGCGAGTCACCGATGGTGTCACCGCGCAGGCTGCCGGTGAGCTTGAGGACCGGATCGCCGTGATCGACAACCAGCTCGAGTCCGCCCAGATGCTCGATGCCGCGGCGCGGAACAATGCGCTGCTCCGGCTCTGGCGCGAACGGGTGGGCCTGATGGATGCCCTGGTGGACGTGCATATCACGCACGCCAGCAATGTTGGACTCTGAACTGTCGACCGACGTCACGGCGGAGTGCCCGCCCAACCACGAGAGAATCATGTCCAGATTGTGTTCGACCATCCTGCTCAGCGCCGTCATTGCGGCTCCGCTCGCGCCGGCCATCGCGCAGGAGCGCCCGGCGCGTCCACCTAGACCGCCGCGGGTCATGGTCCGCACCGATTCCGGCGCGCCGTCCCACTGGGAAGTCTTCTCTAACCGTCGCGCCCGACTCGGCGTCTCCGTCAATCTGCGCGCGAAGGAAACGGATTCGGTGGGAGCGTTCATTAACAGCGTGACACCCGGCGGACCGGCCGCGAAGGCGGGGATCAAGTCGGGTGACGTGGTCACCAGCCTCGACGGGAAGTCGCTGCTCGAGGCGGGCACCGCTGCAGAGCAGGGTCAATCCGCGCCCGGGCTCCGCCTGACCGAACTCGCCGCCAAGCTGGAGCCGAATGACACGATCTCCATCGAGCTCCGTCGCGGGAAGGACAAGAAGACCGTTTCTCTGGTGACGGGGGACGAGCCAGCCTTCGCGATGGCTGACGGCGGTCCCGGAAATTTCACGTACCGATTCAATACCGATGAAAATGGTCCCGGCGACACCAAGATGCACGGTTTCACCTTCCAGGACGGCCCCGAGAATGGCATGTCCCGCAGCTTCGAGCGCATGCGGATGAACAAGGGGCCCGGTGAAGCGTTCATGATGTCATTCGATTCGCCGCTTGCCGATCTCGAGCTGGCGCCGATGAATGAGGACCTGGGCAAGTATTTCGGCGTGAACGACGGCGTTCTCGTGATCAGCGTACCGGATGACTCACAGCTCAATCTGAAGCCGGGCGATGTCATTCTCGCGGTCGATGGCCGCGCGCCGACCAGCCCGTCACACCTGCTCCGCATTCTCCGAAGCTACGATGAGGGCGAAAGCATCAAGATCGACGTGATGCGGATGAAGAAGAAGGAGACGGTCACCGCGAAGATCGGTGGCAGCGGCCGGAGCCACGACAAGGTGCCGAGCGGCGAGATGCAGTAGTCTCGCCAGTTCAATCTACGAATGAAACGTGGGGGCGAATTGCTCGCCCCCACGTTTTTTCTTTCTGCCGCAGCGACCGCCTCACGCCAGCTGCACGTGTGCTCTCCCGGCGCGGTCGGGATGAATCTGCCGGGCCAGTTCCGCGAATCCCTCCAGCGTCAAACTCTGCGCGCCATCCGAAAGCGCCGACGCCGGATCCGGATGCACCTCAACTAACACTCCGTGCGCCCCCGCCGCGAGCGAGCCGAGCGCCAGCGGACTGACCAGTGAGCGCTGACCCGCGGCATGACTCGGATCGACGATTACCGGCAAATGCGTACGCTCCCTGAGCAGGGCCACGGCATTCAAGTCGAGCGTATGACGGGTGGCACGCTCGAACGTCCGGATGCCTCGCTCGCACATGACCACATTGGGATTGCCATGCGCGAGAATGTATTCGGCGGCGTAGAGCCACTCCTCGATCGTGGCACCCGCGCCTCGCTTGAGCATGACGGGAACTCCACTCCGTCCAGCGGCGCGGAGCAGCGCGAAATTCTGCATGTTACGCGCGCCGATCTGCAGCATATCCGTGAACCGCGCGACGACCGGTACCTCCTCCCAGCTCATGACCTCGGTCACGACCGGAAGTCCGCTCCGCTCGCGCGCCTCGGCGAGGAAGCGCAGGCCGGCGACGCCCAGCCCCTGAAAATCATAGGGCGAGGTGCGCGGCTTGAATGCTCCACCGCGGAGCATGTCCGCTCCGGCACGCGCGACCGCCAGCGCCGTGTCGATGATCATTTCCGCGCTCTCGACCGAACAGGGCCCGGCGATCAGCACCGGGCGCGCGCCACCGATCTCGACGCCTCCCACCGTGACGATGGTTCCCTCGGGCCGTTGCCGCCGGTCGAAGAGCGGGACGGCCGGCTTAGGGCGCAGGTGCGGCGGCTCCGGCTCCGGGTCCCCAAACAGGATGGCGCCTTCGGTCCATGCCTCGTAGCTCCCGAGAATCACCAGCCGGCGCGCCAGCGCATCGACGGCCTCGAGTGCTTCCGCCAGCCTCGGGTCCAATGCGTCACCTTCGACGTCGAAATAGAAACGATAGGTCCACGGCGCCGAACGCTCTGGCCGGGACTGCAGCGAGGTGAGATTGATGCCGCGCGCGGCGAAGGTCTGCAGTACCGCGGCCAGCATTCCAGGCTTGTGATCGAGCCAGACGATGAGTGAAGTCTTCCGCAGCCCCACGCGTTCATCCCGTGAAGGTGCCTCACGGGTGAAGGTGAGGAAGCGGGTCTGATTGGTCGGATCATCCTCGATTCGCTCATCGAGCACCGAGAGTCCGTACGCTGTGGCCGCGTGCCGCGGCGCGATGGCCGCCTGCTCCGGGTTTGCATCGCGCGCGACGATCTCCGCGCTCCCGGCAGTGTCCCACGCGCTGACGAGTTCCGCGCCCGGAAGGTGCGCTCCGAGCCAGATGCGGCACTGACCGAGTGCCACCGGGTGCGAGAGCACACGCCGGATGCCCGAGAGCTGCGCGCCTTCGACGGCCATGATGGTGTGATGCACCGGTAACAGGATTTCGTGATGCAGGTGCAGGGTGCCGTCGCCAAAGGCCTGGTGCAGCAGGTCGTACGTCGTCGTGACGGAGCCGATGAGCGAGTTTTCGATCGGGAGGCACCCGGCATCCGCCCGGCTCTCCCGCACGGCGGCCACGACGTCCGCAACCTCCCGACACGGGACCGTCGTCGCGTCCGGCCACCGGCGCCGAGCGGCAGCCTCGCTGAAGGCGCCGTGAGTTCCTTGAATCGCTACGCGCATCGTCGTGCTCCTGGGGTGAAAAAGAAAAAGCCCCGCCGGAAAAATCCGGCGGGGCATCGAGGGTCCGTCCAGTCAGGCGCTAACGCACTCTAACCAAGCCGGACGCGCATCGAGCCGCGCCGGAGCCGGTAAAGTAGAAATAGAACGCCTGGTTGCTTCGCATGGAGTGATCATACGGGACCCGCACCGGTGTTGTCAAGAGAAACCCGGAACGCCCACCGTGCGGTGCGCGAATTTTCCGGGTGTGGCTCCGCCTCCACTGCTTCTGAATTACTTTCCGCACCCGTCCCGCTCGTGAGGATCTTCTGTCCCAAGTGCTTCTTGGTGATGCGGTCATGGCCGCACTCTGCGCCCGTCACGGTCCTGCCCGACTGTCGAGGCGGCGGCCCTTTCCAGCGCTCGTCGGCGCCATCGTCTCGCAGCAGATCAGTGGCAAGGCGGCCGCGTCGATCGCCGCGCGCCTGCGCACACTCTACCCGATAACTGCGGCGGCCCTCGCCACCGCGCACCCTATGCGTCTCCGCTCGGCGGGCCTTTCCCGGGCCAAAGCGCGATACATCCGGGAGCTCGCGAAGTTCGCTCGGGCAGGTGGACTCAAGGGACTGAGCAAGCTCTCCGATGACGCGATCGTCGCGCGATTGACGGAGGTCAACGGGATCGGCGTCTGGACCGCCGAGATGTTCCTGATGTTTTCGCTTGGCCGCACGGATGTGTGGCCGGTGCTGGACGGAGGGGTGCAGCGAGCCGCGAGGCAGCTCTACTCCTGTACGACTCGTGAAGAGCTCACCGAGCTCGGCGAACGCTTCCGGCCATTTCGGAGTCATGCGGCCTGGTATCTGTGGCGATCCCTGGACGTGCCGGTCGCCGCTGCGGGTGAGGAAGGGTGAAGGCGCCCTTATTTCGGCTCTCCGCCATCGCACTATTCACGCTCTCCGGTTCCGTGCGTGCCCAGGGGCTGCCGCTCTACCATGCGCTCAATCCGGTCGCGGAGTCTCGTTCAGGACTCTATTTCCAGCCGTATCAGCCGCGCCACAGCGGATGGGCAATTGGTACTTCCCTCAATTATGCGAGTGCCGCGGAAATCAATTTCCGCGACTTTCCATCTGATTCAGCGTTTGTGATGGATGCGGAGTTCCTGCGACTCAATGCTGTGCTCACTCGTGATCTCGACGCGCGCAATTTCGTCAGTGCGGAGGCCTTCGCCGGCGGCAGCTACGCCGGCTTCATGGATGGATTTCTGCACTGGTATCACGGCCTCCTCGGCATCTCATTCCCCGAGCGCGACGACCGTCCCCGGAATCGCTTCGATTACGAAGTGCTGCTTCCCGACGGACACCGAATCCGCCGAGCCGCCTCCAGCCTGTATTTGGGAGACATCAGGGTCGGGATCGGTCATCGCTTCAGTGACCGGGTGCAGTCTCACCTCTCGTTCACGCTCCCGACGACGACCGCGCCCGCGGGTTACGGAAGAGGCACGCTCTCCGCGAACTTGATCACGACGCTGCGGGTTCCGCTCGCAGAACGGCTGAGCTATGAGGCATCGCTCGGCGTGGGCGTTACTCCGACGCATGGCGATCTCTCGGCAATTCAGCGGACGTTATTCGGTTCGTTCACCTCAGGCGCGCGGCTGCGCCTGTTCAAAGAGTTCTCCGCGTTCGCCAACGTGTATTTCCACAGTCCGTACTATCAGAATACCGGTCTCCCCGCGCTCGATGGCCACGACCTCAGCCTCGATTTCGGATTCCTGATCCGGGACAAGCATGGGCATGACTGGCTCCTCGGCATGACCGAAGACCCGGACCCGAGCGGACCGGCGATCGATCTGACGTTTCGGGTTGCGAAGGAGTGGTAGAGAAGCCGGGAAAGGGGGAACGGGGAACGGGGAACGGGGAAAAAGGAACGGGGAATGGAGCTGCGAATATCGCGGTCGGCGGCTCCCGCTGACCGCTCACCGCTCTATTTTCCCGCTGTTTACTTCCCCGAACAGGAATTTGTCCATGTTGGTGAACAGAAAGTCCTTCGACTTCTGATCCCGCAGGTTGAGTGCGTAGTGATTGATGAGTTGCTGCTGGGTCTTGAGCCACTCGGACCAGCAGACGTTGCAGATATGCTCGTAGACCCGGAGGCCGATGTCATTCTGGAAAGGCCGGAACGGCATCTGATCCCGGTCCTGGCCACAGCGGGTACAGGTAATGGTTGCCATGCGGAAATATTAGACCCGAGTCGGTCGAATGGCTATTGGTCGGGGGCGCTCGGTTCAGGGCTCACCGCGTTTGAGCGCTTTGACTCCACTCGCCGTGCCGAGTCCTGCGCCGATTCCGAAGAGCGCGGTTGCGGTGGTGGTGACGACCGGCAGGAGTGCCACGGGCCATGCGATGAGCGCGGCGATGATGCCAGCGATCCAGGGAGCGGCCGGAGAATAGACCGCATCGACGAAGCGGAGCCGGCGGCGCACGAAGTTCTTGGCGATCAGGAAGCCGCCGATGACGGCGACGCCGAGGGTGAGGATGGCGAGGAGCGTGAACATATGTGGGCTCGGGATGGGAAAGTACGTAAACGAAACAATGTTGTTACAGGACGGAACGCAACTACCGAAAGATTCAGCCGCACCGAGGTGTCGGGGTAACTACTTTATATGGGGTCCAATGTGATTCCCCGGCTTCCCAGCCGGTTCACTCTAACCCGATTCCCCAGTGTCTCTTCGCTCGCTTTCCGTTCCACTCGCCGGCTTCGGCGTTCCGGCTGACCACGCCGACGTCACTATCGATACCCTCAGTCCCCCCGATCGGGTCAAACGGGGAGCCAAGTTGCTCGGGATCTGCCTCATCGTCGCGCTGATCGCGGCTCCGATTCCGATTGTCCACCTGATGCTGGTGCCTGGCGCCATCCTCCTCGGTCTGGTGCTGTTCGTACGCAGCCTTGCGCAGGGAGAGATTTTCAAGCACGCCGAGGGCAAATGCCCTTTCTGCCACCAGCAGCAGACTTTCACCGTGATGGGCAAGTTCTCGCTTCCTCGCCAGGTGACGTGCGGCAATTGCCGTCAGCCGCTCACGCTCGGTCCGAAACAATAAGACTCCCGAATGGTCTCCCGGGCCGGCGGCGGGATATCTTACCGCTGTCGGAGCCATCGATCATTCTTGCCAGGCTCCTTTCGCGTGCGGCGCCAGTTGGGCCGGCGCTCCTTTGTCCGCTGAACCACGACGCGTGAACTCTCCCGATTCCAGGAATCCCGAAGTCAGAAATTTCGAAGGGTGGCGCCGCATCTGGGAACATACCCAGAGGCTGGTGACGCCCGCGGATTGGCCGGCGCGTCTGGCGGCGACACTCGTCACGCCCGAAGGTGTGCGGGTGATACGGCACGAGATTCAACTCCCTGCTTCCCTCGGAGAAAGACAGGAGCTTCGGATCGCCTTTGCGTCGGACTTTCACGCGGGGCCAACGACGTCGGATCGGGTCCTTCAGAGCGCAATCGACGCGCTGATGGACGCCAAGCCCGACCTGCTGCTGCTCGGCGGGGATTTCGTCTGCCTTCGACCGGAGTTCGCCGAGCGGGTCGCGGGAAGACTCGGAGAGATTCCGGCACCGCTCGGACGCTACGCCGTGCTCGGAAATCACGACTTGTGGGCGGGAGGTCCGCGGATCGTCACGGCGCTCGAGTCCGCCGGCATCGAGATGGTCACCAACCGACAGGTGCGCCTGCCCAAGCCGTTCGATCGAGTGAGCGTCTGCGGCCTCGACGATCACACGTCGGGCCACCCCGATGCCGACTCGGCATTCGCCGAAGCCGCGCCGGTTCGGATACTTCTCATGCACGCCCCGTCGGGCGTACTCGATGCCGGCCCGCACCGGTTCGACCTGGCCTTCTGCGGACACACCCACGGCGGTCAGATCGCCTGGCCTGACGGTCGTCCTTTCGTGGTCACTCACGGCGCGCTCTCGGAACGGTACAACGCCGGTCGTTATCCGCTGGATGAAGGGGCGACGCTGCTGGTGAGTCGAGGCGTCGGCTGCACGACGCTGCCGATAAGGTGGAACTGTCCGGCGGATGTCATCATCTGCACGGTACGCGGGAAAGCGTAGACGGTTACCAGCGGATCGCCGCGCTCCCCCAGGTGAAGCCGCTGCCGAATGCGGTGAGCACCACGAGATCCCCCGATTTTATCCGGCCCGAACGAACGCACTCATCCAGTGCGATCGGAATCGTGGCGGCCGTGGTATTTCCGAAACGCATGATGTTGTTGTAGACCTGATCATCCCGGAGCCCAAGCGTTTTCTGCACCGCCTCGGAAATCCGCAGGTTCGCCTGGTGTGGGAGCAGCAGCGAGATATCCGCGGTCGAGAGTCCCACCTTGCCCAGCACGGTGCGGACCGACTCGGGCATGCGGGTCACCGCGTGGCGGAAGACTTCCTTGCCGTCCATCTGCAGGAAGTAGCGGCCCTGCTCCAGGTGTTCCTTCGAGACGCGCGGATGATAGCGCGAACCGGGACCGTCAACCCACAGCAGCTCGGCGTGGGTACCCTCGGCGCGCAGGTCGAAGGCGAGGATGCCGGGGCCATCATCTGCACTGGCGGTCACTACGGCGGCGCCGGCGCCATCGGCGAAGATCACGGCGGTATTCCGCCCCCGGGTGGAGACGTCCATCGCCGTCGACTGAATTTCCGAGCCCACCACCAGCATGGTGCGATACTCGCCCGCCCGAATCCACGCGCTGGCCACCGACAAGCCGTACACGAACCCGCTGCACTGGGCTCGCACGTCGAGAGCCGGAATGGTGGCGACGCCGAGCAGGCGCTGCAGGAAGACGCCACCGCCTGGGAGGAAGTGATCCGGGGTGCTCGTTGCGTAGACGATCGCATCGAGATCAGAGGCGGCGAGCCCCGCGGCATCGAGGGCCCGAAGGGCGGCCTGGTGCGCGAATTCCGCTCCGGTCTCGCCTTCGACGGCCCAGCGGCGTTCCTGGATGCCGGTCCGTACCCTGATCCATTCGTCGTTCGTGTCCATGAGGCGTGAGAGCTCCTCGTTGGTCACGACACGGTCGGGAACGGCGTAACCGGTGCCGATAATCCGTGCACGGGGCATGGGCGTCCTGAGGCTCCAAGAAGATCTGAATAGGTGTGGGGATCCAATTTTGTCGCCGCGACCCCGGGCAGCAAGGGCCGAGGGTGGCGATTTTCAGTTGGGAAGGAGGCTGCTCTGAGAAACGGACAGGTCGTAAGGCGGCTGGGAGTGATTGCGGCGGGGATCTCGTGTGCCATACCGGTTCTCCGTGCCCAGTCGGCTGATTCCGCGTGCATCCCGGCCATCGCTGCGGAAGGTGTGCGGCAGGTGCTCTACCAGCGTACGACTCTGGGCTACTGGAACGATGACGAAGGCTCTCTGGAGCTCACGCTCGATCGTACTCCGGCCGATCCCGGGCTCTCGAGAATGGTGGCGCGACTTGGTGCGCCGGGTTACGTCCCATCGCTCGACGCCAGCGCGTTCCGCGCACTGGGAAAGACGCCGATCATCACCTATCCGTACGCCGCCACGGGCGAGACGGCGACACTCGGCGATCCGCAGTGGAACCGGCTCGAAGTGAGAATCTCCCCGGTGTATGCGGCGGGCAACACCGCGCTGGTTCTCACCAGCGTTGCGGGCCGTGGGAAGTACCGGCCGGGCCGAGGCTACAGGGGAACCGTCTGGCGCGTTACGGTTGGCGCCGGGTGCGCCCTCCGCGTGGTGGGTTCGACGCGGGTGAGAGGAGACTAGGGGGCGGTGAGCGGTGAGTGGTTAGCGGGGAGCGGGGGCTGCTGGGCGAGACTTGTGCAGTCGTTCAATGCACAGTGAGAGTGCCCATGCCCAGATGAGCCATGAAAGCGTTGCGGGCCAGCTCTCGCTGCGCCAGGCGTTCCAGATGACGCTGAGCGGAGTGAGCAATCTGGGAAGATGATCGTCGGGGCGGACGCGGGGACGCTCGACGACTTGCACCGCGGAGAAGCCGCCGTCCCGAAGGCGCGCCAGCAGGAGACCACAGGGATCCCGTGACCCTTTCCAGCCCGGGACGCTCACGAGGCTCCACGCCTGTGGCGTGGCGCCCCAGCCATGCGTATCGGTGACACCGAGGATGGGGAGATTCGAGCGCCGCGCGAGTGCGATTACCGAATCCCGTCGTACGATGCTCAGCTCATTCGCCTTGGGCGCGGCGTTGGAGACTTCGAATCCACCGATCCCCGCCGCGACGAACCGATCGAGATCACCCCAGTAGTGCAGCTCGTATTCGGGGATCGACGCGATGGCTATCGCGCCAAAGCGCGTGGAGGCATCGCCGAAGAGCGTGAGCAATGAATCGAGAGAACCGCTATAGGGCGCACGAGCGATCTCCGCGGTGTCGCCGAGCAGGACGATATGGGCGGCCTGAACGCTGAGCTCGATGCCGGGGCAGAGCAGTGGACGGGTCAGGCGCCGCGCTGCAGGAATCGCCTGCCATCCCGCCATCGTGTTGTGATCCGTTATGAACGCCGCATCGAATCCCGCCCGTCCGTGCCAGCGCCGGTTCGCCTCGGCGTCGAATCCGGACATCAGAGTCCCCTTCACGTCGTGGCTGACGTTGGTGTGCGAGTGAAAATCCACGATCATGTCGTCCGGCCCAGTCCCAGCGAGCGAGACCATCGGGCGATGCCAGAGGGCGCCCGCGAGGAGGAAGAGGGCAAACAGCACGAGCGCGCCCGCCAGCAGGGGAATTTCGCGGAGCAGTCTGACCTTTCGTGAGCGGCGCCATGCGGCAAGCCATACCACGAGTCTCGAGACGAAATAGAGCACTGCCAGGCCCCAGAGCAGATCGTGCAGCAGGCTCATGCTCAGCATCGTGATGCCGTCCCAGAGCGTGAAGACCGGCGCGGCGATGAGATAGAGCAGCGGGGTGACGAGATGCATTTGCGGAGCGAGCGGGGCGCCAGTCGGATCGGTGAGCGGCGGAATGGCGAAGAGGCGCGCGAGCAGGATCGTCACGGTCAAGGCGATCGCGATCCTGCGCGGCGTATTCCAGCCGCGAGAGTTCTGCCCTTCGGAAGCGATCACCGGTCGGACCCCCGCGCCTCGGGTGTGCGATTATGTTGAGAATGCGAAGTAACTTAACCGGCAGGCGCGAACCCGTGCGCAGACCCTCGAATTCCATTCATAACCACCCGTCTCACATGCTGAACATAGATCCCCTCGACGAAGACTTTCCCCTGGGCGACGGCACCGCGAGCACCGAGGCCCAGGTGCACTGCCCATACTGCGGCGAAGCCAACGATATCACACTCGACCCGGGGAGCGGCTCATCTCAGGAGTACGTGGAAGACTGCCAGGTCTGCTGCCGGCCCTGGCGCGTATATGTGAGCTATGAGCTGGACGGCAGTGCAACAGTGGCCCTCGAGACCTCGGACGGCGAGTGACCGTCGGGGCGGGCTGTCGAGCCAACGAGAGAGGAGCGCTCGCCATGAAAATCAATCTCGCCGAAAAATTGGCGAAGTTCAGCGACCACTGGAATCCTCGCGTCATCGCGAGTCTCAACGGGCAGGACGTCAAACTGGTGAAGTTCCAGGGACCGTTCGCCTGGCACCATCACGTGGACGCGGATGAGCTCTTCCTTGTCGTGCGCGGCCGCTTCACGATGGAGTTCAGGGAGCGCTCGGTGGAGCTGGAGGCGGGCGAGATGATCGTCGTGCCTCGCGGTATCGAGCACCGGCCGTACGCGGACGAAGAGGTGGAAGTGCTGCTCTTCGAGCCGCGTGGAACCCTCAACACTGGTAACGTGCGCGAGGAGCGGACGAGGGCGGAGCTGGAGAGGATTTAGGGGGTCGGGCAACGAGTGGCGAGTTGAAAGTGGAAAGTGGAAAGTGGAAAGTTGAAAGAGGCTCAGGGGCACACGGGACGCGACACTTTCGTCCTCGTCTCACTGTCAACTTTGCACTTTCAACTTTCAACTTTTTCTTCCGTTTTCCGCCCTACACCCCTCCCAGCCACGGGTATCCCTGGTCTTCCCAGTAGCCGCCGGGGCGGTTGTCGGTAAAAGTGACGGCGCGCAGGTATTTGGTGAGCTTGTAGCCGAGCTTGAGGGGGGAGTACAGGCGGACGGGGGCGCCGTGGTCGGGCATGAGGGGGCGATCGTTGTAGGCATACGCGAGAATCGTCTGCGGGTGCATTGCGCTCTTGAGATCCCACCCGTTGTAATAATTGTCGTCAAACGAATCGAATCGTATGTAGCGCCCCGTCTCCAGCGGCTGCACCTGAGCGGCGAGGGCGGAGAAGGGAACGCCGGTCCAGGTCGCGATGGCCGTCCAGCCTTCGACGCAGTGATGCTTCACGGTGTACGTCACGCTCGGCATGGCCTGCAGCATCTCAAGTGTAAAGCGCGTGGGACGCCGGACCTGGCCGCCTACTTCCAGGCTCCACGCGGCGGGATTCTCCACGACCGGCATTTGATGGCTGATGAAATACGCTGGAAAGTTTGCTCCACTGCGTTCGCTCACTGGATACTCTCGCGAGAGACGGGAGCCCGAGAGCAGCACATGTTCGCCCACCCAGTCGTTGAGCCGGCTGATGGCCGAGAGCCGGGGGCGGAGCAGGTCTCCTCCATCCCAGCCGCACGCGGCGACGAGGGAGGCGGGTCCTGCCACCAGGCCGAGCCGGAGAAAATCCCGGCGCTGCAGTCTACGATCAGTCATGACTGGGAAACCTCCCCCGATACCAGCCGGTGATCATCGCGCGAAGCGACGCGGGATCGACGAACAGCACCAGCAGCACGTGGACCACGATGAATCCGACGAAGAGCCAGACCGCCACGAAGTGCCAGTAGCGCGCCAGCTCGTAGCCGCCGAAGAGGCGTTCCAGCCACGCCAGCTGCACCGGCTTGTAGATCGCGAACCCGGTGAGCACGGAGAGGGCGCCGAGCACGATGATGAAACTGTACGCGAGTTTCTGGAGCGGATTGTGTTTGCCCTGCGGCGGATGCTCCTTCCGGAGCCGCAGATAGTACTTCTGCATTTCGATGGCGGGGCCGATGTCCCTCGGACGGAACAGGAGCGAGCGCCATTCGCCTGAAACCGCCAGGTAGATCACGTACAGCAGACCCGCGAGCGTGAACGGCCACGCGAGAGCGAAGTGCCAGTTGAGTCCACCTGCCAGCCAGCCTCCGAGGCGGACACTGGCGGGGAAGCCATGGTAGCGACTGGCGTCGAATGGATTGGGGACAGAATAGGTGGCGCCGCGGGGTCCGAAATGCGCGTATGCGCCATAGATCTGGAGCCCACTCGCGATCATGCCGAGAAGCGCGATCGTATTGACCCAGTGCGTCAGGCGGACGATCCAGTGGTGCCGCTTAACCGGTTTCCGGGGCATCTCGTCGACGGGCCGGTCCACGGGAATCGGGGGAGCAGTGGTCATGGGGGGATAACGCTCCGAACAAGGATCTGGATTGGTTGTGGTGGAAGAAGGTCGCAGGTCGCAGGTAGCAGGTAACAGGTAACAGGTAGCAGGTCGCAGGTCGCAGGTAGCAGGTAGCAAGGGGCAGGAGTCCGACCATCAGACCTACCACCTACCACCTAAAACCTAAAACCTAAAACCCAAAACCTACCTCCTGATCTGATACGCCACCTTCACGAAAAACCCATCCGCCGTGCGCT
>JBDUEA010000018.1:0-32436 GCA_040002695.1 Gemmatimonadota bacterium | reverse complement strand
TGGTGGAATCAACCGGGCCGCGGTCGAAGAACGCGATTTCCTTCGGGTGCGCCGCATCGGTCCAGTCGAACACCGAGATGCCGCCCTGGTACCAGGCCTGCACCATGATGTCGCGACCCGGAACCGGAATCAGCGAACCGTTATGTGCGACGCAATTTTCGAACTGGGTCTGCGGGGCCGACATCTTGTAGTAGCTCTGGAACTGCATCTTCTTGTCGACGAGCGTGAAGATCGCATCCGCGCCCCACTCGTGCTTGTCGGTCGCACGGCACTTCGGCTGCCCGCCGCCGCCCCATTCATCGGAGAAGAGGATCTTGGTGCCGTCGTTGTTGAACGTGGCCGAGTGCCAGTAGGAGAAGTTGGAATCGGACACGGCGCCGATACGGACCGGATTGGCCGGATCGTGGATGTCGAGCAGGAGGCCGTAGCCGCCGCACGCGCCGCCGGCGAGACCGATCGCCGGATAGACCGTGATGTCATGGCACTGGGTCGGACCCGGGCGCTGGCCGTTCGGACCGACCGGCGGCGGCGGACCGACGAGCTTCTCGACGATGCCGGGGATCGCGGCGCGGAGCGCGGCGCTGTCGGCGCCGGTCGCGGGGCCAGTGCCATTGCGGGCCTTGACCACGCTGTCGAGCATGGGGCCGGTGAACTGCGGCGGCAGCACGATCTCGTTGCCATTGATCGTGGCGGTGAATCCGCCGGTCGCCTTGGCCTTGTCGACCGCGGCCTTCGCGGCGGCGATATCCTGCGGCGCCTCGCCGTGCACCGGCGGAGCGACGAGATCATTGAAGATGCGCGGTGAATTGACGATCGCGGCCTGCTCCGGGTGCGCCAGCGGCACCTTGATCACTTCGATCCGGAACAGCGCGGAGTTCGGGTCCTGGTCCGGCGCGAGCTTGGAGCAGCCGGCCAACTCGTTCGGCGAGCGGACGCCCGCGGAGCCGGAGATGTAGACGTAGACGTTGTCCGGATCCTTCGGATCCACGACTACGGTGTGCGTGTGGGAACCGCGGCAGGTCTGCACGTTGCCGAGGTACTTCGGAGCGGCGATATCGGTGATATCAAAAATCCGGAGCCCGCGAAGGCGATCGTGGCTGACCGAGTCCTTCACGCCCCCTGCGCCGCAGTCGAGACGGCCGCTCTGGCCTTCGCCGGAGACGAACAGCAGGTTCCGGAAGACCGACACGTCACTCTGTGAAGCTGGACAGAGAAATCCGATCTTGAGCGTGGGCTTGGCCGGCGCGGAAATATCCCACACCTGGTAGCCGTTGTAGCTGCCCTGGATCGCGTACGGGCCCGAGAACGACAGGTCGGAATTCGTGATGCCGACGAACTTCTCCGAGGGTGGCGTATTCGAGAGCAGCTTCAGGTTCCACGCCGCCTGGCCGGCGTCCATGAGACCGGCCTTCAGGCCGACACGCGGGTCGGGACTCGGCGCCGTGGTCGACATGCTGGCACCGCTCATCGAGGGCGATGAATGGCAGGCCGCGACGGACAACACGCCGATGGCAAGCGACAGGGAAAGGAAGGAAGCGGCGGTGGTACGCGCGCCCGGACGGCGGTACTGCGTCACAGATGCCATGGGTGATTCCGGTAGGGGGACGGAGGGTGGAGCTGGATCGAGTGAACAGGGAAGCATCACTGGCCCTTTCCTGCGGCGGGCAGCGTCAGCAGCATCTTCTGCATCCGGTCGATCTCGGTGCTCTGATCGGCGTAGATGTCGGATGCCATGCGGAACACTGTCTCATCCTGGGCAGCATTGTTGGAACCGAACAGCTTGTTGACCATCGTGATAGCACCCTGGTGGTGCTTGATCATGAACGTGAGGAAGAGCCGGTCGAACTCGGGACCCTTCGCCAGGTTGAGCTGGTCGAGCTGCTCGGCGCTCAGCATGCC
The DNA here is from genome assembly GCA_040002695.1 of Gemmatimonadota bacterium. GTDB lineage: Bacteria > Gemmatimonadota > Gemmatimonadetes > Gemmatimonadales > GWC2-71-9 > JBDUEA01. The sequence continues at coordinate 30,537 of JBDUEA010000018.1, read as the reverse complement.
GGGCATCATCATGGATGGATCCATACCAGGCATCATCTGGTGCATTGAATCCGAGGCCGGAACCGGGATCGCCCGGTCCCGAAGCCAGCGACTCATGAGTCCGATCTCGTCCCGCTGCCCGACCACGATCCGCTGGCACATGGTCTGGAGGCTCGGACTCGCGCCGTGCGAGGGAGCCCAGCCCGCAATGAGAACCGCCTGCGCATGGTGACCGATCATGTTGGTCATGAACGATGCATCAGGCTCGGTATACTGGGGACGCGTGGCGTTGGTCGAGGCGGTGGTAGCGGATGGAGCAGGGTGGGTCGTCTGCGGTTGGACTCCGGTATTCGCCGGTGTCCGGCTGGCGCCGCCACATCCGGCGAGTCCCGCCGTCAGCAGCCCGAGCGCCACCATACCCGTGATCTGATTTGTCATGCGGTTCAATCTCCTGGGGAGCGGACCGGACCCGGCCCGGCTCCTGATAGTCCGTGGTGTGGACACGATAGCGGAGTGAGAAGGCGATGGGAAGGTCACCCTCGTTGCGTCGAGCCTCGGAGCGAATCGACCAGCCCGGTCGGCAGCTCCGCGCGCCAGCCCGCGAACACCTCCCAATGCGCCTGCCGACGACCGGAACCGTCCGGCTCATATGGAAGCGTTCCATAACCGCGGGGAGCGCCGGGCTCGGGGGAGAGCGCCGTCGACATCGCGATGAGCAGACGGGTATGAAAGGCTGCCTGCGGGACGCGCCACGACCGTTCACCGGCGACTTCGGCCCAGCCGGCACCTGTCGGAGCCAGCTCCCCTACGAACGAGACGCAGCAGGGATTCATCGCGTAGATCAGCCCCGAACCGAACCGGATGCCGGAAGGCCAGCGCCAGCACCCAGTGAACCGAGGAAACGGCCAGTCAGCCACAGGCCCATGAAACCACCGAATCGCATCGATTCCACCGGGATTTTCATGGCGGCACCTGGATTCCCCTGCGTTCAGCTACGCGGGGGCTGGGTTCGTTGTTGAGGGACTGGGCTTACTGGGGACTGTGGGGCGTGAGCCCGGCGACAAATCGCTCGACCTCTCGAGCTGACGAGAGAGTTCTCACCACGACGCCAGGCCCGGCCGTCCTGAGCTGCTCGACTATCCGCGGCCGGGAATGCCGCTCATAGGTCCACAGCCACTGGAGAAATTTCCAGTCGAGTCGCTCCGGGCACCCCTCCGCCATGTCCGGTCGCGGACGACCCCGATGGCGTAACCAGCGCCGGACTACCCGCCCCAGGTACACGCGCCTCGGCAAGCCGAGGAAGATCACGGTGTCGGCAGCCCGAAGCCGGCTCGCGAAGCTTCCGCTGTAGTTGCCGTCGATGATCCATGCCCTGCCCGCGATCAGTTCGTCAACTCGCCGGTGCCATTCCGCGGTCGGCGTCGGCTGCCACCCGGGACGCCAGTACTCTCGATCGAGATGGATGACGGGCAGTCCGAGGGTGGCGCCGAGGGAGCGCGCCAGCGTCGACTTGCCGGCACCTCCGGGCCCGACGATCAGGATGCGCTGCATCGTTACGGATGACCCACGGGGACAAGTGGGAAGAGCGCGGAGACTCAGTGCGTCCCGGTCGTATCGGTCAGTTTCGCGCGGGACAGATACTTCCAGGCGTCGGGCTCGAGCGAGCCTGCGATCGGTGCAAAGGCGTGGTCCTGCCCGGTGTATTCGCGGTAACGGACGGGAAACCCATTCCGCTTGAGCAGGTCCCTCGTCCGGCGAACCTGCGCCAGCGGGTAGAACTGGTCGTGATCGCCGATGTAAATGGCGATCGGCACCTTGCGGCTGGCCTGGTCGACAATGCCGTAGTACTCCTCGTCGATCGCCGCAGCGTACACCGCTACTGCCGCGAAGAGGTCGGAGTCGAACATGGCGCCATCATAGGCGAGATAGCCGCCCATCGAGTAACCGAACAGGTACATGCGATGGCTGTCGATGCTGGCACTGCGCTCGGCGTCGGCAACGATGCACCGGAACACCGCCGGCGCGATCGCCTCAAAGGCGACCGTTCTGGGAAGCTGCGGCGCGATCAGGACAATGCCTTTGTCTTTGCCGAGTGACAGCCAGGCCTCGAGCATGTCAGCGCTCCGGCCGCCCGCACCGTGCAACAGCAGAAGAGCAGGGGATGGCGAATGTGCCGGGGGCGAGTACAGCTGGTACTCGTATGACCCCTCGTCACAGTGTGCGGTGTGAGATTCGACGAGCGCCGCTGCCTGCAATCCCATCGCTGCGCTGGAGGGCAACGCAACCAGGATCAGCGACAGTACGAGCACGATGACGGGATTCACCCTCGCGACCATCTGCGTCTTCTCCGCGATACAACCGGTTGCTCGAGCCTGAACCGCCAGTAGAATGCCTTCGCTGTGGCTCTCCTCTGGACGACCTCGAGCTTGCCATCCCGCACACCCTCTGTCCCCGCGTCAGCGGCCGGAACGACGCTCCGGTCGCACAACATTGAAGCACTCTCCACCGCGCAATCGTCGCTCGATGTTCTCCGCGATCGTCGCCTGCCGGCGGCGGATGGTGCCACGAGTCCAGGCGGACATGTGCGGTGTCATCACGACGTTCGGCAGCGAATGGAACGGAAGATTGGATGGCTGTACACTCGGCTCGGCACCGGTCGGGTAGCGATACCAGGTATCCAGGATGGCGCCGCCGATCGCGTTCGTTTTCAGCGCTTCGAAGAGGGCGGTCTCGTCCACCGTTGGTCCGCGTCCGACGTTGACTAACACCGCGCTGTCTTTCATTCGTCTAAACGCCTCCGCGCCGACGATGCCACGCGTCTCCGGCAGGAGCGGCAGTGACGTCACATAGAAATCTGCCGCGGCCCAGAATTCCGGCAGCTCGGCGAGCGCGAACGTCCGGTCGACAAGTGGCGAATTGGGTACGGCACTGCGATTCGCCACGAGGACGGGCATCTCGAACGCCTTGGCACGAGCCGCGATCGCCTTGCCGATATGCCCGAAACCCAACAGCCCAAGGGTCTGTCCCGCGAGCTCTCCGTGTACTGAACTCGCAAGTCCTCCCCTGGAGGCCCAATCGCCTTTGCGCAACTCTGCATCGAGTCGCGCGAACGGAATCTGCCGCATGAGCAGGGCCCCCATCACATATTCCGCGATCGCCTGCTCGTGCCCAAAGGCGTTGCAGACGACTGCGGAATCGGGGAGCAGCGCGAGGTCTACTGCGTCGTAGCCGGCACCGGGCACCTGATAGAGACGAAGGCCCTCAGGCCGCGGCAAACGGTCGTCGAACGCGAATCCGACGATCGCCGTTGCGCCCGCATAGGCTGCGCGGTCCGATGGCGAGGTGAGCTCATCCGGAAGTAGAACGATCTCGGCCGGACTCGAGAGCAGCGCCGCGAAATCCAGACTGAAGGAGGCGGCGAATTCACCGTGGAAAATGATGGAGGTGATAGGACCTCCTAGCAGTGACTGGGTCAGGCTCGAAAGGGCGCCGAAGTATCAACGGCTCTCGCGCACCTGTCTGACTTCTCCCGGCGTCCGTGTCAGTCTGTCCAGCACCATCTTCACTCCTGGACCGAGCTCGATCGTCTGCCTTGCCAGACGCCGGCCACGTTTCTCCACCCACAACGTGGTGGAGAGCCCTCCAAAATCCACCTCCACGACCCATGTCTCTACCTCCCGGCCCGCCTCGACAGGAATGCTGGCCGAGCCGGTGACGGTCGCACGTAGCGTCTTCGGAGGACGATCGGGAGAGAGGAAGCCCTGGACGGTGAACGTGTAATTGTCCGCCAGTGGTGCACGCCGCACCAGGAGGTCGAAGGTATGCGCATCGTATGTCAGGGAGTCGATCGGCATGTGGACGATTCGCCGCCCTTGGCCCTGGGTCTCCGCCCACCCGGCGATAGTATCCCCACCAATCTCGAGCGACTCCGTGAGAAAGCCCCCCGATGAATGATGAGACATCGGCCGCAGATCGGGCACGCTGCTCACTACCGTGTCCAGCTCTTCACCGGCCATCGAATTGTTCGCGCGATATACACGCTGAAGCGCAACGCGTCCACCGGGGAGCGCTATGATCCGCGTCTCATCCCACTGCATGCCGATGTCACGCATCTCGGTCGCACGCTGCAGCGTCATGCGCATCGAGTCGACTCGAGGAGCCAGAGGCTCGAACGACTGCTGCGCGGACACTCGTGCGGTGGCCACACCGGAGATACCAAGGAGAATGAGGGCCGCTTCCTTAGCACGCCGAGCCTCTCCGCCCAACCGAGAATTCACTGGACCGGCTTCCCGCCTCGAGTGGAATCGCGACTCGACTGTGGCGATGGGGTCGTGAGCGACCAGTGCGCGCTCCGGAGCTTCCATCCGGTATCTACCTGCTCCGCAACTCCCGTGAAGTAACCTGCGAAACTGGCCGGGAGTCCGGCAGTATCGAAAAGTGTCTCATCGAAACTGGCGGCGATCGTTGCAAGGCTCGGCGAAAGCGAGTCAACGCGGACCGCACCCCACCGTAACTCGATCCTCCGCACGTGCATGGCCAATCCCCGCACTGCGGTTCGCGCCGAATCGAGACTCGGGAATTCGAGTGGTCCATCCGAGGCCATGTAGAAACTGGAATCACCGGTAAAGAAATCGAGCCACGCTTCGGGTCCCTTCTGGGCAAGCGCCTCAGGGATCGCGCGCGCCATTTTCATTGCGCCCTGGCGCACGTCCGCGGCCGCGACGTGGTCGAGTGGTGCAGCTGGTCGACCGCAACTGTCGAGAGTGATGACCATGCAGAGCGCCGAAAGCAGAAGATTGGAGCTCGCACTGAAAGTCTGACGGAGTCGCACGCTACGATCGCGAAGTCACGAGGCGACGGAGCAACTCCTCGACGACCTGCTGCGGCTGTTCGACTTCGATGATCAACGCGCGATAATGCTCGTGCGTCAGCTCGACGACGATCGTCCGCTCCGGGTGGTGAACGTCCCAGAAGACCAGACCGCCCTCATGATAGAACGTGCCCGCGGTCAGGATGCCCGGCATGTTCGTGCCGCCGAGACGGAGCCCGTGCCACCACCCCTGCGCGACCGTCGGGTCCACCCGCGCGGTGACGACGTGCGCGAGCGGAATCTCGAGCCGGCTTCGGAGCGCCCAGAGTTTGTCGATCCCTTCGACTTCGAAAATGGCGGACGTCGGTGAATAGGTGACCGTTACCATGGATGCGCTCGTGGGAGGGGAAGAATGGGTGGCCGGGCTGGGTTCTCGGCGCGCAGGCTCGTCAGCTCGGGAGATCCCGTGGCACGCCGTCGAAAAAGTCGACTCGTCCGGTCTCGAGGCAATACTCCGCCCCGACGACCAGCAGCCCGTCTTCCTGGATCAGCTGCTCGAGGATGCGCGAGCCGTGACGCAGATGATTCGCTGACGCGCGGATGTTGGCGCGGACGGCGCGCGTCACCAGCGTGTCGGGGTCCTTGTCGCCACCGGCTTCGAGTAGCGCCTCGACGGATGGCCGGACCCGGTCGACGATCGAGCGAAGGTTCTGAGATTGATTGACGGAAGGACGCCTCAATTCTTCGAGCGTCGCGAGGATCACGCCGCACTCCGAATGCCCGAGCACCACGACGAGACGGGTGCCGAATCGGTCCGCCGCAAATTCAACCGAGCCGACCTGCGATGGGGCGACGATGTTGCCAGCGACGCGGATGACGAAGAGGTCACCGAGACCCTGGTCGAACACGATCTCCGCCGGGACTCTGGAGTCGGAGCATCCGAGGATGATCGCGAACGGCTCCTGGACCATGGTCAACTCGGCGCGCCGGGCCGAAGCAAGATTCTCGCGATTGCCCGTGAGACTCGAGATGAATCGGAGATTGCCATCCCGCAACCGGGTCAGTGCTTCGCGTCCAGCGCTCATGAGCGTCCGAATAATTGATGAAAACGAATGCTGTGGGTGCCTGCGGACCGGCATGGCTGACCATCGACTCAGCCCAATACTGAGTGGTTCATTGCTGCCGGGCAAGGCGAGGGTGCTGACCACCCTGCCGGAGGTTCATGCCATTATCGAATATGGTGGCCGCGCGCTGGTGGATCGGTGTTGCGGAATTGTTGAGAGGGACAGGATGACGGACAAGTGCAGCCAGGCACACCCGCGAGATGTTGGCCTCGCCGCGCTCCCTGCGTGTTAGCGAAGCTGCCCGATCTGAATCATGAGGGTACCGCCCGCGAATTGGACCGGTCCGCTCAGGCTCGCGAAGCTGTACAATCCCAGTCCAACCGTCGAGGTGAGTCGCGTCGTCAGCTGAAATTCGAGCGGAATCGTGAGGCCCGAGCCGCCTCGCCGTCCCTCCACTCGCCCCACGCCCGCGGCGATCGAACCCCGAACGACGTACTCGGGTGAAGTGCCGAGACCCGCTAGCAGCCCCGCGTCCCACGCGTCATCGAGACTTGCAGCCGTCTTGGCCCACCGCCCCGAGACGACGAAACTCCGGTACTGCGCTGTTGCCGCCACAGCGTAGCCCGCTCCCCCATCGGTGAGAATGGTCTGATTGTCACTTAGCCGCGCGGCGCCTGCGCCGGCCATCACCCAATAACGGACACGGGGAGAACTACTGGGAAGGGACTGCGATGACACCGTTGCATCGATCGGAGATCCGGAAGGCGACTGCGCCGCCAGGGGAGCGGCAAGAAACATAAGGGCGAACCCTCTCATGGTTTCTCCATGGCTGAGAAGTACCGAGGTGACGCCGGGCCCTGGCCGGCGCACACTTCCTTCGGTCGCCATAGGCGTGGACCGATAACCGGCCGCGTCCGGCGTCGAAGGTGCGCCGGCTGCGCAACTCCCTGCAGTCACCCACGTTCGGTTGTCAGGCTGTTGCGGGGAGCGCGCGGTCCGCCTCGGAGAGTAAGGCGGCTCGACTGCGGGCGACCTCGACCGATCAGCTTGCGGCTGACAGCGGCCCGGATGAGGCACTTACCACTCCACCACCGGCGTCGTCCGTCGCAATGCAGCGGCCGCGCCCGGCACGCTTGGCGAGAAGCAGCCGTGCATCGGCGCGGCTCAGCAGTTCCTTGGCCTCCGCTGCGTCTCCGGGAATGCCCGCGATGCCGGCGCTGAAATTGACGCGCAGTTCCTCGACGCCACCGACGTCCACTCGCTGCTCCGCCACATCCCGTCGAAGCGTCTCCATCCTGGAGAGCGCGGCATCCTTCAGCGTACCCGGCATCAGGATGACAAACTCTTCGCCTCCATAACGCGCCACGATGTCCGTTCGGCGCATCGCCCCGGTCAGCCGTTCGGCCACCTGCTGGAGTACCCGGTCACCCTGCACGTGACCGTAGATGTCGTTGATCTGCTTGAACTGGTCGATGTCGAGAATGGCCAGCGAAAGTGGCTGACCATCACGCGCGGAGCGTTCCATCGCGGCGGAGAGCGCGCGATCGAAGTGCCCGCGATTGAAGAGGCCCGTGAGCCGATCGCGTGAAGCGAGGTACAGCAGGCGTCGCGCCCGGCGCACGATCGTCGTCGCGAGAATCGTCGCCACCCCCATCAGGATGAGGCGCGTGAAGAGGTCGACCGCGGAGTAGGGGCCAGCCTGCTCGACGTATTTCGGGTCATGCAGATCGTAGTGCGAGGCGGCGTATGCCCAGAGTCCCGCATACTGGCCGAGCGCGAGCAATCCGATCGCGATGCAGATTCTCGCGTCATAGCGCAGGCTCGTGGCGACGATGGCGAGAAAATACATCTCGAACGTGACCTTCGAGTTGAGCGCGATCATCGGTGAGGCGACAACGAGAAAACTGATCAGCGCCGTGCTGACCATCGACACGTCAAAGGCGCTCGAGGCAAACCCGATCCACGGACGCCATCGGCCCCGTCGGAGCAGTCGCCAGATCATGATCGCGGCAATCCCGGCGGCGAGCGTCACGGCGAAGCCGGTCACGTATATCGGCTCGTGAGGATCGCGGAGGATATTCCAGGTCGGCGCGATGAGCAGGAGGCCCATGGCGAGCACCCGCACCTTGGCGACGACGTACTCCCCTTCGATGCCCGCGGCTGCAAGTGCCGGATCCGGACGGGCCCACGTCGAGGGCTCGGCGAGGTGATCGACGATCGGGGGGCCGGACGCTGATGGCGGGGGCATCGCCCAATATAGCTGGCGTCGCGTCGCATCACATCGAGACGCCTTGAGAACCCACGACATCGAATGGCCATCTGGCCCACACTCGCACGCGACACTCGCCTATCATGGCCGGGCGGAAACGCGCCGTTGGCAGGAAACGACGAATGGCCCGGGCGAGTGCCGTGTCGGCGGACGTCACTGAGAGAGTGTGCAGGTCAGCGCGACCGGTGGAATCGACGACGAACGTCGCGACGGCATGGCCGTCTCTCGCCTTGAACTGGAAGGGGGGTGTGGTCTCGGAGACGATAGCGTCCCGGTCCACCTCGGTTGAATCGAATGTCATCGATCCTGTGACGTCGCGCGCACCTCCGCCTGGAGGACAGGCGCCTCGCCTCTGCGCCGGAGCAGCTGCCGAGAGGAGGACCATGAGCAGCGCGCCGACACATGTGGCCGAGGGTCGATGAAATGCGGGCGGTACCTGTCCACGAGCCGCAATCCTGGGGAATGGCAAGCCACCGTTCATCTGGCGTAGCCTCCTGTCCGAGTGTCATTCCGGTGCGCGGTAACGCCGCCAGCACCTCGTGGGCGCTAATCCAAAAGAACGTTCGCAGCCCGGCAGACATTTTTCCATGGGCAGAGGCCGTGGCCGCTGCCTGCTTGCCCGGCCTCGGTGCGCCCGGATCGAGGAAGATCACAGTTCAAGCGAACTCGTGGGGGCTCATGCGGATTCGATGTATCGTCGGAAGAGATTCCAGTAAGGGAAGGGGAGGGACCAGGCGATCGGCGAGCAAACTTCTGGGGGGGAGTTCTTCCGATCAGCGAGTCGGTCGAAACCATTGGGCGAGGGTGAAGGCGAGTCCGGCGCCAAAGAGCAGACCGAACACCATTTTGTTGTTTCGCGCAAGCCATTCCGGAAGGTAAATGTCGAAGTTCGCGCGCCGGCTATCGGTGTAGCGGGCCGCCAGGTCCGTGAGCGGACAGCGCCAGCGGTTCACGATGAGCACGAGAATTTCGGCAAGCACGACGCCCGCGAGCGTCAGGACACGACCGAACTCCAAACGCCACGCGAAGAACGGGATCGCCAGGATGCACCCGGCGACGAATGCCCAGACGATTGTGTGGGCCAACCGGACGGTGCGGAGCCGGGCGCTGGAATTCAAGGCGTGCGACAGGTTGTTCCGACCACTATCGGATCACCATCGCGCGCCGCATCCCCAGGTCTGCGTGGTAGGCTCCCGCACTGTCTTCGAGCAGGCAGATGAGTGTGTACTCGCCGGGCGTCCACGTGACGTCCACCCACGCCTCGGACCCAGGCCGGAGCGCCGCGGTGCCAGCGGCCGATCTCGCGGGAGCCGGCCCGATTTCTCCCGCCGCACGCCAGGCCATGAAGTCAGCGTAGGTTTTTCCGGGCATCAGCTTCAGGATGGCCAGCTCGTGCTCGCTCGGACCGATGTTGGTCACGTGCAGCAGTTCGTGTCCAGGATGGGGAACGAGGGGAGGGACGCTGAAATCCGTCAGGACCACCTCGGTACTCGGTCCTGGAGCGACACTCGGCCCCGCGTGAGCGACCACCGCAAAGGTGGACCCCATTCCCTGAAGCACGTGATCCCGATGCCAGCAGACGACCGCATACCGACCAGGTTCGAGATCGACAAGCACGTCGGCGGAATCCCCCGGAGCGAGAAAACTGAGACCTCCGATGTCCCGGGCAAAGGCGGGATATTCGTTTCCCGCTCGTGCCGCAGCGAGATACGAGTCGAGAGTACTTGTGGAGTCCATGAAGTGTATGAGCGAAGCTTCGTGCCAGACCGGGTCGCGATTCACCAGTCGTACCCGGGTAAGGCCGCCTGAAATCCGGGCCGGGATGGTGAATCGAAGATTGCGTGCCTCGATGCGCAGGAGAGGTGGGAGCGCCGTCGACGAGCACGCTGCCGAGCCGAGACTAGCGAGCGCCAGCAGATAGACCGCATTCGGAAAGGGCATGGCAGCAACCTATCGCATGCGGGGTACTGGCGCGCTCGCCCGTCCTCGCGCACCGGCTGAGCGTGATTCGCGACGAATCAATGCTTCTGCCGGACGGCTGGGTCGTCAATATATATATGCCTTGACAGGCATATGCCGGAATTGGTATATTGTCTCCATGACGACTGCAGTGTTTGAAATTCTCGCTGAGCCGAGCCGTCGCCGAGTACTGGACCTGCTGAGGGAGCAGGAACACACGGTCGGTGAGCTCGTCGACGAGCTCGATATGAGCCAGCCCGCCGTGTCGAAGCTCCTGCGAGTACTTCGCGACGCAGGGCTCGTCGACGTGCGCGTCGACGCACAGCGCCGGGTCTACAGCCTTCGCGCCGAGCCACTTGCCGACCTCGACGCCTGGCTCGCCCCCTACCGGAAGTTCTGGCGTGGCAAGCTTACCGCGCTTCAACGTCACATCGCCAACAACGACTGACTCTACCCGGAGAGGAAGAATGAAAACGACCCCCATAGCCGCGAACCCGAGTGACCAGGTTGAAGAGCAGGTCCAGCTGCCTGCTTCCCGAGCTCGCGTGTGGCGTGCGTTGACCAGTCCCGAGGAACTGGGCGCCTGGTTCGGCGTGAACCTCACCGGAGCGAAGATCGCGCCTGGCGCGCATGTCACCGGACATTTCACGATTCCCGGTCACGAGGACGTCGTCTTCGATGTGACGATCGAGGAAATGATTCCTGAGCGCCGGTTCGCCTGGCGCTGGCACCCGCATGCGATCGATTCGACCGCCGACTATTCCAGAGAGAAGCGCACGCTCGTGGCATTTACGCTGGAGGATGCGCCCGATGGCGGGACGCTGCTCCGCGTCGTCGAATCCGGATTCGACGCGCTCCCGGCGACTCGGCGCACGGCCGCATTCCTCGGTGTCAGCAGCGGCTGGAGAGCTCAGATGCAGAAACGGCTTCCGGCTTACCTGGCGTCCGCGTAACCGGACTTGCCGAATGGGAGTGCGGCCGCCCCGTGTGGATGGGCGACCGCACTTCGATTGCAAATGTCGCCGGCCTTGCCACGTTGTCGACGGAATCCTGATCATGCCGCGCGTGGGAGGGTCGCTGCGACTACCGCGACTCGGCCCAGGGTCAAGGCACGGCCACCGCGGGCCAGACAGACAACGAGGGCGAGCGCCCCGGCCGTCAGCGGAACCAAGGCGGACGGCCATCCGGTGGTGAGAGCGGTCAAGGTCGAGGCGCCCGCCATGATCACTACGAGGCCAGCGGCCGCGAAGGCAGTGAGCTTCAGGTGGATCCGAAAGAGGCCGGGGAGCACGAGGCCGAGTGCTCCCAGGCATTCCGCGACGCCGATGAACTTGAGGAATGCACCCGGCAGGGCAATGGGCCCCTGCTGCAGCGCGGCGAGCGGCAGGACGAGCTTCATCCCTCCGGCAAAAAGGAAGAGGAGTGCCAGGAGGGCCTGGGTGGTCCAGAGGACGCGGTTAATTCGCTTTGCGTTGCGGGACATGTCAGGCTCCGGTATCGAGTTGATGAATGGCCTTCCATCAACACGTCGATCAGCCGCGACCGGAATCGACAAGCGGTCCGAATGTCACAGTGGGAATCGTTGGCGGGCTGGCGGGCGCGGCGGTGCCGGTGGAAGGGTAGCCGGATACCTCAGGTCTGCTTTCGGGATTGCAGGCGCATACGAAGTTTCGCCAGCGTCGGCCTGAGGTACCGTCGATAGCCCGCCGGGCTCATCCATCCCTTGGGACATTCCAGGCGCGTCAACTGGGCGGGCGAGAGTACGAGGAACTGGTGGCTCGCGCTCGTTCGACGCCGGACACGCACGCGCAGCTTAATACCGACGCGCGCGCGGACCCGGCCGACCCGGCCATCGGGAACCCGGACGCAGTCACCAACCGTGAATTTCGCGCTCATCTTTCCATCGAGATCCATCCGGCGCCAAGCAGTGATCAGCCAGTGCGAGACGACCGCGGCACGGCGGCGATGGCTTCGATCGAGAAGAGCAGGCCGCGCGGGAGTTGTACGATCGGCGTCGAGCGTGCCGGGGGCGAGACCGGGAAATACTCGGTGTACAGCTGATTCAACTGATCGAACGCCTCGGGGACCACGAGGAAGCAGGTGGTCTTGACGACGTGCTCAAGACCGCTGCCGGCGTCCTCGAGAATCGCCCGCAGATTGTCGAATGCCTGTCGCGCCTGAAGCTCGAAGGTCGAACCCGCGGGGGAGCCCGTGATAGGGTTGAGACCGCCTTGTCCGGCGACAAAGAGCAGGTCTCCGAGTCGCACCGCCTGGGAGTACGCTCCCTTCCGCGGAACGCGCGGGCTCTCGATGACCGAGTGCATTTGCTCCATGAGGTTCTCCGATGATCGAGCAGCTCAGAGTTGCTGCGTGAGCCGAAGGGACAGCTTAGTAGACGATATCCGCGCAGAAGCGCAGGCGGATACTGAAAGAGTAAGTGACATTCTAGACGCGGCGGTACCTGTACTCAAGGCATCGCGAGAGGCCGGGAAGTTGGAGGTAGCTCAGGTGACCGGAATGAAGATCTCCGTCAGGAGGTCGTTTGGCGCGGCGGTCCCTGGCGTGTTGAGATAAACCTCGTAACTCGGCCCGGGCCGTCGCCGAGGTCCGTCGCCACGCTGCAGGTTTTCTCTCAGGCTCGCCCAGGTGTGTTGGAGAGTCTCGTACGGTCCGTGGTGCCGGCCTTTCAGATGCCGGCCACCGGGCAGCACCACTTCGATAAGCTGGGCGGGGATGACCAGGGCCGGTGGGAGGACGATGCCTGCATGCGACCGGAGGTCTGCGGGGGGAACGGTGGCCGGGTCATCGTAAAAGATGGCGATCAGCGGTAAGGCCACATCTGAGTGGAGCCACGAAGTTACGTCCAGATGAAGGCGATCGAAGGCCTCACCAATGAGATGATAGGGGCCTCGATGATGAACACAGGCCGCGCGCAATGGGGGCTGCTCAACGATGGTCGGCTTCACGGGGTGATCCGCTGCGATGCGTCTGGTCTGGTCATATCGCCGCGCTGGTGACTGGTAACAGACGTTTGACCAGGACGAGGTGAGAATGCCCACGGGGATAGTCGAGGACTTCTGAAACTACGTCGAAGCCGAGTTTGCGATAGAAGTCCGGCGCCTGAAAACTGTGAGTAGTAAGCACGAGCTGCTGGCATCCGCGGCGAATCGCCTCCCCCTCGGCCTCCGCAATCAGGCGACTGCCGAGTCCGCGGCCGCGAAGGGAGCTCGCAACCCAGACCTGACGCAGCTCGCACGTGTCTCCCCATGTGTGCCCCGTCGCACCTGCAACGATGTTCCGGGATTCGTCCCGCAAAAACACACCGAGTGTCCGACCGTCATCGATTCCGGTTGTGCCGGCATTGAACTCGTACAGCCGGTCCTCGAGAAATTCGATATCGGATGATGCCGGTTGTTTGATCTCAAAGTTGTCCACCTGGTCTCCGTCGTCGGTCCAAGTCAATTCATGGTGCCCGGCGAATCGAATGCGGTTACATCGCCCGGGGATGAAAGACGGTCTCGCGCCGTCGACATCAAGCGCCGCTATGAAGCATCGGTCTCCACTCGCGCGCGTACTCGCTCAACGGGAACAGCCGCGGGTGAAGGAAGCGATCAGGCGTTCGAGCCCGTCGTGCGTCTATCCGCCAGCCCCAAACCAGGTGTGGCTTAGGAGAAGGGCCCAGAGATACAGCCCGGCGCCGAACACTGTGTGGGTCGCCAGGCTTTTCACACGTGCCTTATTGGGATGCGGAGTTCTCGAGGCAGCGACTCCAAGACCGAGTGACGGTTGCATGACGAACAGTGGCACCAGCGTCGTGACGACGCCGAACACCAGGGCAGGCCCGGGGGTCGGATGCTGGAGCCAGCTTCCGGGTGCGAGGAGAACGAATGCCAATGCGAAGGTGATGCCGATCAGGTAGTGCGCCATCCAGCCGCAAGCGCACTCATGAGCTTTCGGCGAAGCCGCGGCAATACTTCGATGCACAAAGGTTCCTTGCGGCATGTGGAGCAGCCATCGCCCCAGGAGGCACATGCTCAACGAAGGAATATCGAAACCCCGTCGTAGCACGAGAGCCCAGAGGTCGATCAGGGCGGTTGCGCCGAGACCGATGAGCACCGCCTCGAGGATGTGCCCAAGGACGAAATCCACTATCGCTGCCGTTCGTAGTCGAGTCCTACGACACCAGATGGGTATGGTGTCGAGGAACGCAGGCGGAACGTCGAGTGCAGACCACTGGGAATTACGCGCTTGCCGGTTCCCAGCGTCAACGGATACACGAGCAGATGCAGCTCGTCGACCAGGTCGTGCGCCAGCAACGCATGCACGAGCTGGCTGCTGCCGTCTGTGAGAAGGTTCTTGCCTGGCCCCGCCTTCAGCGCCTTCACGGATCCGATCACATCGTCGCGAATGATCGTCGTGTTCCGCCAGATCGGTGTCTTCAAGGTGCTCGAGACGACATAGTGCGTTGGCGTGTTCATGAGATCACCGAACTTGTCACCAGGCGGCATCGGCTCGAACACTTCGGCGTGCGTGAGGTAGGTGCGCCGCCCCAGCAGCAACGCATCGCAATCCGCCATGAGCGCGACGAAGCTGTTGCCGATATCGTCGTGCCAGTACGGCAACGTCCATCCACCGTACTCGAAACCTCCATCGCGGTCTTCGTCCTTCCCGCCAGGCGCCTGCATCACGCCGTCCATCGTCATGAACTCGGAGACTATGAGCTTTCGCATGAGAATCCCCCTTCAGGTGTCGACGTTTGAACCTCTGCAGATGCGTCGAGGGAGGGGCCGCACAATCGACAATGACACGCCTGGCAGAATGTACGGCAATCCCGGGAGCATCGGAGGACGCCGTTCTCCGCCGGCCGACCGCGTAGAACCTGTCCCAGCGTTTGTCGAAGCCGAAGCCGATCTGGTGCTAAAAGATGGAAACCGGGGTCCGCGCAATTCTAGTGGCGGTGGATGGCCTTGGTGCACCCGGCGACGAATGCAGGGCTCCCGCGGGTGCATGCAGTATCCGTCGTGATGCCATTGTCGACTGCCCAGGTGTAGCCCTCGAGATACGTCGCGTCGGCCGCGGTTCGAGGTGACGGTTCCGCGGGGGGAGGGGAAGGGCGCAGTCGATGTACCAGAACTGCGATGGCTGGTCCGATGACGAGCAGGGCCATCGCCGCGATCACAAGCGAGCGCCGCTGGTAGAACGCGGCGCCGAGCAGGATGATCCCCAGCAGCAGGCAGAGTCCGCCGGTGTACCAGATGGCAGCGAATACCACCGCGACGCCGGAGGCGGCGCCTTCGCCGGGTTTGGATGGGAGATCGAGCAGTACGTGCCACGCCGCGAGGACGAGGAGCGGGGGAAGCACCAATGCCCAGCCGTCGGACCGTGCTCCCA
The DNA here is from genome assembly GCA_040002695.1 of Gemmatimonadota bacterium. Lineage (GTDB taxonomy): Bacteria > Gemmatimonadota > Gemmatimonadetes > Gemmatimonadales > GWC2-71-9 > JBDUEA01. The sequence continues at coordinate 15,065 of JBDUEA010000018.1, read as the reverse complement.
ATCTGTACGCCGCGTAACAGAGGAGGCCGGTGACGGTGAGGAGCAGGACAATGAACAGCATGGGAGAGCCTGGAGAATGGGTGCTCCGGCGAACTCACGGCTGCGTCCCAGCCACCGGAGAATCCTGCCGATCGAAGATGCGAGCAAGAGCGACGATGATTCGGGGGACGAATGTCGGCGCCGCTGGTCTGATGAAGTTCGATCGGCCTCCCGCTTACTCGAACAGACTACCATAAGCGTGACGACAGCGGCCATATTGGTTGCGTTCGTCGCGCCGCGAGTCGCCTTCGGACTCATATGCGCGGCCCTGATTCTCCACCTGCGGCCAGCTGGCAGCGGCAGGCGGCAATGCAAAGGGAGAACGGGGGACGGTGAGTCGAGGCTCTCTCACCAATAGCCGACCCTCCGAGGCCTGGCCGCTCTCACCGCCTTGCGGCAGAGCGGCCACCGCCCGGGAGGAAGCTACTTCTTCCTGGCAGGCGCAGTTGCGGCAGGGGGAACCTCGACGCCACTGAACATATCGACGACGTAGCGCCACCTGCCGTCGGAACCCCTCCGTATGACCTCCGCATACTTTACTGTCTCAGAAGCGCCGCCCATCTTGAAGCTCGCCGTTCCGACCTGGTAGGCCAGATCACCGACGCCGTACGTCAGAGTCGGAGTGAGCACGAAGTCGCTTGCTCCACCGGCAATCATGCCAGCTATGACTGGATGGGAAGCGGCCCCGTCGAGCGTTGGAGATTCGGGGGGCATCACCTTCGCATCGGCGGCATAGACGGCAAACACCATCGTCGTATCCTTCGCGTTCATTCCAGCCGCGAAGGCGGCGTCGACTGCCTTCACGGAATCGAGCGCGGCGGCCGAGAGCGGGAGGGGCGCAGAGGAGGCGGGGGATTCCGAGCGGGGACCGCAGGCCACCGCGACCATACCAAGCCCTAAGAGAAGTGTCGGGCGCATGCGGACGGCTCCATTTGAGAGTTGTGGCGGGGATTCGGCGGAGGGCGAAGTTACAGTGATGCCGCCGGGGATGGAAATCACCGACTCCGATTCGCCGGGAAGGGATGGCGAAGATGCTAACGCACGCATGAATGACACGGTAGCGAGCACTGCCTGACCGCGCCGCTGCGGTGAGGGGCAGGAATACCCACTCAAATCTTCGACCGGGACCGGAGCAGAAAACCGATCGATGCCACACCGATCACGCCGGTCGTCAGAAACCATGCCTCGCTGTTGGCGCGCGCCAGGAGACCCACGATGAGAGCGGCCGCGAGCCACGGCACGATGTTGCCCCACGGCATCAGAAACGGATTGGCCTCAGCGCCGATATTGAGCCGTCGAAGCCGCCATGCGGCGATGCAGCAGGCCAGGTACACCAGCAGGAGCGCCACATCGGCCAGCAGAGCCAGTCGCACGTACGTTCCGGTAAGCGCGATGAGGCAGACAAGGACGGCCTGCACCCAGATTGCGATATGAGGAGTGCGGTGCACCGGATGCACTGCACCAAGCGCCCGAGGGAGGAAGCGATCGGTGGCCAGCGCAAAGAGCGTCCGCGGGGTCGAGAGCATCATCCCGGTCATGAATCCGAATGTGGAAACGATCATCCCGACCAGGATGAGACGGGATCCAGCCTCGCCTGCAAAGATGTTCGCGGCCGCGGCCAGCGGCGCCTTTGCCGTTTCCGGTGCGGCCAGCGCGCTCCCCAACACCCCTTGCGCGACCAGCTGTACGGAGATGTAGAGCAGGGCGACTCCGGAGAGCGCGATGGCAATCGCGCGAGGGACCGTCCGCGAGGCATCCTTGACCTCTCCGCTGACCTGAAGGGCGGATTCCATTCCGAAGAAGGCGAAGATCAGCAGGAGCCCGGCCTCACCCACTGTCAGCAACGGTGGCATGGTTGAGAAGGTGAGGTTTGCTGCGTGGACATGGGGCAGGCCGAGCACCACGAATGCGATCAACGGAACGAGTTTCGCGATGGTCGAGATACCGCTCAGGCGCGAACCGAGGGAAGCTCCCCGCACGTTGATGAAGGCGAGGGCGACGAACATCGAGGCCAGGACGATGGCTCGCGCGACAGGGCCGGCGAGCTGGGGGAACAGAGCCGAAAGCGAATCGGCAAACACGGTTCCGACGGCAGCCATGGCGAGAGTGAGACCGAGCCACAACAGGACGCCACAGACAAACCCGATGTAGGAACCCAGCGCCGTTTCTATATATGCGTATGGCCCCCCACTTCGGGGCACTCGGCTCCCGGCTTCCGCGAAACAGAGCGCCACCAGCCCGGTCGCGACGGTACAGACGAGATAAGCGAGTGGCGCGGCTGGACCCAGGGTGGAGGCGACGTGTGCCGGCAGCACGAAGATCGCCGCGCCAACCGTGATATTGAAGATGACGGCGGCCAGGCCGCCCACGCCGATCACGCGCTTGAGGGTCGGTTGCTCGGAGTTCATTCGATGGTCCGGTGTTCAGGTTGTATCGAACAGGGGCTGCAGTTTCGGTGTGACGATGGCATTGTGCGGAGGCCGAGGCGGGCCTTTCCTCCTGAGGGTGGGCAGTCCAGAGTCGATAGAGGAGCGTCTCTCGATCGGACAGGCTGCTTTCTCATAGTTCGTGCGGGTTCTGAGAATGTGAGCGTAGCCATTATTCGTCCGACATGAAAGCGATCAATCGCCATGTTGACGACAGCTTCTGAGCGACCTATGCTCCGGAAAATGGGTATCAGTCAAGCGTGGGGCAGGTCGAAACTCGAATCGGAGAGATCATGACGACTAAACGTGCGCCGAGCGGCACGACCGCGTCCAAGAACATCACGAAGCGGATCCGGGAGCTGGGGGACTGGAGGGGCGAGACCCTCGCCTGGGTTCGCCAGCGCATCCACGACGCCGACCCCGGAATCGAAGAGGAATGGAAATGGGCAAAGGCCTCTTCTCCTGGAGTTCCGGTCTGGTCTCATGACGGCATTATCTGTACGGGAGAGACATACAGGCAAGTTGTGAAGCTCACCTTCGCCAGAGGAGCTTCGCTCGAAGACCCGCGAGAGCTATTCAACTCCAGTCTCGAGGGGAACACGCGCCGAGCCATTGACATTCGCGAAGGCGAAAAGCTCAACGAAGCCGCGTTCAAGAAGTTGATTCGGTCCGCGGTCGCCGCCAATTCAGAGGTCCTGGTCCGGCGTGCACCGCCGAAGAAGAAGCCAAGGCCGCGGCGTCGCACTGGGACAAAGGGAGCATGAGGGATCGGGTGTACCCCTAATCTGCCAGGCGACGGCGAACAGGGAAAATATCGAATCAAGCTCCGCGAGCTCCCGGACGTCATGATCTCCGCCATTGGCTGGAAAATGGCCAGCAGGCCGAGCCCTCTACGTGCATCGCGTCCGCGATGGTTGGCCGCGTACAGTGGAAGCCGATCCAGCCGCTCGATGTGATCCTCGAAGTCTCCAATGGTCTGGTCGACGGCCAACAGCAGGAGGGCGCGACCTGAGCGTTCGCCGGTCGGCGGCCGCTTCCGCACGGCAGCTGCAAGTCCAAGTCACGTGGCGAGAGGCGACGGAATCCATCGGTGCTTTCCCTTGTTCAGGGACCGGCGCCCGCGTGGGGCTCACCGCTTGAGTTCCAGCGGGCGCGACCATAGTCGCCCTGCAGGCTGCGAGGCCTGCTGCGGCGTCAGCTGCCCACCTGCCTCGCCGAGTCGAGAGCATGACCATCCACCGGCCGAATGCGACGGGACAGCGTTTCAAGATCCTCGGGGGACCGCGGGATGAACTGGACTATGGACCCGAATGCGCAGGGCTCCTTGAGCTCCACGAATGCAAGCGGCGTGTTGTTGACGCTTTCATTCCGTGACAGTCCCACACGGAGAACCGAAGTGAGAGGAACGGAGACCTCGGAGAAGTAATTGCTTATGAGGAGCTTGTCTCCCGATAGTATCACGCGTTTGAGCGGGACGGCGATACGCCCTATCAGCCAAGCTCCGAGGAAGAGCCCCGCGAGGAAAATCCACTTCGCCCATGGCGGCGCCGTGTCCTGACCTTCCCACCTGACATGAGGAGTCCCGGTCCAGAGGCCGAGCGTGCCAAGACCGAAGCCGCCGAGCCAAACGACAGGAAAGAGAAACTTCATGAGAAAGGTACCGCTGCTGGACAGCGATTCTTCCACGAGCAAGCTCCTCCTTAGTCGCCTTCATTAGGGCCCCGCACGCCTTTGCATAACTGCAGGAGCTCACCTCCGCGCCGAAACAATTCAACCTTCCATCGAGAACCGCGGCCCGGCAACTTCATGCCCGGCCACGGCTGGCGGCTCCGCGGTTCATAGTCGGGCTCGTTTTCGATTCGGGATGTTGATCGATACGACCAAGGGAACTGATTTTTGCCCAGGCTGCAAGGGTGGAGGCGCCCCCGGGGTGAATCCGCCGATCCGCGAAAACGGCCGAGGCCGCGGCATCCTGGTCAAGGTTTGCCGCGACGCGGCCGGTCCCCAGCAGAGTTCCGACGAAACCCGGTCGGATCGAGCCCGTACGGGCACCCAACTTTCCCTGTCGAGTGGTCCATGCGCGTTCTCTCTGCCGTTGCCTTGCTCCTCTCGCTGCCCTGCACCCTCATCGCACAGGCCCCGGCGCCTCTTCGACAGGTGACCGGCGGCGCTCTGGTCTCGAAATCCGATCCAGCCGCGGCGTTCGTCGTGGACTCCGCATTCCACTATGTCGGCGGACAGGTTATCGACATCCTGCGCGTGGCGGGAGCCGAGCAGCATTTCTTCGTCGATGCCGCGCCGAATCACTCGATCCGGCGCTTCTGGTGGCTGCAGTTCGAGCATTACTACCCTGAGAATAATTACACCTACGACTACTCCGGTCTGCAGCAGGAGCCCGTCGTCGTGGGATCGCTCGCGTTCATGGGCGACGTGCGGGCCCGTCCACACTACTTCACGATGGACGATCGCCCAGGCTCCGACTCCAAGGCCGCGGAGAACTATCTGCGCGCCCACGGATATTCGCTCGAGGGCACGTTCGTGACCCTGCGCCTGTTTCATCTCCCTGATGCCAGCAGGCGTCGCGAGCTGATGCTGATTTACGGTGAGGTCCTGCCCGATGGCGCCCCCGAGCAAACGGTCGCCTCGGCCATCAAAGGCCGCGCGCGGGCGAGTATTTCGATACGGTGAGCACACACGGAAACGAGGTTTCCGAAGGAGACGGGCTCCTGGAGAATGAACTAAGAGCTCGCGCCGTCCTGCGGGAATGAAATGGCTCGCCGCCGAGGTTTTACCCCGACGGCGAGACATGCACTGCTCACAAGCACCCCGGAAGGGAAGGGCCGCCGAACCTCGACTCAACCAACAAATTGCCCCGGCGCGCCCAGATCATGCCATCGCTTCAAACACTGCCCAGGTCCCCGACTTCAGATCACAGGTGGATCGCCAGCCCGAGCGAGATGACCGGATACACCGGCACCTTGTCCAGGTTCTTCTGCGTCTTGTCCCGCTGCACATCGAGGTCCGCCTGAAGCGTGGGATCGCTGGCTGCCCCTGTCGACGTGAGCGACAGCTTCGGCTTACCGATCCCCACGCCGAGATCGAACAGGAACTTGATGCGACCCCCGCGATCGGCCGGGGTGCCGAATCCGAGTCCGAGATATGGCGAGACACTCGGGTATTTTCCGATCGCGGTCAGCGTGCCGACCTGCGCGGCCGTGTAAGTGTGGTTGTTGATCGTGAAAGTTCCGGATCCGTTGGGCTGGCCATCACCGTTGATGGTCAGCGGGTTGGTGAGCAGCCCCGCCGTGAAATGCATGACTCCCCTCTTTGCCGGGTAGAAGTCGACCAGCGCCTCCACCGCCTTCAGCTTGAGATGCACATCGTAGGTAATGCCGGACTGCTGCTTCCCGGTGTTGTTCAAGCTCCCGAAGTTGAAGCCGACGCGTGCCGAGACATGGTCCATGAGCAGCTTGCCGAGCTCGAGCCCCAAGCCCAACGTCCCGAACCGGATGCCAACGGCAGCATCGGATGTGATCGAGCTGCTCTTGGCTCCGGACTGTGCCTGGAGGGCAGCCGGAGCCCAGGTGCCTGCAAGAACCAGTACCAGGGACATACGCCTTACGGAGACGGCACTTCTCATCGCACACCTCAGCTGTGAAAAGGAGGTGGCACCCTGTGGGGGGCCAGTCGAACGTGGGTGGTGATACTGATAGTGGCGCGAAAATGCCGCGGGAGGGGCCATCGGTGTTACGGGCGAGCTCGCTCCAGGTCTCGAAGGGCTGCAATGGTCTGCGGGTGGGTGGGTCCGAATCGTCGCTGGAAGGTGCCGGCGGCGGCGGCGAGCAAAGGACCGGCCGAGTCGGGTTGGTGCTTCGCCAGCCATGCGTCGCCGAGATACTGCTGGACTTCTGCCAGGCGAGGATCGGTGGCGGCGTAGCGGCCGGATGCGACGGTCATGACCTGGCGAAGCTGAGAGATCGCCCCGTCTACATCCCCCAGCTTGAGCTGCAGCGCGCCGATGATTCCCGTGAACTTGACGTAGAGCAGGGCACTGGTGTCCGCAACCACGCTGCCAGCGAGGGCGCTGGCGCGCCGGCCTTCGTCCCGAGCCAGATCCAGCCGGTTTTCCTGAGCGTGGATCCACGCCAGATGCATCAGCACGACACCCCGGTCGAAACCTCGCATTCTCGGTAGCTCGATCTGCACCAGGGAATCCGCTTCCCGCAGGCGGCCCTGTCGCTCGAGGCACAGCGCGAACCATCCGAGCATCCCAAACCGTTTGGGCGACTGGTCCGAGCTATCCCGTGCGAACAGGTCCGATGACGCACGGTAGAGACGCTCGGCCTCCGTATAGTCACCCGCCGCGTCGCGCACCTGGGCAAGATCAGAGGTGATGCCGGCGAGCAGAACCGGCTTGATCCCCGGAAACCCGCGCGCGATCCCGAGTACCTGGCGCAACAGTGAGTCGGCCGCGATGAGATCGCCCCGCCAGAGTGCGCTGACGCCGAGGTCGTGCATTACAAGGACGCAGGTGGGGGACAGCTCGGCCCGACGCGGCTGCGTGCCACAGAGGGTGTTCGCCTTCCGGAGGAGTACGTCCGACTCGAGAAGTCCGTCGTTCCCGATCTTCATCGAGGCGAGTTCCTGAAGCCCCGCGGCGACGTCGACTGTCGACTCCCAGTTGCGGGCTTCCGAGGCATCACGCTTCTGGGCCACCATGAAGACCGCAGCCACGATCACGGCCGCGGTGACTGCGACCGCGGCGGTGAGGCTCGCCAAGTGCCGGCGGATGAATTTCCCGGTGCGGTACCCAAGGCTGTCGGGCCGAGCCGATATCGGCAGACCAGCGAGATAGCACCGCACATCGCCATCGAATTGCTCGACTGAGTGGTAGCGCAGCGCCGGGTCCGCACGCATTGCCTTGCGCAGGATTTCGTCGACTTCGCCGCCGACTGCGCTGAGGCGTGCAGTTTCCGCTTCGGCCTCGCGCAAGGCGGCAACTGGTGAACGGCTCGCGACCGCGTAGGGACGCCTGCCCGCGAGCACCTCGAAGAGGACAACGCCGAGGGCATAGACGTCACTCGCGGCGGAGATCGGTTCATCGCGGAGTTGCTCGGGGCTGGCGTACTCCGGGGTGTACATCCGGTCGTTCCCGATGGTCGTCAGCTCGTCCCCATCCTGGGCACCCAGTAGTTTGGCCACGCCAAAGTCGAGGAGCTTCACGCTCCCATCATTTCCAACCAGGATGTTGGCGGGTTTGAGGTCGCGATGAACGATCAGCTTGCCGTGGGCGTGCTCGACGGCCGCGAAGACCTGGCGGAAGAGACGGAGCCGCTGCTCGACATTCAGGCGGCCCGTCTCGCAGAACGTCGTGATGGGCGATCCTTCGACGTACTCCATGACGAAGAAAGGCTCGCCGCGGTCCGTCGTGCCGCCATCGAGTAGCCGCGCGATGTTCCGGTGCTCCAGGGCCGCGAGAATCTGGCGCTCGCGCCGGAAGCGAGTGGCAATGTCGCGCTGACCTTCCGGAGTGCGGATGAGTTTGATCGCGACGCGATGCTCGAACGCGCCATCGGTACGGACGCCCTCGTACACCGCGCCCATCCCGCCTCGTCCCAGCAGCCTTGTCAGCCGGTAGCTCGCGACGGCGGAGCCGATCCGCTCGGCACTGTCATCCGAACCGCCGATGTCCAGTCGCGCCTCCTCGAGTCCCATCGCGTCCCCGCGGAACGCGGCGAGCAGTTTCAGGACTTCGTCGCGCAGCGCGGCGTCATCGCCCGCCTCGCTGGCAACGATTGCCTCCGAGCGTTCAGGAATGTCGTCCGCGGCCTGGTCGAAAATGGCCCGCACTCGGCGCCAGCGTTCCCGCGCGGCGGCCTCGGTTAGCTTGTCGGGCTCAGCTGACACGCCACCCAGGCCTTGGCGAAACGCCAGTCACGTTTGACGCTGCGGGGAGAGACCTCGAGGATGCCGGCGACCTCTTCGACCTCGAACCCACCAAAGACCCGCAGCTCGAGTACCTGCGCCTGTCGTTTGTCGAGCAGGGTGAGGCGATCGAGCAGGTCATCGAGGACAAGAACGTCGAGCGCATCACCGGACTCGATCGCATTGGGGATGGTTGTAACGATGGAGCGGAGATTGGCGCCCCGTTTGCCGGCATTGCGAGCACGGGCGTAGCTGACCAGGACGCGGCGCATGGTGTTGGCGGCCGCGGCGAGAAAGTACGAACGACTTTGCCAGTTGGTAGCCTGCTCCTTGGCGAGGCGGAGAAAGGCCTCGTGGACCAGTGCGGAAGTTTCCAGCGTATGATCGGCGCGTTCAGAACGCCGGAGCCGGTGGGCGATGGCGCTGAGCTCATCGTACAGGATGGCGGCAAGCTCCTCGGTGCTTCCACCCGCAGGACGATCGTCAGCCACCCTGGCTCCCCGGTCGATTACGCCGCAATGTAGTCCCGGGCAGCAGTCTCGCGGAAGCTCCTTCGTCAAGCACACGGTTCGTCCGCGGAGATCGCGGCGCTGGTGCGCCTTCTGGGGTCCGCACGTCGTTCAGGCCCACGAGTACAACACGCAGTCGTGCCGGCGCCAGCGCGCTGATCGTGACGTACTTGCCGTCCGGATCCCGAAGAACAACCGCACCCCATTGCCGGGCGTTGCGTGATCGGGGCTCAGCAAAGAAGGATGTTCGTGATGGGTCCGAAGTAGTCATGGGCAGGAGTCGTTGCCGGCGGGCCGATCAGCGGCTGATACCATTCGAAGCTCCGGACCGCATCGCCAACGCCAATGATTATCGACGTGCGCTTCAAGGTACGCTCACGCAGGCTGACACGCTCTGCGAGTCTCCTGTCAGGTGCAACTCCCGTCAGGCCGGCGGCGCGCCTGGTGCCGAGCCGACGCCGATGACGTAGCGCGCGATCGGTCCGATCCGGGCGTAGGTCTCCGGCCGCATCCGCGCTGCAAAATCCGTGGCGGGTTTCCCCTCGCGCGGAATGAACGTCGCCTGGAGAGAGCGTCGTGGCGCCGGCGAGATGTTCGCCGTGTGGCCATGCCACGTTGAGGTGTTGAAGAGGATGACCGATCCTTCGGCCCCGCAAGCGAGGACCTCGTCGGGATGCGGCGCGTGGGGATCGCGCAATGACACTCCAGGGGATTGGGTCCAGCGATGCGAGCCGGGCACGAAGCGCGTGGCGCCGTTCTCGGTCCCGAATCCATCTACCATGAGAATCAGTCCCAGCATGGGCCAGGCATCGGACGTTCGCGGAACGTCGGTGTGGAGTTCCTGCGCCGAGCCGCCACTCGGCAGCGTCCGCGCGTGCATTGCGCTGAGGCGGAACGGCCGCTCAATCACGCGGACGCATGCCTCCAGCGCGGGCGGCCATGCATAGATGAGGTCAAACTCGGGGCCCCGGTTCACGAAGTCGTTCACTCGGATTGACGCCCTGCCGCGGCCAACGTCAGCCTCGGCCGCGCTCGCAACAGCGGCATCGTAGCTGCTCTGCAATTTCGGGATGGACTCGGCGGGAATCGGTCCCGGCAAGACCACGTAGCCACGTTCCATCAGCTCCTCGGCAGCTGGAGCCGGAAGCGTACGCCGTTCGTAAAACTTCGTAAACCACTCGTCCATCTGGGGTCCTCGCGGGTTCCGCCCGTGCTTTGACAACCTGATGGGCTTCTCAGGCGCAATTCGTCCGCGTCGGAGGCAGGCCGGGGAACTAGTTGTGCCTCGGCAGGGCAATTGGCTGAGAGTGTCTCCGAGCCCGCGTCACTCGGAGGCATTGAATCAGAAAGTAGCCGACAACGAGGAGGGTGGCGGTCGGAAAGAAGGCATGCCGGAGAACGGCCTCCCAGTGCCGCCACGCGAGTTCGCCAAGGAGGCCGAGGATGGCGAAGGCGGAGCCGCGTGAGATTCCGGAGACGAACGCAAAGATGACGGGGATGTTGAGCCACCATAAGCTCGGGGCTCGTGTTGCGGGTTCCGCCGACGCACAAGCCAGCAGGCCAAAGATTACCAATGCGACGGCCAGACGAGTGCGGCATACCAGGCTCGATACAGATGGTCGTCGACTTGCTCGAGAGTCATCGCGTCGTGACCGAAGAGTGAGGGTCGTGCCAACTCGTCGCATATAAGCCGAGGGCGACGCATGATGACGCAAAGCCCGCGTTCGTTCGAAGCGCGACCGGCCGCCATGCGTGAACTACAGGGGCCGCCGCGCCGGAGGCAACCCGGCCTTCTCGTTTGTCTGGGCGAGAATCCGCTCGGCGAAATCGAGGCGTTCGTGGACTTCGGCCAATTCTCGTTCGAGGGTCGCCGTTCGGGTTGCCAGATCCTCGAGCTCCGCGGGATCGCCGGCGCGGAGCCGAGCCTCCTCGAGGCGGAGCCGCTGGATCTTGAGGATGCTGGAAGCGATGATCCCGGTGACCGCGACGCAGAGAAAAGTGATGGGGATGAAAACAGAGAGTGCGTTCACGATCAGGTTCCTCGAGAGGCAGGAGTCGTGGAATCGGCCGACCGCCTTGGTACTGTTGCCATGGCCGGGCCGTGCGGCGGCCGTGTTGTCGTCCCGGGATGTCGATCGGTGCTGCCAAGGGAACCGTTTCGTGCTTTGGCTGCAAGGGCAGGGCGCCAGGCGGCAACTCGAGAATGAGCTGACACCAGGATCAGGGCCTTGTGCGACCTGGCCAGAGCGGAAGATCTGGTCGGAGCGACGCATGGCTCCGTCAGCCGCAATAGATTCATCCAGGCGCCGATGGCCGCGGCGCCGAGCGCTGGCGCAACCGTCGGGCCGTCTATGCCGTCCCCTGATAGAAGTTGGGGCGGCGGCGCAGGAGAAATGCCAGGTGTACGATCAACTCCAGGGCGACGAAGGCGACGCCGGCCACCCACCATGCCGGACGGGCGATGCCCTGCATCAATTGCGAGAGGCGCATCGTGGACACCACGCCGAGCCCAAGCAGGATGCCACCCAGGAACCAGACTGCGATCCGCGCCCCGACCTGCGCGAGCCTCTCACGCGCGAGGCGAGGACGGAGCCAGTTCAGGAACCACAGCTCGACCCAGTGCCCTCCAAACGAAAACCAGAGCACGAGAACCGTCGCCAGGGGCCACAGTGCGAGTCGTCCGAATCGCCATGCCACGGCCGCACCGACCACGAGCGCGAGGCTCACCGTGCGTGTCATGGTGGTGCGAATGGGTTCGCTGAAAGGCTGCCAGGGAGCGATCATGCCGCGACTCCGTCCATTCAATTCGAAGCTGGGTGAGGCACTGGCAGGAAATAGTGGTTGCGCCTTTGAGGAGGTCCGGGAATCGTGCTCCCGCACACACGCCAACGACGGCTTGCCGTCACATCCCTACTGATTTCGATGCGAAGCGACGGCATGTGGCAGGCCGGCCGTTCCTGAAAAGACGCGCATAAGGTGCGGCCTGACGCGCGGTCGCGCAAGCGAGCGTGGCGAGGGCCTAGGTCAGGCGCCTGGAGGAGTGTACTTGACCGCCTTCTTGGTGGCGGCATCCATCTCCTCTGGCGTGATCAGAGGTGTCGTTCGAAAACTCACCGCTCCACTCGCGTTGATGGCGAGGCTCAGCCCCACAGCCGTGGAGGCGTCTGGAAACTCGGCGATGCCGCAGACATCCGCATTGCCAAAGGCGAAGTAGAAAGCATGCAGCTTTCCGCCCGCCTGCTCGATAATTTTCTGCACGGCAGCGCGGCGCTTGGTGCCCCCATCCTTAAGCAGGCCTTTGGTGCCCTCCGCGGTATACGAGGCTTGCCAGAGATAGATCGCCATAGTGAACTCCTGGAGTGAGAGTCGAGAAGGTAGAACGAGGGATTGGGCCAAAGTAAGAGTAATTGAGTGCCGGCCGGGCGAACGGCCGGGTCGGCGCTCCGGCTGGAACCGTCCATCGACCGACGATTCACTTGAACAAACATCTTGCCAGCTGCATGCACTGGTTAGATCGTGACGTCGCGAGATAGTTCTCCATAGCGACGCCGGGCGAACGCCCACGACCCCGTGAGCGCGAGAAGCGCTAGTGGCCCGCCGACGAGGAATCCCAGAAGAGGGTAGACCCGAGAGTCGAGTGTCCACTTCACGGCCGGCCCAAATGCCGTGGCGAACAAGGAGCCCATTGCGTCGTGCAGGGAATCACGCTGGGCCGACGAAATCCTGACTGGCACCCGGTAGGCGCGTCGAATCGTGTCTTGATAGGCTTCCGAGGTAATACGAGCAAGTATCGTGGTGCGACTCGTGGAATCCTGCTTCGCAGCCTGGAGCGCCGTATAGAGCAGCGCATCGAACGAGTCTTGGTCGGCAGTCCGGGCTGGCGGAATGGTATTCTCGGGTTTCAGGTCGGTCGAGCGCTCGAATTGTCTGCTGGCATCCCGCGCCCGCGCATTATTCGTGGTCACCAGATAGGCTGTCGAGATTGCCCATACGAGCCAGAGCGCGCAGAGGGACCAACCGGACCAACGTGCGAGTCCGCGCAGCACACCACCTCCCGGATGTTGCCATCACATGCTGTTGCATGAGGTGTGGGTGGCAGGCCGAACAGCACGAATCTTACGAGCCATAGAACCTCGCGCGAGATGCTCGCCATGAAAGGAAGCTGACTCGCTTGAGCCCGAATCTGCACGTCGATTTGGAGGCGTTTGTCAGCTGCACGTGTTGGTCAGATCGCAGCCCTCCAATACTGGATCCCTGACGGGCGTCGAACGCCCCCGGCCGGCAGTTGGTCGCTAGAAGGTGCCGGCCGCCGGTAAGCCGCACATCCCGCCGACAATCTGCCACGTCGTGTTCTGACGTCGCCAGGTATGGGTGAACTTCCACACGGTGTCACGCCCCTCTACCCGCCCATCCGGGTATTCACGCAGCATCGGAGTAGTGTAGTAGACCACGACCAGGTCTCCGTAGTCCGCAGCGCCCTCACGGGTAAGATGTGAGCTCAGGCGGATGTGCTCATCGCGAATGCGGCGTACCCAGTTGCCAATCGAGTCCTTCGCTGCCGGGTGCGCGGTGACGCAGGGCCAGCCCACGAACCGGTCGTGCCACAGCGTCACATAGTTCGTCACGTCCCCCGCCTGCACATACTTCCAGTACGCTTCCTCGAGTCCCCACACGGTAGCGACGGAGGCGGAAGGCTTGGTCCCTGCGGCCTGAGCGATGCCGACTTGAGGAACGGCCAGCGCGAGAAGAGCCAAATGCAGGGCAACAGGTCTGAGTCGCTTCATGGTGCCAGGGGATGAGTGATTGTTGACACGCAATGCCCGTGCATAAGCTGCGCGCGATCCTGCCGCGGCACGCACACTCCGAGGAGTCCTTCAGACCAGCGGTCTGCCTGCTTCAGGCAGCTGTCAGGCCGCACCGCCCGACGCGCCGAGCCGATCGGTCTTCGAGAGACGCTTAGCGAGGCGGACGCCGCGCACCGTGGCTCGCAGACTGCCGATCAGAAAGACCGCTACGCAGATCAGGACATAGACCAGCTCAGGCAATCCGCGCAACAACAACAGGCCGAGGGCCACGACGAGTAGTACGGCGCCGAGCCGGACGAGACCCTCACCACATTCGGCATTGGCAGCATACCAGATCGTGGGGTTCGACAACGTGGCCGGCAATCGCACGCCATACCACCGGTTCGGCGGCACACGACGGCGGGCCAGGGGCCAGCCGACTACGAGGCTGACGAGGCCGATCAAGGGAAACGTCACGTGCGGGCTCAACATGGGCGTTGCCAGGACGATTTGAGATGAACGTTGCGCCGGCCAGGGCCGCGGAGCCGCCAGCGGACAATTCAAGCTCCGAGCGCGATCACAACGAGCGAAGATCAGTCCTTCCGGTTCAGAAATTATCTGAACTCGGTGCCATACGTTCGGGCGATCGCGTGGATCTGCTCTCGAGTCAGCCCCTTCGCGGGGACTCCTGGCGGGCTGCAGGTGTCACGGAAAAACCCATCGAGGCCGGCGGGCGATGTCATCCACAGTAAGAGGGCTTCCTGGTCGGGATTCTCAAAGCCATGCCAGGTATTCCTGGGGATGAACAGTGTGCTGCCCTGTTCGAAAGAGTGACGCGTGTCATCAAGGACCACGACGCCAGCCCCTTCCATTATGTAGAACGCCTCGTCCATACGCAGGTGGCGGTGAATCGGGATGCCGGCCCCGACCGTCACCTGTTGGGTTCCTACCGCGAGATCGTCGAAGCCGGTCCTGGCGCCGGCCTTGATGACAATGTTCCCGTGATCACGGAAGTGGACGAGGCGCTCACCCTCGTCTGGGCCGAGTACATAACCTGGCGAGGCGCTCCCCGCGGCGCCGAAGCGCTGGGTCAGGAGCGAGCTGACGCCAAGTCCGGCCAATGTGAAAAGGAAGGTGCGACGTTGCTCGTTGAGCGGATCCACGGGAGCCTCCGTCAGCGCAGTGGTTGAGTGCGACTCTGAAGAGTGCGACGAGCAATGTACGGCCGCGAGACTCCGGCTGGCCGTGGGGTGACCTGGAAAAGCTGCCTGAAATGTGGCCTGACGGATTGGGCATCAGCTGCAAGCGACGGGCTGGCACATGCACCAGGCTCACGTGGCGCTGCCCGGGTCGATAGCGCGTGACGGGTCTAACGATGCGTT
>JBDUEA010000017.1:0-32470 GCA_040002695.1 Gemmatimonadota bacterium | reverse complement strand
TCACGGATGGCATAGGTATACGAAGACAAACTTCCCTACGCAAGGGGGAAATGAATCGATCCGCGCGCGCTGCATGCACTCGCGACCATTAGATTTCTCGCATGCCCCGATCGGTCTTCCGCCTTCTTCTTCTGTTGCTCTCAATCCAGGCCCGCGTCGCAGAAGCACAATCCTGCCCCGCAGGCCCCGTCGCGCTCGTGCTGTCCGGGGGCGGCGCCAAGGGACTGGCCCACATCGGAGTTCTCCGCGCGCTGGATAGCGCAGGTATCCGTCCCGACATCGTCGTGGGCACCAGCATGGGTGCGATCATCGGCGCGATGTACGCCAGCGGATATTCCGGACGTGAAATCGACTCACTCTCCCACACGCTCAGACTCACCGATCTCTTTCGATCGTACGAGCCGCGCGTTTCGCAGGCGCTTCACAGCCTGCCACCCCTGGTTGTCTGGGAGGAGGGAGCTCATGGCTTCGTCCTCCAGCGGGCGGCGGTCCGTGAGTCAGAGGTCGATGCGCTGTTGAACGCCGCCCTGCTCCGCGGGAACTTGCTGGCCCGAGGCTCGTTTGACTCGCTACCGATTCCGTTCCGTGCCGTGGCCACCGATCTATCCGGCCGTGAACTGGTCGTTCTGTCGACCGGGGACCTCGCACGCGCCGTCCGGGCTAGCCTTTCAATACCTCTCGTGTTCACCCCGGAGCAGATCGACAATCGCTTCCTCGGCGATGGCGGACTCGTGGCAAACATTCCCGTTGCTGTCGCCCGGAGTGCCGGCGCGACGCGCGTAATCGTTTCGGACGCCACGGCGCACCTTTCCGTCAGGACTGATTTCGACTCCCCGCTTGCAGTCGCGGATCAGCTTCTTGGCTTTTTGTTCGCCCAAGCGGCTGACTCGCTGGGTCCGAGTGATATCTCCATCAGGCCAGATGTCGGTGGATTCGCCAGTCTCGACTTCTCTTCGGAGAGCGTCGACCGGCTGGTGAGTCTCGGATACCAGGCGGCGGTGCATTCGCTCGGAACGGCGACCTGTCTTCCGAACGGGGCGCCCCCGGCGCGCCGGCCGCTTCCGGACAGGGTGTTCGCCGTATCTGTTAACGGTGGAAGAGCCGAGGACCGCCGCTACCTCCGACGCATCCTTCGACTCGCCGACTCCGATACCATCGACATTCGGGCCATTCGCTCCGGGCTCCGCGCCCTCGGTGCGTCAGATCGGTTCCGGGCAATCTGGCTCTCACCTCACGGTCCCCGGGATTCCCTCCAGATGGACGTTTCGTTGAGAGAGGGGCCCCGGCGGGTCGCGGGTCTCGGCCTCACGTACGACAATGATCTTGGGGGAAGGATGTGGTTGGGCGCAGTCGACCATAATCTGATGAACAGCGCGTTTGCCGCGAGCGGCGCCGTGCAGCTCGGTGAACTCCGCCAGGAAATCGGGGTGGGCGTCAGCGGAGGTGCACTGGCACCTGAGGCTATCGTCCCTGCCGTTCATCTCTGGGGCGCGCGGGAACTCGTCCGCCGCTTCGACGTTGCCGGCGATGCCGGCAAACCATTCAAGATCCGCGAGGCCGGCGCACGACTGGACGCTGAGCGCGCCCTCGGTGGTCATTGGCGCACGGCTCTGGGGGTCGAGGGAAGGCTCTGGCACGAGCCCACGGGCCTCGACCGCCAGGCGGTTGGACTGACAGCCGAGCTCTCCAGTGATCTTGGAGCTGAGGACCCCGACCTGCGCATCGAAGCCCGGTGGTCAACCGCCTACAAGTGGTTGTCGGTCGTTGCCGGGAAATCCTTCGTCATCGAAGGTTTTGATGTTCGACCCGGATTTCGCTTCGGCATCGGGGAGCACCTGCCGTTGCACCTGAGCATGATGCTCGGCGGAGCCGAGGGCTTTCCAGGACTGCACGTCGGCGAATTGCGGGGAGACAGGGAATTGCTGGGGGACATGACAATCAGTCATCGGCTGATCGGACCACTCGACCTCCGGCTCGACCTCTTCTCCGGCCGCATGTTGTCGGGTGGCTCACTCCTGCAGTATGGACATTGGCTGGTGGGGGCCCGGATTGGGGGAGGCGCCGAAACCCCGATCGGCCCGGTGCGCGTTGAGTACGGAAGAAACGACGACGGCCGTGACGCAATGTTCGTTCGTCTCGGCCGTTGGTTCTGACGGATCGAAGGACTCAGATCAATCCGGTAAGCGGGGTCGCGTAATTGGCGGTTCTCTGCTCCGGCCGGCCGTAACGGCCACCGATGGCGTGTATCCGGTTCCACTCCTCTCGCAAGCAGAAAGGGTCGAGTCCGTGTGGTCGGTCGACGGCCAGCACACCGTCGAGATGGTCGAGTTCGTGCTGCAGCAGCTCCGCCCTGTCCCCCTCCAGATCCACGATCTCCCACTCGCCTTTCACGTCCTGATACTTCACCCGGATCCGATGCGCCCTCGAGACCCGGACGAGCAGGTTTGGAAACGAAAAGCAGTCGTCCCAGACGCTGAAGTCCTCGTTTCCGACGTCCAGGATTTCCGGGTTGATGAGCGCCCAGGGCTTCTCCATCTCGACATACACCATTCGCACCGGCGCTCCGATCTGCGGCGCGGCGATTGCCCGGCCGTAGCCGAAGCGGGATTGAAAATCCCGGAGGGTTTCCTTGAGGTCGTCGAGAATGACACGGACGGCCGTGGAACGTGGCTTGGTGATAGACTCGCACCGTGTGCGGAGAATCGGATCGCCAAGCAGTCGAATTCGGTGGATCGTCATCGATGCAATTCCGGAAAAGGACGCGTATCGGGAGCCCAATTTTGTGCCGGTGGGACGGAATCACAATATCGAGCTGGCCGTTGACGTTCTAAGCATAGAGTCGTTGCGACAAGGACTACTACAAATGGCTTCTCGCCATGCATAGTTGACCAACTCGGAAATGGACCAACGCAAGTGACTATTGTGTCCTGAAGTTGATATACGATAACATGTTATCTTTCACACCATTAATATGCAATTAAGTTGACAATGCTATGGCAGCCCACTAAAATTGCTTCATCATGGGAATCAATGCCTCCGCCCAACCGAACGATCCGCCGCTCCCCGCACCGTACAAGGGTCCGCGCGGGGCAATCCTGCTCGAGTTGAAGCGGAAGGGTTTTCTGACCGCAAAGCAGTTGAGGGAGTGCCTGGGTCTGTCGCTCAATGCTGTCCGCCACCATCTGAAAGAACTCGAAGCAGAAGGCGTGCTACAGTACCGCAGGGAGCAGCGCGGCCTCGGTGCTCCCACCTTTGCCTATCACCTGAGCGCCGCCGGCGAAGCGCTATTTCCTCAGCGATACAAGGAAGTCTTGACCGAGGTACTGGATCGCGTCGTCGAACATGGCGGCCGCGCTTCGGTCGTGATTGCACTTCAGGAGCGCTTCGAGGACCTGTCCCGGAAATTGCGCGCGGAGCTGGCGGATGCGCCGCCGGCCCGCCGCATGGAAGTGGTGATGCGCTCACTCGCCGAAGGCGGCTTCATGGCCGAATGGGAGGAGCGGAAGGATGCGTTCCATCTCACGGAACACAACTGCGCCATTCGTGCTCTCGCTGAGCGCTTCCCCGAGATCTGCGTCGCAGAAGCGAAATTCCTGCAGGAAGTTCTGGCGGCTGCCGTGGAACGTGAGTCCCACATTCTCAGCGGCTGCACGGCCTGCGAATACAGCGTTCGGTTTCCGACGGAAACCGCACCGGCATCCCTGACGGAGCCTCATGGACAGCCGACCGTCCTGCTCCGGGAGAAGATTTCATGAGCTCTTCGGTCGAGTCACTGGTCGGTCAGGAGTATAAGTACGGCTTCGTGTCCGACATCGAATCCGATGTCATCCCTCGCGGGCTGAGCGAAGATGTCGTTCGCCTGATCTCCGCTAAGAAGGCGGAGCCGGCGTTCATGCTGGAGTGGCGCCTGAAGGCATACCAGCGCTGGCTCACGATGAAGGAGCCCCATCACTGGGCCAACGTCACGTATCCTGCAATCGACTATCAGGACATCATCTACTATTCGGCGCCGAAGTCCCTCAAACCGCTCGGCAGCCTCGATGAAGTCGATCCGGAACTGCTGAAGACGTATGAGAAACTCGGCATCTCCCTGAGCGAGCAGAAACGACTCTCGGGTGTCGCCGTGGATGCCATCTTTGACAGCGTCTCGGTCGCCACGACCTTCAAGAGCACCCTCGCCAAAGAGGGAATCATCTTCTGCTCCTTCTCCGAGGCCGTGCGCGAGCATCCGGAGCTGGTCCAGCAGTATCTCGGCTCGGTCGTGCCCTACAACGACAACTATTTCGCTGCACTGAACGCGGCGGTGTTCAGTGACGGATCCTTCGTATACATCCCCAAGGGAGTGCGTTGCCCGATGGAGCTGTCTACCTACTTCCGCATCAACACAGCCAACACCGGGCAGTTCGAACGGACCTTGATCATCGCGGACGAGGGCGCGTCGGTCAGCTATCTCGAGGGATGCACGGCTCCTCGGCGGGACACCAATCAACTGCACGCCGCCGTCGTGGAACTCGTCGCCTCGAAGGACGCGCAGATCAAGTATTCCACGGTGCAGAACTGGTACGCAGGAGATGAAGAGGGTCGTGGCGGCATCTACAACTTCGTGACGAAACGCGGCAAGGCTGCGGGCGCCAATTCCAAGATCTCCTGGACTCAGGTCGAGACTGGGTCTGCGATCACGTGGAAATATCCCAGCGTCATTCTGCAGGGAGACAACTCCATTGGCGAATTTTATTCAGTCGCGGTTGTGAACGGCCGCCAGCAGGCCGATACCGGCACCAAGATGATTCATGTCGGGCGGAATACCCGGAGTACCATCGTCTCCAAAGGAATCTCGGCCGGTCGCGGCAACAACAGTTATCGCGGCCAGGTCAAAGTGCTCGCGAAGGCCGAAGGCGCGCGCAATTATACCCAGTGCGATTCCATGCTCATCGGTAACCGGTGCGGCGCTCACACATTTCCTTATATCGACGTGCAGAACAGCACCGCGGCGGTGGAGCACGAGGCCTCGACCTCGAAGATCGGGGAAGACCAGATCTTCTACTGTAAACAGCGCGGATTAAACACGGAGAACGCCATTTCCATGATCGTGAACGGCTTCTGCAAGGAGGTCTTTCAGAATCTGCCCATGGAATTTGCCGTCGAGGCCCAGAAACTCCTCGGTGTGAGTCTCGAGGGCAGCGTCGGCTGACGCCAGTCCAGTCCAATTTTTCCAGGAGTACCGAGTGCTTGAGATTACGAACCTGCACGCCAGGGCCGGTGACAAGGAAATCCTGAAGGGGATCGACCTGACGGTGCGTGCCGGTGAGGTTCACGCCGTCATGGGGCCCAACGGGTCCGGCAAGAGCACGCTGGCTCAGGTGCTCGCGGGACATCCGGCTTACGTGGTCACGGAAGGGACCGTCCGGTACGAGGGCCAGGATCTGCTCGACATGGAGCCGGAAGAGCGCGCTCGTGCCGGTGTCTTCCTCGCCTTCCAGTATCCGGTCGAGATCCCCGGTGTGACCAATGCCTACTTTCTTCGCGCGGCGTACAACGAAATGCGAAAGGCGAAGGGGCTGGAGGAAGCCGATCCCATCGATTTTCTCGATTTGCTCGAGGAGAAGCTCAAGGTTGTGGAGTGGGGCTCCGAGATCATGTCGCGCGCCGTGAACGCCGGCTTCTCCGGAGGCGAGAAGAAGCGCAACGAAATCCTGCAGATGGCCATGCTCGATCCGAAACTCGCCATTCTGGATGAGACGGATTCGGGCCTGGACATCGATGCGCTCCGGATTGTTGCGTCCGGTGTCAATTCGCTTCGGCGGCCGGACAATGCGACAATCGTCGTGACCCACTACCAGCGTCTCCTCGACTACATCGTACCGGATCACGTGCACGTCCTCTCCGCGGGCCGGATCGTGAAATCGGGAGGGAAGGCCCTCGCGCTCGAACTCGAGGCGCGTGGTTATGAATGGCTGACAGAGGAGACGGTGCCGGCGTGAGCGCAACGTACGTGGAGGAATTCTCCGCGATTTCACCGCGAGAGAACGCCCGCGAATCATGGGTCCAGCAGCTCCGCCGATCTGCGATGGATCGTTTCGCGCAGGTTGGCTTCCCCGCCGCCCGGGACGAGGACTGGCGGTTTACGAACATTTCCCCGATCAGCGGCGGCACCTTTCAGCTGGCACCCGCGGACGTCTCCGGTGTCGCCGCTGCCCGGTTGAACCCGTACCTCTTCGCCATTCCGGGCGCGAGCCGCCTGGTGTTCATCAACGGCCGGTATGCGCCGGGACTTTCCCACCTGGAGTCATTCCCGGCGGGAGCGCGAGTCCGGAATCTGGCGAGCGCGTATTCTGCCGACGGCGCGATCACCCAGCGCCACCTGGGCCAGTACGCTCGGCCAGAGCGCAACGGCTTCGTTGCATTGAACACCGCGTTCATGCCGGACGGCGCGTTTATTCACGTCCCGGCTGGAGTCGATCTGGGAGCGCCGGTTCATCTCTTGTTCCTGACGGACGCTCGCTCCGCCGCTCGTGCGATCTATCCGCGCAACCTGATCGTGCTCGAGCGCGGGGCCCGCGCCGCCGTGCTCGAGAGCTACGTTGGGCTTGATGACGTAGCGTCGCTCACCAACGCCGTCACCGAGATCGTCGTCTCGGAGGGCGCCACGATCGAGCACCTCAAGATCCAGCGCGAGAGCGAGCACGCGTACCATATCGGCACCGCGCACATCCACCAGGAGCGGGACAGTCGAAGCACCAGTCATTCAGTGTCACTCGGTGGCGCCATTGCCCGCAATGATCTCGACGTGACGCTGGCCGGGTCTGGGATCGAGAGCACACTCCTTGGTCTGTATCTCGGCCGAGGACGGCAGCTCGTCGACAACCACACCGCGATTCGGCACGCCTATCCGTCGTGCTCGACCCGCGAGGTGTACAAGGGAATTCTGGATGACGCGTCGCACGCCGTTTTCAACGGCAAAGTGTTTGTGACGCCTGAGGCGCAGAAGACCGATGCCAAGCAGACGAATCGCAACCTGCTTCTGTCTGACCGCGCCAGGATCGATACCAAGCCGCAGCTCGAAATCTTTGCGGATGACGTGAAATGCACTCACGGCGCGACCGTGGGTCGACTGGATCCGATGAGCTTTTTCTACCTGCAGAGCCGTGGCATCGGGCTGCCGCTTGCGCGGAGGATCCTGACCTACGCCTTTGCCGCGGAAGTGCTGGAAGAAATTCCGTTCGAGAGCGTCCGGCTGGGACTCGAACAGACGGTGCTCCGCCGGCTCGACGAGCAGGTGAGTTTCTGAGATGACAGCCGCCGCCCTGCTGCATATCGACCGTACGCCGGCGCCACTGGATGTGGCGCGCCTTCGGGCGGATTTTCCAATTCTGGCAACCCGGATCAATGGCCAGCCGCTGGCCTATCTCGATAATGCCTCGACCGGGCAGCGGCCGCGGCGCGTCATCGAAGCGATGCGGGAATTCGATGCAGATGGAAACGCGAACGTTCATCGTGGAGTCCACACGCTCAGCCAGCGAGCCACGGAGCGCTTCGATCACGTGCGCGAGCAGGTGCGTCGATTCATCGGCGCGCGGCAATCCACGGAAATCGTCTACACGCATGGCACGACCGGGAGCATCAATCTCGTCGCGCGCAGCTATGGGCGCTCCGTCCTCCGCCCGGGCGACGAAATCCTCCTCACCCAGATGGAGCATCACTCCAACATCGTTCCGTGGCAGCTCCTGCGTGAGGAGACGGGTGCGGTCCTCAAAGTCATTCCCGTGACGTCGACCGGCGAACTCGACCTCGATGAAGCCGCTCGCTTGGTGACGGCGCGCACGCGCATCGTGTCGGTCACGCACATGTCGAACGTGCTGGGAACGATCAATCCCATTCGTACCCTCGCCGATCTCGCGCACGCCGCCGGCGCGATCATCGTCGTGGATGGCGCGCAGTCGATTGGCCATATCCCGATTGATGTCTCGGCGCTCGATTGTGACTTCTTTGCGGCGTCCGGACACAAAATGTTCGGCCCGACAGGAATCGGCATATTGTACGGGCGTGAGGCACTGCTCGAACAGATGCAACCCGTCGAAGGAGGGGGCGGGATGATCGATCGAGTCACCTTTGAGCGGACGACCTGGGCCCCGGTACCGATCAGATTCGAAGCGGGCACGCCTCCCATCTCCGCTGTCATCGGGCTGGGCGCCGCCATCGAGTATCTCGAAGCACTCTCCCTGGCTGCCATTGAGTCGACCGAGGCCGAGCTGCTTCAGTATGCGATCGATCGACTCTCGGAGGTTCCTGATCTACGACTCATCGGGGCGGCCGCCCGGCGTTCGAGCGTCATCTCGTTCATGCTCGGGAGCGTCCATCCGCACGATGTCGGAACCGTCCTGGACACGCACGGCGTTGCGATCCGCGCCGGCCATCATTGTGCCCAGCCGCTCATGGGTGCGCTCGGTGTGCCAGGCACGGCGCGCGCTTCTCTGTCCGTCTACAATACGCGGGAAGAAATCGATCGAATGGTTGCAGCGCTCCACGTCGCCCGGAGTATTTTCAACTGATGGCGGACCTCGGAGAGCTGTATCAGAATGTGATCCTCGATCACAACCGCTCCCCGCGCAACTTCCGCGACATGGAGAACGCTACCAGTCGAGGGGAAGGCTATAATCCCCTGTGCGGCGACCAGCTCACCGTGTGGCTGCGCACGGAGGGAGATCGAATCGCCGATGTCAGCTTCCTCGGATCCGGCTGTGCGATTTCCAAAGCCTCCGCGTCGCTCATGACCACGATGATCAAGGGGAAGACGACAGCCGAAGCCGCCCAGATGTTCGAGCGCTTTCACGACCTCGTGACCGGTCGCAGCCATGGCGAGTTCCTGGATCTTCCGCGCAAACTCGAGGTCTTCTCCGGGGTGGCGGAGTTTCCTGCGCGAGTCAAATGCGCCAGCATGTCCTGGCATGCCCTCAAAGCGGCGCTGGATCAGAATGGTCCCGACGTCACGACGTCGGGCGCGGGTTGATCCGCGCCTCCGCAATAACCGATTCCTCGACTGGAGTAGCAACATGCCGTACGATCCTCGACTCGTTCAGCCGATGCGGGATGAAATGGTCCGCATGGGTGCCCAGGAGCTCAAGACCGTCCCCGAGGTGGATCTGGCCCTCGGCGATCAAAAAGGCACCACGCTCGTCTTCGTGAACTCGGTATGCGGATGCGCCGCTGGCAACGCGCGGCCCTCGCTGGCCTTGGCCCTGGCACACCAGGTTCGGCCCCAACACGTCGTGACGGTTTTTGCCGGCCAGGATCTCGAGGCCACCTCCCGGGCGCGTCAGTATTTCAGCGGTTATCAGCCCAGCTCACCGTCGATGGCGTTGTTCCGCGATGGTGAAGTGGTCCACATGATTCACCGTCACCAGATCGAAGGTCGTCCGCCCCAGGCGATCGCGACCGAATTGGCGGCGGCGTTCGATCGCTACTGCGCCACCTCATCGGTCTGACCAGGGGGACGATCATGAGTGGACATGTATTTCATTCCGGTCACCAGGAACTCCACGGTATCACGGTTGTGCTCGATCTCGAAGCCGGAGGGATCTGCATCGGACGCTTCGATCGTGAAGATGAGTCGGGTGTGCATCTTTTGAATGTGAGCAGGCATACTGCTGGCGTGGATGACCCTTCGCCGGAAGCGTTCATTCGGCATACGGCCAGGTTCGGTGTGCGTGCGGATGAGAAAGCGGTGGTGCTCCCCCCCGCAAGCGTCCTTCGTATTCGCCGGCTGTCGGAGTTCGATTCGGCGGTGCCTTGAATCCGCCTCGGCAACAGGATGGCCCCTCGGCGCTCATTGCGTCGGGGGGTTGTTTCGTTGACGGCGAGACCGATGATTAGGCCTGAGCTCTGATCTAGGCACCCCATGGGCGATCCCGGCGTACCATCGCCGCACGCTGAACGCACTGACGTACGCTACTCAACCCGGTGTTCCTATGGCTGATGTTGTCGTGTCTCTGGAGCACGTCGTCAAGCGGTTCGCTGGACACACAGCCGTGCGAGACTTGTCGATGACCGTGCCTCGCGGCGGGATTTTTGGACTGCTCGGTCCCAATGGGGCGGGCAAGAGCACGACCATCCGCATGCTGATGGACATCATCGTTCCCGACGCCGGCAAAATCAGTCTCTTCGGCGCCGAGCGGACGGGGCGTGATCTGTCAGCACGAATCGGGTATCTCCCCGAAGAGCGCGGGCTCTACAAGAAGATGCGGGTGCTGGACCATCTGATCTTCCTGGGGGAAACCAAGGGGCTGCGTCGATCAGTAGCGAGCGCCAAGGCTTCCGTCTGGCTGGAACGACTGGGGCTGTCGGCCTGGTCTGGCAAGAAGGTCGAGGATCTTTCCAAAGGCATGCAGCAGAAAGTCCAGTTCATCGGCTGCCTGCTCCATGATCCTGACCTGGTCATCCTCGACGAGCCGTTCAGTGGCCTCGATCCCGTGAACAGTCAGGTCATGAAAGATGTCGTCGTCGAGATCGCGCGGGAGGGCCGGACCGTTCTCTTTTCTACGCATATCATGGAACAGGCCGAGAAGATGTGCGATCGAGTCGTGATCATCGCGCGAGGCGAAAAGGTGATCGACGGCACGCTCGCTGAAATCAAGCGGGCTGAAGCCGGCGCCGGGCATGTCGCCCTGGCGTTTACGAGAAATGCGGCGGCGGCAGCGCGGATCCTCGAAGACCGGACTCTCATCGCGCGCGCTGATGATTATGGGGCCGCGGCGGAAGTCGAGCTCGCTCCAGGCGCGGACAGCGATCGCCTGCTCAAAGCGCTCGTCGCCGCCGATGTGGGAATCTCGAGGTTCGAAGTGGTTGAGCCATCCCTCCAGGCGATTTTCATCGCTAAGGTCGGCACCGACGCCATCACCGCTCCAGCGCGCGAGGACTCCGATGCATAAGGTGTGGGCGGTAATCCGGCGCGAATTCCGCGAGAAGGTGCGGACTCGAGCCTTCATCATCGGCACAATCCTGATTCCCACGTTCATGACGCTGCTGATCGTTGGACAGGTGGTGCTCTCTCAGCGGGATACAGGCCTGCGTCATATCATCGTGGTCGATGCGGCCGGTGGCGAGTTCGGCAGCCGTCTCGAGGCGGCCCTTCGAGACGTGAAACTCGGTAGCGGAGATCGGGGCCGCACCAAGTACCGGGTAGAGCGCATCAAGGCGGAAGGACGGATGGAGCCGGTGAAGGACTCACTCGTCCGGCTCGTCGGGACGTCAAAGGACAGCCTTTCCAAGCTCGATGGTTTCCTCGTCGTCACTGAGGCGGCGCTCGACTCTGGCAGGGTCGAATATTACGGCAGCAATGTGAGCAGCCTGACGGAGATGGGCGCACTGCAGAGCACGCTGCGTCCAGTGGTGCTCACCGAGCGCCTGGTACGCGAAGGCGTGAGCCCGGCGATGGTACAGAAGGCCTCTGCCGAAGTTTCTCTCGAGACCTCGAAGATCACTCAGGGCAAGCTCACGGGAGAGAGTGGAGAATCGTCGTTCTTCCTCGCGTACGCGATGACGTTCATGATGTATTTCGCCCTGCTCTTCTACGGCATACAGGTCATGAGTTCCGTGATCGAGGAAAAGAGCTCGCGGATCATGGAAGTACTCGCCTCCAGTATCTCTCCGTTTCAGCTGATGCTCGGGAAAGTCCTTGGCGTGGGCTCGGTCGGCCTGTTCCAACTCTCCATCTGGGCCGCAGCCGGGTTGTATATCACCGCCAACGTTGCTCCCATCCTTGCCCTCTTCAAATTGTCTGGTGACTCCGCGACCGGTGTTTCGATCCCGTCGGTGAGCCTGCCGCTGCTCGGCGTCTTTCTGCTCTTCTTCGTTCTTGGATTCTTCCTGTACGCATCCATGTACGCCGCGGTCGGCGCGATGTGCAGCACGCAGCAGGATGCGACGCAGACGCAGCAGCCGGTGACCATCGGCATCGTCGTCGGATTGATGTGCATGTTTCCGCTGCTGAACGATCCGAGTAGCACTCTCGCCAGAGTGTTGAGCCTGATACCGTTCGTCGCGCCGTTCGCGACGCCCATCCGTTATTCGGTCGCTCCCCTCCCCTGGCCGGAACTCCTCCTCTCGATCGTCACGACCGTCCTTGGCGTGCTCGCCATTACCTGGCTGGCATCCCGGATCTACCGCGTGGGAATCCTAGCCTACGGAAAGAAGCCGACACTCCGGGAACTCGCCCGGTGGGTGCGCACCGCGTAGAACCATCGATGTTCGCAATTGCCTACCCCGGGATCACGAGGACTCCGAGGTGTTTTCTCACAGCTGGCTTTGCTGTCCGGACCGCATTGTGGGCTCCGCCTGAGCGGATAGATTCCGGCTCATGACCGATTACGATGTCGTCGTCGTAGGAGGCGGCCACGCCGGCGCTGAGGCCGCATGCGCGGCGGCGCGGCGGGGCGCGAGCACCCTTCTCCTCACGCAGAATCTCGAAACCATCGGCCTGATGTCGTGCAACCCCGCGATCGGCGGGATCGCCAAGGGTACGCTCGTGCGTGAAGTGGACGCGCTCGGCGGCATCATGGGCCGGGCAACCGATCGTGCGTCGATCCAGTTTCGAATGCTGAACCGATCCAAGGGTCCCGCGGTCTGGTCTCCGAGGTCGCAGTGTGACCGCGCCCTTTATCGACGGGCGGTCCGGGCCCTGCTCGAGCAGCACGAAGGAATTCACTTCTCTCAGGGCATGGTCGCGCGTCTTGTTCTCCATTCAGGTCGGGTGAAGGGGATCGAGACCTCGGCTGGGGAGCGGATTCTGGCCAGGGCGGTGGTGCTCACCACAGGGACATTCCTTCGCGGCCAAATCCACATGGGCCTCGAGGCCGGCATACCAGCGGGCAGGGCCGGTGAGCCACCATCAGTGCAACTAGCTCAAGAACTTGTGGATTATGGTCTTACAATAGGAAGGTTCAAAACTGGAACGCCACCAAGGATCGACGGACGAACCGCCAATCTCGATCAACTACAGGTCCAGCATGGCGAATCGCCTGGAGGGGAATTCTCGTTTTATGAGCATGCTGAACAACTTCCACAGCTTCCTTGCTATCTGACATGGGCAGGCCAGGAGGTAAAGGACATTATCCAGCGACATCTTCATTCCTCGGCGCTCTATGGCGGCGCAATCAGTGGTAAGGGTCCGCGATACTGCCCCTCCGTCGAAGACAAGATCGTAAAATTTCCGGATGCCGAACGGCATCAGGTGTTTCTAGAGCCGGAGGGCCTCGCGACACGCGAGATGTACGTGAATGGCCTCTCAACCTCGCTGCCTGCCGCTGTGCAACTGGAATTCCTTCGTGCGGTGCCTGGTCTCGAATCGGTCAGTATGACCCGAGCCGGTTACGCGATCGAATACGATTACGTCCCTCCTCGCCAGTTGACTCCAACTCTCGAAGTAAAGTCGATTTCCGGCCTCTTCCTCGCTGGTCAGATCAATGGTACCACAGGCTATGAAGAGGCGGCCAGCCAAGGCTTGATTGCCGGGCTTAACGCAGCCGCGGTTTCTAGAGGCCTCGATCCAGTCGTACTTGGACGAGCCGACGCGATGATGGGTGTACTTATCGACGATCTCATCACGAAAGGAGTGGACGAGCCGTACAGGATGTTCACGTCCAGAGTTGAGTATCGGCTCCTCCTCAGGCAAGACAACGCAATGCGGAGGCTGGCACCGGTCGCCCATCGCCACGGGATGCTTACTCCTAGGGAAGTCGAGATTTCAAGCCGTCGTCGTGACTCGGAAGATCGTGTGTACGAGCTCGCGATGGCGTCCGCGATCCGACCGGAAATTGTAAATGGGCTGCTTCGAGCCGCCGGGACCAACGAGATTTCAGAGCCAACTCGGATCGCAGAGTTGGCGAGGCGCCCGGGTGTCGGACTGATTGAGCTGTTTGATTGTGCCGAGATTTCCGTCGAGGAAGGTTTTGCTGCCTGGGCTGATATCGAATTCAAATACGGCGGCTACATCTCGCGTGAAAATGTGAGGGCCGAAAAAATGATGGCGCTCGATGGGTACTCGCTACCGACCGACCTCCCGTATAATGAGATGAAGTCCATTTCTTACGAAGGACGGGAAAAACTCCAGGCGGTCCGGCCCGCCAGCCTTGGAATGGCGGGACGCATCCCCGGTGTCTCGCCCAGTGATGTCCAGTCCCTCTTCTCCGAGACCCTTCGCCGGCGTCGCTTGGCGGAAGACGTTTCACGTGAAACGGATGAGGGCAGTACCGCCAAGTCTTGAAGTTTCACGTGAAACAGCAGGGTGCATTTACCTCCCGCTGCTTTCAGCATATATTGTAATTCCTTTCCTGACCAATCCCCGATGAATGTCGCGTAAGTATTTATTGCGCAACAAGTTAACTGATATGGCAAGAATCATCGCAATAGCGAATCAGAAGGGCGGCGTCGGAAAGACGACCACCGCCATCAATCTTGCCGCATCGTTGGCTATCGCCGAGAAGAAGACCCTCCTCGTCGACGCCGATCCGCAGGGGAATGCCACCAGTGGTCTCGGCGTCGTGCGCCAGCAGCTCCGGTACTCGCTCTATGATGCACTGATCGACGGACGACCGCTCACCGACGTCATACTCAATGACAGTGCACTTCCATTTCTGGACATCGCGCCTGCTACGCAGGACCTCGCCGGGGCCGAACTCGAACTGGTGGAGCGGAGGGAACGGGAGACCGCTCTGCGCCGGGTCCTCGACGGAGTTCGAGACTCCTATGAATTCATCCTCATCGACTGCCCGCCGTCACTCGGACTTCTCACGCTGAATGTGCTCGCCGCCGCCGACGGCGTCGTGATCCCGATCCAGTGTGAGTACTACGCACTCGAGGGGATCTCGCAGCTCTTGAACACGATCAAACTGGTGCAGCAGAATTTCAACGCCTCGCTCGCGATCGATGGCGTGCTGCTGACGATGTACGATTCGCGTATCAATCTCTGTCGCCAGGTGGCGAGCGACGCGAAGGAATATTTCGGAGCCCGGATGTTTCCCACCGTCATTCCGCGGAATATCCGCCTCGCCGAAGCTCCGAGTTACGGAAAACCGATACTGATGTATGACATCCAGTCGGTGGGCGCGAAGAGCTACCTCGCGGTGGCACAGGAACTCGTGCGCCGGGTCGAGGCGATGCCCAGAGGCGATGCGCCGCCCAGCAGCGATTCCCTCCCCGCCCTTCCGGGAGTCGCCACATGACCGAGGCCCGGCGGCTTGGACGTGGCCTCGAGGCCCTTCTCGGTCCGGTGAATCGAGAGAAGGCCGAGTCCTCGGGACAGTTGCAGGAGCTCCTGGTGGGCTCGATTTCGCCAAATCCGTATCAGCCTCGGACCAGCATCGACGAGCCGTCGTTCAGGGAGCTCGTTGCGTCGCTCGAAGTTTCCGGACTCCTGCAACCGATCCTCGTGCGCCCTCACGAAGGCGGCTATGAGCTGATCGCCGGCGAACGGCGGTGGCGCGCTGCGCAACAGCTCGGCTGGTCGAAGATTCCAGCCGTGATCAAGGAAGCGGACGACCGCACGCTGCTGACGCTGGCCCTGGTGGAGAACCTGCAGCGGGATAACCTCTCCGCGATTGAAGAGGCGATCAGCTATCAGAAGCTGGTGGATGAGTTCCAGGTATCCCAGGGAGAAATCGCGCGATTCGTCGGCCGAGACCGCTCGACGATTTCGAATGCACTCCGACTCCTGAAGCTTCCGCCGGACGTTCGCGCGATGGTGGATGACGGCCGACTCACTGAAGGACACGCACGCGCCTTGCTTGCGCTTTCCGATCCGCAGCAGATGCACCGCATGGCGCAGAATGTCATTGCCGGAGGATGGTCGGTTCGAGATCTCGAATCGAGGATTCGTAGTGGAGCTCCCGGGCGAAAAGCTGCCGCGCCGAAGGTCGCAGTTTCCCCCGTTCAGAAAAGGATCGAAGAAGCTCTCCGGAAGCGACTCGGGACCGACGCTACGGTCGTCACCCGAAGGCGCGGTCGAGGGGTTCTGACGCTCAACTTCTATTCGAACGAAGACCTAGCCCGCCTGCTTGAAATTATTCTTGGCGAACCGTTCGAAGGATGAGAGTGCCCGGACCGGGCATTACTCTGCTAATCCACCGGGATGGCGAGCCGGAGTCCAGAAGCATTCGATTGCCACTCTGGGCCTTCCGGGCGGGGTTGCTTGGCGCAGCAGTCGTGTCGATTGCGCTACTCCTGGGGGCAGCATTGTACGTGCCGATCGTGCGGACTGCCGCCAGGGTACCGGGCTTGCGACGCGACATCTCGCGACTCGAGACGGAAAACGTGAAGATCCGGCAGCTGGTCGCCGCGCTCGATACGGCCGAAAATCGCTACGCGCAGATCCGGCAGATGCTCGGTGGGGATGTCGTACCGGATCCAGTCACGCTCAGCGCATCGCTCCCAATCGCGCCGCCGCTCCGTGCGCATGATCCCGCCACCCAATCGAGATACGAAACCGGTCCTTCGATCCCTCATCATTGGCCGCTGGATGAGCCTGGATATGTTACCCAGGGACAGGTTGGTACCGGAACACGCGATGAGGCGCACCCTGGCGTGGATATCGCTGTGCCTATGGGAAGCATTGTCAGGGCTTCCGGCGGGGCGACGGTGCTCCAGACCGGAGAGGATCCCGAGTACGGTTCATTCGTCCTGCTGCAGCATCCCGATGGCTATCAGACCATGTACGGCCATCTCTCCCGAAGCGCCGTAAGCCCGAATGCGATAGTCCAGGCGGGCGAGGTCATCGGATTGTCGGGAAACAGCGGGCGTTCCAGCGCGCCGCATCTCCATTTCGAAATTCGTCTAGAAGGTCGCAGCCTCGACCCTCTCACACTGGTCAAGGAGGGAAGCTGAATGAGCATCTTCGCGAATCCCCGAGGAAGCCCGAGTGGAACCGATACCGGCCGGCGGGGCGAGAACGCAGGGCTGTCGATCATCGCGAGCGGAACGACGATCATCGGCGATATCGAGACCGACGGCGTCGTGAAGATCGAGGGTCGTGTGCAGGGTACCATCCGCGCCGGCGGACAGGTGCTCGTCGCAAAGGGAGGAGTGATTCAAGGCGACGTGTTCACGCGTGAAGCCGTGATCGGGGGTGAGATCCAGGGGTCGGTTCACGCGGAAGAACGGGTGGAAATCCAGTCGGGCGCGGTGGTCTCAGGAGACATCCTGACCCTCCGAATTCTGATCGCCGACGGTGGCCGGGTGAACGGCGTCATCACGATGGGCGATTCGAACGGTGCTCAGTCCAGCGATTCATCGGGAGAGAATGCGAAAAAGGACCTCCACACCCGCGAATCTGTCCAGCAGAGCTAACTCCAGAACTATTCTTCGAGTGATTTCATAAGCCTTTGATTAATCGTGGCTTATCCTTCGATGTCTCGATTGCATTCGCGGGCGCATTCCAGTGTTGACCGACTAGTGTCACTCAAGTGGCTTGTCGCTGCCGCAATAGTAGCGCTTCTTGGTTGCTCTACCACGAGCAGCAAGGGCGCTTTTCGCGTCGCCCTCATTACCCCTGGCTCCATCACCGATGCGGCGTGGAATTCTGGCGCATACGCCGGGCTCAACGCCATTCGCGATTCACTCAAGATCCAGATCAGTAATGTTGAGGCGCATACCCCCGTCGAACAACAGGAGGCTATGCGGACGTATGCAGCCGAAGGGTATGCGCTGGTCTTCTGTCACGGGTTTGAATTCCAGGATGCCGCAGAGCGAATATCCACCGAGTATCCGCGCACCGTCTTCATCGTCACTTCGGGGCAGCGTGTCGCAGGCAACGTCTCACCACTGATTTTCAGGTTGAACGAGGCGAGCTACCTTGCCGGGATCGTGGCGGGCGGAATGACGAAATCAGGTGTGATCGGCTTCGTCGGAGGCATTGAGCTGCCGCCGATCAAGGACGCGGAAGCCGCCTGGGTGAGCGGCGCAAAATCCGTCAATCCGAAAATTGTCGCCCGTTCGACCTACCTGAACAGTTTCGATGACGTGGCCGCCGGACGAGAGGCGACCATAGCGCTGATCCGCGCCGGCGCGGACATGTTTCACCACAATGCAGATGCCGCTGCGCTCGGTATGTTTCAGGCGATACGCGAGACGCCCGGAGTGTATGCCTTCGGAGCCAACGCCGACCAGCGGTCCCTTGCACCGGGCCATGTGCTCGGGTCGGCCATCATCGATCTGCCGCGGGCGCTTCTTGCCGTCGCGGTGGAGGTGAAGAACGGCACCTTCAAACCTCACATCGAATCGTTGGGTCTCAAGAGCGGAGTCATCCGGTACGAGGCCGACCCATCAGTCCCCATTCCGTCTGCGGTGCAGGCGCGCGTCAGGGAAGCGGACGACTCGATCCAGGCAATTGACGGGGGTCCACCATGACTGTGCCGCTGGAGGAAATCGTCGAATATCTTCGGGAATTTCTGAGCATCGATGAAATTCCCGACGATCCCAACGCGGTCAACGGTCTTCAAGTCGAGGCCCAAGGCCCGGTCAACCGCATCGTCAGCGCCGTTGATGCCTCCCTCGCCACTATCGAACGCATCAGCTCTGCCGGCTCCGGGGGGAGCGGCGCGACTCTCTTGCTCGTTCACCATGGCCTGCTCTGGGGCGGAAACCGGCCTATCACTGGAAGCCGCTATCGGCGACTCGCGTTACTCATCCAAAGCAACACTGCGCTGTACTCGGCCCATCTTCCGCTCGACCTACATTCCGAAGTAGGCAACAATGCGGTACTCGCACGGCGCCTCGATGTGAGGAGGCAAGGGACATTCGGAGATTACAAGGGTGTCCCTCTCGGGGTCTGGGGCACGGTCGAGGCGACGTCCCGGCTCGCTTTCGCAAGTCGGCTCGCCCGGACGGTCGGGATTGACCCTGCCGAGGTGAAGGTGATTCCCGGCGGACCCGAGGAGGTGCGTCGGGTCGGGATCATCAGCGGCGCTGGAGGCAGCCTGGTTGCTGCCGCCCGGAATGCAGGGCTCGATACGCTCGTTACCGGCGAGGGACCGCATCATGCCTACTTCGATGCGATGGAGGGCGGCATCAATCTGATCTACGGCGGACACTACGCCACCGAAACCGCCGGCGTGCAGGTACTTGGGGCTCATCTGGGCAAATCCTTCGACCTGCCCTTTGAGTTCCACGATCACCCCACAGGGCTGTGACGTCCCGGCTCGAACTCCGCGGCATTGAGAAAAGGTACGGCTCCGTGCAGGCATTGCGCGGAGCCGATTTCGTAGTGGAGCGCGGCCAGTTGCACGCGCTGCTGGGTGAGAATGGAGCGGGAAAAACGACGCTGATGGAAATCGCTTTCGGGCTGACCCAGCCCGATTGCGGTATGATCGTCGTCGACGGCGTCGAGACTCGATTTCGTTCTCCGCGAGGCGCCCGGCGCCTGAAAATCGGGATGGTGCACCAGCATTTCACCTCGGTGAACGCGTTCACCGTCGCGGAAAATCTGGCGCTCGCGGCGGATTGGCCGACTGGCAGGCGACGAATCGAGCGCCGTGCCCGGACTCTGATGTCCGAGGCGGGACTGACACTCGACCCGGGCGCAAGAGTCGAAGATCTCAGCGTCGGGCTTAAGCAGCGTCTCGAAATTCTCAAGGCGCTTTCCACTGGAGCCGACCTGCTCCTGCTCGATGAACCTGCCAGCGTGCTAGCTCCGACGGAGGCGGAGGAACTTCTGGCGCTGGTTCGGGCGTTTACCCAGCGGGGAGGCTCGGCGGTTCTGATCACCCATAAACTCGATGATGCCGTACGCTGGGCCGATTCGGTCACGGTTCTGCGTCAGGGAATCTCGGTATTTGCCGGGCCTGCGGCCGGCCAGGAGGTATCGCAGCTCGCCCACCTCATGATAGGCCCATCACCCATCCGAGAGGCGGAGCCGACCAATGGAAGGCAGGTGGGAACTCCCGTGATGGTGACTTCGGGATTGCGTGTAAGGCCGTCGTCCGGAACCGGGACGGGAGTTCGAACTGCGACGTTCGAAGTTCGATCCGGCGAGATCGTCGGGATTGCCGCGGTCGAGGGGAATGGTCAGCGCGAGCTTCTACGCACGGTCGCCGGCTTGCTCTCTGCAGATGCGGGCAGCCTCGCGGTCCACGGAAGACTCGCCTTTGTCCCTGAAGACCGGACGACAGAAGGCCTGATTCCCGAACTTTCTCTGGTCGAGAATCTGGTGCTTGGTCTCGGAGCTTCTGCACGCTGGATCGACGGACCGTGGATCGACTGGGCGGAAGCGCGGAAGAAAACCGAGGCGCTGATCGCGGAATTCAATATCACAACTCCGAGTGCGGCAGTGCCGGCCGGATCGCTGAGCGGCGGCAATCAGCAGAAACTCTTGCTGGCGAGAGCACTCGCGATCCCGATCGAGATTCTTGTCATCGAAAATCCGACGAGAGGACTGGACTTTCGTGCCGCCGCGGAGATTCATGCGCAACTTCGGCGAGTCACGCGCCGAGGCACGGCTGTGCTGTTCTACTCCAGCGATCTGGACGAAGTACTCGCCCTCGCCGACCGAGTGATTGTGATGGCGGGTGGTGCCACGAGCGTGGTAGAGCAGGGGGCGAACCGGGCGGAGATCGGAGTACTGATGCTTTCGGCTGGGCCGGAAAAGGAAGCCCGGTCATGAGGGAGGGTTGGGGAAAATCCTCGATCCGCGTGGCGGCGAGCCTGGTCGCGATAGCGGCCGTGGCGATCCTCGGACTGGCGATCACGCTCGCACTCTTCGGCTTCGATCCCGCTGTCGCCCTGGGGGCGCTCTGGCGCGGCTCCCTGGGAAGCTGGTATGCCATTACTTCCGCCACTCTCCCGCGGTCCGTTCCTCTCATTTTCATCGGGCTGGGAACGACCTTCGCCTTTCGTTGCGGCGCTCTCAACATTGGCGCCGAGGGTCAGTTTTATGCGGGGGCGATCGTGGCGACGGCACTCGGCATTCACCTGCACACGGTGCCGGGACTGCTGGCGATTCCGCTCCTCTGCCTTGGCTCCGTCGCGGGGGGGATGCTGTGGGT
Source organism: Gemmatimonadota bacterium (assembly GCA_040002695.1). Taxonomy (GTDB): domain Bacteria; phylum Gemmatimonadota; class Gemmatimonadetes; order Gemmatimonadales; family GWC2-71-9; genus JBDUEA01. The sequence goes on along the minus strand of JBDUEA010000017.1, from coordinate 11,444 downwards.
GGCGCCGGCCGTCGTGCTGAAATCGCGGTACGGTGTGCTGGAAGTGATCAGTACGCTGCTGCTCAGCTTCGTCGCCGAGGCACTGGTCAGCCTCATGGTCCAGGGTCCATTGCAGGAGCACGGTCACACGTATCCGCAGAGCGACCAGATCGCGAATTCAGCGCGGCTTCCGCTGCTTCCAGGGACCCGCATTCACCTTGGACTTGGATTCGCGCTGGTCCTCGCCATTGCGCTTTGGCTGGTTCAATCGCGAACCCTCTGGGGCCTGCAGTTCAAGGCGCTCGGCACCGGTCCGCGGGCGGCGAGGATCAGCGGGCGGGTCGACCCGGTCCGGATGACGGCGATCGCGCTGCTGGGTTCAGGTGCACTCGCCGGCCTGGCCGGTGGAGTGGAGATCAGCGGAGTCTCCTACGCCCTGTTCCAGAATCTCTCGCCTGGATACGGCTTCACCGGCATCGCGGTCGCGCTGCTGGCCCGTCTGGATCCGCTGGCGGTCGTGGGGACGGGCATTCTGTTCGCGGCGCTCGAGGCCGGGTCCGGGGCAATGCAGCGTGAGGCCGGCGTCCCCTCGGTGGCCGTGTACGTCGTGGAGGCGATCATCATCGTGCTCGTCCTGATCGGCGAGCGTCGCGTGCATAGTGCCCGGGTTGTCGTGGCGATGGACGTGACGTCGTGATCGCGGCCTTCGAATCGATCGCGACTGGTTTTCTCGCGTCCGCAATTCGTATCGCCACACCGTTTTTGTTCGCGGCGCTAGGCGAGACGATCACGGAACGATCAGGGATCATCAATCTGGGCATCGAAGGCGCCATGCTCTCCGGCGCGCTCGCCGCCGCACTCGGCGCCTCCGCCGGAGGGCCATGGACCGGGACATTCGCGGCGATCGCGGCCGGTGCGGCCGTGAGCGCACTCGTTGCGATGATCGTCCTTGGTGTGCGCGCCGATCAGGTCATTACGGGTACGGCCGCGACCCTCGGCGCGGTCGGAATTACCGGGGCGATCTATCAGCGGGTCTATGGGGCGAGCGGTGTCGGGCTCTCGCTGCCAACGTTTGGAATCGTGTCGATTCCCATTCTTTCCCGTCTGCCCGTCATCGGATCCGCGCTTTTCCAGCAATCCATGCTCACATACATTGCGATGCTACTCGTGCCGGTTACACACTGGGCAATCTTTCACACCCGATGGGGGCTCCGTCTGCGCGCGAGCGGCGAATCGGCCGCGGCCGCCCGAGCTGCCGGGGTCAGAGTTGAAGGGCTGAAGGCTGCGGCGCTCATCATCGGAGGAGCGCTGGCGGGCTTGGCGGGAGCGAGTCTGGTGCTGGCGCAGGTCGGTACGTTCGCGGAGCGAATGACGGCAGGACGGGGATTCATCGCGATTGCGATCGTAGTTCTGGGCGGGTGGAATCCGCTTCGGGTCGGTGCCGCGGCGCTCCTGTTCGGCGGGGCCATGGCCCTGCAGTATCTCTTCCAGGCCCTCGCACTCGGCATTCCGTATCAGGTTTTTCTAATACTGCCGTACCTGCTCACGCTCATGGTGCTGGCAGGTGCAATTGGAAGGGTGCGCGCGCCGGCGGAGCTTGGGAAGAGCTCGGGGGAAGGCCTATTCTGAGAGGATGCGTGTTTCCGGCGTCTCGGCTTTCTGCAGCTCTCGCCTGGCGGCGACGATAAGGTCGCGGACTCGTTCCCGTAACTCGGGCATATCCTTCAGCGTGAGACCCGTGGTTTCGACGGGTGGAAGTACACGGACTTCCGCTCGGGAGCGGCCGAATCTCCAGTCATGTTTTCGCAGTACAGTGCGGGTACCATAGACGACCAGCGGAAGAATCGGCACGCCCGCCTCGATGGCCAGTCTGAACGCGCCATCCTTGAAAGGAAGGAGCTCCCCGGTCGTGGACCGGGTGCCTTCGGGGAAAATGATGATGGAGACGCGTTGCGCGAGAACTTCGCGGGCGCGCCGAATCGCCTCCACCGCGCTCCGGCGCACACCCCGCAGCACTGGGATGTCGCCTGCGAGCGTCATGTTCCAGCCGAGTACGGGGATGCGAAAAATCTCTGCCTTGGACATCCACTTCATTTCCCAGGGCAGATGGCTGATCAGGAGGATGTCCGCGAATGATTCGTGATTCGATACGACGACATACGGGCGACGCGGATCGGGCACGGTGATCCCTGAGCGACGAAAGCGCCAGAGTGGATTCAATGCGGCCGTGACGACGGCGATCTTCCGAAAAAAGAGCCCGACCCAATAGCGCCCGGGGTCGAATGGCAGCGTGACAACACGAAGCAGCACCATTACGGGGAGCCAAATAATCGTGCACGCCGCGAGTACGACCCACGTCCAGGCTGACGCCAGCGCCACGAACAACTGTTCCATGATTCCCTTCCCTCGAAGGATCCCCGCCGTGGAGCAGAATAATAGCAGGAGCCCGTCCGCGACTCGCCGTGGAAACAGGCCAAGCGATCATGGTGTCGGGCGTTTTGGCTTCATCGAATGCCATCGTTCGATGGTTGAGATGACGACGTCATCGAGCGGCAAGCAGATAGCATGGCGGCTGCGGGCAGGCGGGCCGAATCGAGGGAGCCCTGCAGCATGGAGTTGATGCACGGCTCCCGGCCGCTGACGGCCGCGGAATGCGAGGCACTCGGCGGTCTCGCGCGCTTCGTCGATTTCTCCCGGGTTCGCGTGGTTTCGTCTCCGGCACGCGGCCGCGCCGCGCCGGCGCTCCGTCTGATATTGCTGGCCAGCGGCGGTCGTTCCGTGACCCTCGGCAATGTCATCTTCCTCGATCACGGCGCCGCCCATGACGCTGCGGTGCTCGCACACGAGGTGACACATTGCGGGCAGTTTCAGCGATGGGGATGGTGGCGGTATCTCATGCGCGGCCTTGGGGAGCGAGTGCGCGAGGCAGGACACCGACACGCACAAATCGGCCGCAGTCCGTATGAGTATCGGGCGGAAATCAACAAACCCTTCGAATCGTACGGTATGGAAGCGCAGGGACAGATTGTGGAGGATTGCTTTCGGGGAGATCCGGTCGCGCGCAGCCTCTGCCCTTATCCGCCTGGCGGTTCCGCAGGCTGATGCTGGCGGTGCTCACGACTCGGGGACACGATCCTCCCAGAGTGCGAACACGTTGCCGTCCGGATCCGCGATCATTGCCATAATGCCCCACGATTGCTGAGTAGGCTCCGCCAGGAATCGTACCCCCCGCTCGTGCAGCCGCTCGCAAAAATCCAGAAGTTCGGGTGCATAGAACGTGATGCCGGTATGTCGTCCGATCAGCGCCTTCGCGTCCGGATGGACCGCCGGATGCACCCCTAGATGGGTATCACCCTCCAGGAATTCCGCACCGAACGAGCCTTCCTTTGTCAGAGTGAGTCCCAGGTGGTCTCGATAAAACGTTTTCGCGCGTTCGATGTCGGTGACGAAGACGGCAATACTGTGCAATGTCTTGATCATATGGTGGGGGCGGCTAACGGTCAGGAGTTGGAAGAATTCGGATTCAGGACATCCGGACGGCTGCGCCAGGCGGCGCGCCAGTTGCGGCGCATCCCGGCAAGGCCGGGTCTTGCCAGCGGAGTATCGGAAAACGCATCCGCGAATTCCTGCTCCGTCATTCGGTCAAAGAAGCCTTCATCTGCCGTACCAATCCATTTCCTCGCCGCGAATCCGGGAACCCGGGATGTTTCCGCAAATCGCTCATTCCACGGACAGACATCATTGCAGATGTCACAGCCGAACGCCCATCCTTCCATTTTATCGACCAGCGCCTCCGAGATGGGTCCTCGCTGTTCTATCGTCTGATAGGAAATGCAGCGCGTTGCGTCCAGTATCCGCGGAGCTACGAAGGCGTTGGTCGGACAGGCATCGAGGCACCGGGTGCAGCTCCCGCAGTGATCAGTATCGGCTGGGGGATCGGCGGGGAGTTGTAAGTCGGTGAATACGGATCCGATGAAAAAGAAGGAACCGGAGCGCGGTCGGATGAGCATGGTATTCTTGCCGATCCACCCCAACCCAGCCCTTCGAGCGAGCTCGCGTTCAGGGACGGGCCCGGCATCGATGAACGGTCGGTGGATCGTCGCGCCATTCTGGCGGAGAAACTCCGCCAGAAGTTCCATGCGTTCTCCAGATTCTCTATGATAATCGGATCCGCGGGCATACTTGGAAATTTGCGGGCCAGTCGAGTCCGGATCAGGATAGTAGTAGTTGTCCAGGACTATCACAGCGCTTTTCGCCCCGGCGACAATCCGCGCTGGCTCTTTCCGTTTCGCCGCCTGCCGATGCAAGTACCGCATCGTCCCGGCATAACCTCGCGCAAGCCATGAATCCAGTGTGGCACCATGAGCATTGGGCTCGAGGCTGGTGATGCCGCAGGCCAGGAAACCGAGCTCTACTGCATAGGCCTTGACCGCAGAGGCGAGGCTCACGATGCGGCTGAGGGAGGGGGGACCGGAGGATTGAAGCTTCCCGTAATCAACCGCGCGCCGCGCTGGTACGTCAGGTAAGCCCATGCCCATTCAAAGAGAACGATGACGCGATTGCGGAAACCGATCAGGAAGAAAATATGCACGAAGATCCAGGACGCCCACGCGATGAAGCCGCCGAAGTGAAGCCGCCAGATATCAGCGACGGCGTGACCGCGACCGATGACGGCCAGTTGCCCCTTATCCAAGTAGTGGAAGGGCCGGCGCGCCCGACCGGCGAGATCGCCGATGATGACACGTGCGGCATAATTCCCCATTTGAATGGCAACGGGGCATACTCCCGGCAGGGTCCCGCCTTTCTGATGATCAAAGGCGGCCGCGTCACCGAGGACGAACACTTCCGGATGTCCTGGGATCGTACAATCGGGTTCGACCAGTACCCTGCCCTGCCGGTCGAGCGGAACGCCCAGCCCGCGCGTGAGTGGACTCGCGATATTTCCCGCCGCCCAAACGACATTCTGCGTGGGAATAGTCCAGCCCGCCGCGACCACCGAGCCGGGACGGATATCGGTAACGAGCGTCTGTTCCCGAACCTCGACGCCCAGACGCCGAAGCTCTCGTTTTGCCACATCGCTGAGATGCGGTGGGTAGCTCGGCAGGATTCGCGGACCGCCCTCGAGGAGCATGACGGTCGCTTCGCGAGGATCGATGTGGCGGAAATCGCGGCGGAGAGCGTAGCGACGGATTTCGGCAAGCGCCCCAGCAACCTCGACACCCGTTGGACCGCCGCCGACCACGACGAAGGTGAGATGGGCATGCCGGCGGACTGGATCGGTCTCACGCTCGGCGCGTTCGAAGGAAAGGAGGATTCGTTTACGGATTTCTTCGGCGTCCTCGAGACTCTTGAGTCCCGGGGCGAGGAATTCCCACTGGTCTTTCCCGAAATACGAATGCCGAGCGCCGGTCGCGAGAATCAGATAGTCGTAGGTGAGCGAGGTTCCGTCAGTCATGCGAACCTGACGCCCGGCCACATCGATCGACTCGGCCTCGGTGAGAAGAACTTCCGCGTTCTTCTGGTCGCGCAGAATGGATCGAATCGGCGAGGCGATATCGCTCGGGGAGAGCGCCGCCGTTGCCACCTGGTACAGCATCGGCTGAAAGAGATGATGATTCCGACGGTCCACGACGGTAACCTGGAGGGCCGCATGCCGAAGCCCCTGCGCGGCGTATAGTCCCGCGAATCCGCCGCCGAGGATAACGACGCCGGGGGTCCGGTCGGGCTGATCCGTCATCCTCACGATCCTTCCGTCACAGATTTTGTCCGGCGTCACTGCAGCTACAGGCGCATCGTCTCCCGTCGCCACCTGGCGAAGCGCAGCACGTCATCGACCGGCGGGACGGCATTTTCGTCGCCGTAGGCGGTGTACATTCGCCACTGAACATATTTCCGGTCCGGCAGTGGCAGATACGGCATCGTCGTCCACCAGCGTCGCCTTCGAAAGGCCCATGTGACCGCCAGCAGATCCAGGGCGACGCGGGGATTCAGGAGGCCGCGAACGACCAGTCGTGCGGTCAACGCGCGCCAGCTCCGGGGTCCGTGCATGGCCCCAAGATATACGCGTCGCGGGTGCCGGAGACAGAGATGCATCCCACCGAGCTCCGGAGTGCTCTCCAGGCACAACTGGGCCCTCGCGACTCTCGCCGGAAGGAAGTAACGGACTATATTCTGCCGTCATGTCTCTCACGGTTACCGAAGCGCAGCCAATCGCCAGGTTTCGGGACGAATTCCCGATCTTCAGGCATTCGATCTATCTCAACAGCTGTTCGCTCGGCGCGCTGTCGGCGCGCTCGCGGAAGCGAGTTGTGGAGTTTCTCGACCTGTGGGAGACACGGGGTGCGTCTGCCTGGTATGACGTCTGGCTCGCAAAGCTCGATGAGCTCCGGGCGGGTTACGCTCGGGTGATCGGCGCCCCGGCCCCGTCGACGATCGCGCTACACCCATCAATTTCGTCGGCACTCACCGCAGTGGGCGAGTCGCTCGATTACTCCGCTCGCCGCCGCATCGTGACAACGGATCTCGACTTTCCCACGGTGGCGTATCAATGGCTGGCCAAGGCTGGCGAAGGCGTCGAAGTCGTTGTCGTCGAAAGCCCGGACGCCACGACGATTCCTCTCGAGGCGATGGCCCGCGCCATCAATGATCGTACGGCGCTCGTCGCGACGAGTCATGTATTCTTCACGAGCGGCGCCATCCAGGACATTCGGGCCCTCTCCACCATCGCTCACGCGCACGACGCGCTGCTCCTCGTGGATGGATACCAGGCGGCGGGCCAGTTGCCGGTGGATGTCATCGAGCTCGACGTGGATTTCTACTGCGCGGGCGGGCTCAAGTGGCTGCTCGGCGGACCGGGTATAGCATTTCTGTATACGCGGCCTTCGCTCAGCGCGCGACTGGTCCCGCGGGCTCCGGGCTGGTTCGCCCACGCGGACCCGTTCCGCTTCGACCCGGCCACGCTGACGCTGCGCGACGATGGACGCCGGCTGGAATCGGGGACTCCCGCGCTTGCGGCCGTCTACGCTCAGCTCGGGGGCCTGGACCTCATCGAGGAACTCGGGATCGGCGCGATCCGCCGTGCGACGATGGAACTGACCGAAGACCTGATCACAGGCGCGCGCGAGGCCGGCCTTCGGCCGAAGGTCGCGGAGACGTCCGGCGAGCGGAGCGCAATCGTGATGGTTCCCCGCGCGGATCCACGCGCCGACGTACGGCGACTGGCCGAGCGCTCCATCGTCACCGACTTCCGCCCAGGTCATGTCCGGATCTCGCCTTACTTCTATAACGTCGCGGACGACCATCGCGCGGCGCTGGAGTGTCTCCGTGAGTACTGACCGATCACTTCGCCACAGCGGCAAGAGCAGCGGTCCGACCGCCGACGAGCAGCTGCTCGAAAGCGTGCCCGCGCCCGAGGAGCGGCCCGATGCGTTGCGAAAAACGGATCCATGGCGCGTCTTCCGGATCATGGGGGAGTTCGTCGAGGGATTCGAAAAACTGGCGGACGTCAGGGATGCGGTGGCGATTTTCGGCTCCGCGCGCACATCAACCGATGATCCTTACTACCTCGCTGCGGTAGCGACGGCGAAGTTGCTCGCCGAGGCGGGCTTTCCCATCATCACCGGCGGGGGGCCGGGGATCATGGAGGCGGGTAACAAAGGTGCCGTGGAGGGTGACGGGCTTTCCATCGGGTGCAATATCGAACTTCCCTTCGAACAGGGCACCAATCCGTACGTTCGACGGAGCATGTATTTCCGTTTCTTCTTCGTGCGCAAGATGATGTTCGCCAAGTATTCGATGGCCTTCCTCGTGTTTCCTGGCGGGTTCGGCACCATGGACGAGCTCTTCGAGGCGCTGACGCTGATCCAGACGGGAAAGGTCAAGCACTTTCCCGTCGTTCTGTTCGGGAAGGCATACTGGAAGGGCTTGATCGACTGGCTGGAGCAGACCGTGGCGTTCGAGGGCAAGATCGATGCGCGAGACCTGCGACTATTCCAGGTGACGGACGATCCGCGCGAGGCCGCGGACATCATCATCAAGGCGCGGGAGAGTTTAGGCTGAGCCGCGCCACCACGTCCTCCCACGCGGAGTCTTTCATCCTCAGCACGGAATTATCATGACCCGTCCCTCCGCTCCGCTCCTGCGTGGCAGACGTATCGACCCGAAAGGCATCACCGGTCAGGAGACTGCCGCCGAGCTGATCGACAACGCCTTCCTTGCCTACAACGCCGGTCGGCTCCGTGAAGGGTGCCTGCTGTTTACCGAACGGATGCTCGCACCGGAGGTCACCGTCGGGATGAGCCTGACCGGCGCGATGACTCCGGCGGGACTCGGTATGAGCTGCCTCATTCCACTCATGGAGGCAGGTTTCATCGACTGGATCATTTCGACGGGCGCCAACCTGTACCACGACGCGCATTTCGGGCTTGGCCTGGCAATGCACCAGGGCACGCCGCACGCCGACGATGTCATGCTGCGCGAAAAAGGCGTGGTGCGCATCTATGACATTTTCTTCGATTATTCGGTGCTCCTCTCGACCGACGCGTTCGTGCGCGAGGTCTCGGCGCGCGAAGAGTTCCAGCGATCGATGAGTACCGCGGAATATCATTACCTGCTCGGCGGGTACATGCGGGAGCGGGAGCGCGCACTCGGCCTCTCGCGCCGCAGCGTTCTCTCGGCAGCCTATGATCTGCAGGTGCCGATTTACACCAGTTCGCCGGGGGACAGCTCGATCGGCATGAATGTCGCCGAACAGGCACTGGCGGGAAGTATGCTGCGATTCGACGTGAGCGCTGACGTGAATGAGACCGCGGCGATTGTGCTGGAGGCGAAGCGAACGGGAGGCAAGAGCGGCGCACTGATCGTCGGCGGCGGCAGTCCCAAGAATTTCCTGCTGCAGACCGAACCTCAAATCCAGGAAGTGCTGGGCATCGACGAGAAAGGGCACGACTATTTCCTGCAGCTCACCGATGCACGGCCGGATACCGGTGGCTTGTCGGGTGCGACACCGGCCGAGGCCGTCAGCTGGGGGAAAATCGACCCGACGATGCTGCCAGGTACGGTGGTGTGCTACATGGACAACACGATCGCACTACCGCTCCTCACCGCGTATGCCAAGGCGAAGCACGTGGCGCGCCCGCTCAAGCGACTCTATGCTCGCCGTGAGGCGATGATGCAGCGGCTGGTCACCGAATATCGCGCGGCGCTGGAATTCCGGGATCGGCGGGCGACGGAGGCTCTGGAACCCGGTGGTCGTTAGCGCCATCGACGGACCGCGTCCCAGCCGTGGTTACGTTTTGTACGCGCTTGCTCTGCTCGCCAGCATCAATCTGCTGAGCTACATCAATCGCAACGTCATCTTCGCGCTCTTCGAGCCGATCAAGCACGATCTTCACCTGCGTGACGCACACCTCGGCTGGCTCGGGTCGGCGTATGTGCTGGTCTTCTCGCTGGCCGCGCTTCCATTCGGCATCGCGAGCGACCTGCGCTCCCGACGGGCGGTGATCGCGTGGGGCGTATCGGTCTGGAGTGTCTTCACCGTGCTCTGTGGCCTGGTCCAGAGCTTCTGGCCGCTCTTCGTCTGCCGGGCAGCCGTCGGCGTCGGCGGCGCGGCATTCGGCGCCGCGTCGGCTTCCCTCGTAGCGGATTTCTTTCCCGGAAAGAATCGCGCCGCCGCCATGGGTGTGCTGGCCGCCGGCATCGCGGTCGGTGGCGTACTCGGAATCTGGGTCGGAGGCGCCATTGAATCGGCGTATGGCTGGCGCGCCGCCTTTGCGCTGGTCGGGCTGCCCGGTATCCCCGCGGCGATGCTTGTCGCGCGGCTCAAGGATCCATCCCGCCAGCCGGCGCGGGTGCAACTTCGCAAATCGCTACACGAAGTCGGAATGGGCGTTTCCACCGTCGCCCGACACTGCGCGCCGCTGTTGCTCGGCCTCCTCGTCGGTTCCATCGCCGCATTTCTGCTCGACCAGCGATACGGCGCGAGTTCGGCGCTAGACACGGCCGCTTTCGGCGCCGCGGCCGGACTGGGCGTCGCGTTCAACATCAGGCGCTGGGTCCGTCTCGTTCGCGCGGCACCGGCCGGATGGCCGGCCTCCGGTCCGATGTCGGGCGCTCTGGATGACTTGATGCGCGCCGGCGCCACGGTGCTCGCTACCCCTACCCTGGTCTACATCTTCATCGGCGGTGCGCTGATATCATTCGGCTTGAACGGTATCGTCGGCTGGGCGCCGACGTTCATGTCGCGAGAGCTGGGGTTGCGCGTGGGGACCGTTACCGCGCTGCTCGGCAAATGGGGACTCGTCGTCGGCACACTGGGAACTCTGACAGGCGGGTTAGTCGCAGATGGACTCAGCAGATATACGAGGCGGGCGCGAGTGCTGACGGTCTCGATGGGATTCATACTGGGCGCGCCGCTCGCCATCTGGCTCCTCACCATCCGGGACCTGCACCAGTTCGTGCCGGTCTTCTGCGCCGCGTTTTTCTTTCTGACGTGGTACAGCGGTCCGATCGCCGCGGTGATTTTCGACGTCGTCCCGAGCAAGATCGGCGCGACGGTCGCGGGGGCCTACCTGATGTTCATTCATCTGGCAGGCGATACGATCGCCTTTCCGCTGGTGGGAATTCTGTCCGACCGTTTCGGGATTCATCGTGCCGTGATGGTGCTTCCACTTGCCGCGCTCCTCGGAGGGCTCGTGGTGCTCGGCGCTGCCCGTACCGTCACGCGAGATATGGCGCGTACCGAGGCGCTGCCGGCCGCCTAGTGCCGGCGGGTCTCTTCCGGGGTCACGCGGTCAGCGTGTGCTTCGCTGCATCAGCTCAACGAGCTCCTGGTACATCGATTCGGCGCGTTCAGGGTCTCCCGAACGAATCGCCTCAGTCGCGCAGTGCTTGAGGTGGTTGTACATCATGGCCCGACTGACTCCCCGCAGGGCTTCCTGGACGGACGCGATCTGCGTCAGCACGTCCGCGCAGTAGCGCTCTTCATCCACCATCTTTTGCAGCCCTCGCGTCTGGCCCTCAATGCGGCGCAGGCGATGGAGTACGGCGGTCTTCGTTTCTGGATCGACGGCGAGTGCCTGGCGCTGGTCGGCGCCATCGCGCGGGACCCCGCACGCGCACGCGACACTCGTGGGTTGTTCGGACATGAGACTCCTCTGCTGGGGCCGTGGGCCGAATTCAGGGCCGGAAACCGCGCAGCCGCAAGCTGTTGGTTACGACACTCACGGAGCTCACGGCCATAGCGGCCGCGGCCATCGCCGGTGTCAGGTGGATCCCGAATCCGGGGTACAGAACTCCGGCGGCGACGGGAATGCCGACCACGTTGTAGACGAAGGCCCAGAAAAGATTCTGCCGGATGACGCGCATGGTCCGCCGGCTCAGTCGAATCGCACGCGCGACTCCCAGAAGATCCCCATTCATCAACGTGATGGTAGCGGTCTCCATGGCGGTATCGGTGCCGGTACCCA
>JBDUEA010000016.1:0-34736 GCA_040002695.1 Gemmatimonadota bacterium | reverse complement strand
GGCGTCTTCCTGGCAATTCGCGCCGAGGATGTACTGCTGCTTCCGCCCGGAATCGTCGCGGGAGTTGAGGGCGTCGCCTTCGAGGCTATCGTCCGTGCCGTGGCGCCGGCGGAAGCGGGGTTCCGCGTCACGCTCGACGCGGGATTCACGATCGTGGCGCGCGTAGAAAAGCGGACCATTGCCGCAGTGACTCCGAGGGTCGGGGAGCCGGTGACGATCGCGATCACTCCCGCCACCGCGCACGTCTTACGATCGTAGTGCACCCGCATTCAGGCTTGCCGCTCGCGGGGTCGTGGCGCTAATCTCCCCGTCCCTTGATTCGGCAGGCGTCATGAACGGCAACATCAATATTCCAGTCCCCCGCAACGAGCCGGTCCTCGGCTATGCTCCCGGTTCCGCCGAGCGCGCCGCGCTCAAGGCGGCTCTCGGGCGGATGGCCGGGGAACAGATCGACATCCCGATCATTGTAGGTGGCCAGGAGATTCGTACCGGCAAGACCTTCGATGTCATCAGTCCCCATCAGCACAGCCGCGTGCTCGCGAAGGTTCACCAGGCGGATAGCGCGACGATCGCGCGGGCAATCAAGTCTGCCAACGAGGCACAGCGCGAGTGGGCGCACTGGCGCTTCGAGGACCGTGCGGCGGTATTTCTCAAGGCGGCGGATCTGCTGGCTGGACCGTGGCGCCAGGTGCTCAACGCCGCGACCATGCTGGGCCAGAGCAAGACCGCATACCAGGCCGAGATCGACAGCGCGTGCGAGCTCATCGACTTCCTGCGTTACAACGCGCTCTTCGCGGAGCGGCTGTATCGCGAACAGCCGGAGTCGTCGGCGCTGACGTGGAACCGGATGGACCATCGGCCGCTCGAGGGATTCGTCTACGCGATCACCCCGTTCAACTTCACCGCGATCGGCGGCAATCTGCCGACCGCGCCGGCGCTGATGGGGAACGTGGCGATCTGGAAGCCGGCCGCGAGCGCATCGCTCAGCAACTACTACTTCATGCGGCTCCTGGAAGAAGCCGGGCTTCCGCCTGGCGTCATCAACTTCCTCCCTGGCAACGCGCGCACCGTGAGCGACACACTGCTCGCCGACCGGACACTCGCGGGCATTCACTTCACGGGCTCGACCGAAGTATTCCAGCTGCTGCAGCGGCGTGTCGCGGAGAACCTTCCCAGGTACGCGTCGTATCCGCGGATCGTGGGAGAGACCGGTGGCAAGGATTTCATCCTCGCTCACGCCAGCGCGGACGTCGACGCACTAGCCGTGGGAATGGTGCGAGGCGCCTTCGAATACCAGGGGCAGAAGTGCAGCGCCGCCTCCCGCGCCTACATCCCGGCCAATCTCTGGCCGCGCGTGAAGGAACGCGTCCTCGGCATGATGGCCGAGATAATGATGGGAGACGTCGCCGACTTCCGGAATTTCGTGGGCGCGGTGATCGACCGAAAGGCGTTCGACCGGATCAAGGGATATCTCGACGGTGCCCGGACGGCAAAAGGCGTCACGGTTCTATCGGGCGGCGGCACGCACGGGGAGACCGGGTTCTTCGTGGAGCCGACGCTGGTGCAGAGCGAAGATCCCGCCTACCGGATGATGTGCGAGGAGATCTTCGGCCCGGTGCTCACCGTGCACGTCTATCCGGAGAAGCAGTGGGCGGAGACCATGGCGCTCGTGGACCGGACGAGTCCCTATGCGCTGACCGGCGCGGTTTTTTCGCAGGATCGTGGCGCACTGGTGGAGGCAGATCGGGTGCTCCGGAACGCCGCGGGCAACTACTACATCAACGACAAACCGACGGGCGCGGTCGTGGGACAGCAACCCTTCGGTGGCGCCCGCGCGAGCGGAACGAATGACAAGGCGGGATCAATTCTGAATCTGGTCCGCTGGGTCTCACCGCGGAGCATCAAGGAAAATCTGAATCCACCCAAGGACTGGAAATATCCGTTCATGGGAGGCGAGTAGGCCGCGATGAGCGGTCGGCGGTGAGCGGGGAGGTGCTTGAATGGCTCCCGCTAACCCCTTACCGCTCACCGACGACGGGGCAGCGCTTGGTGTCGCCGTCACGTCGTGACGTCGGGACTCCATGTCAGTAGTAATCGAAGTGAACGCGGCGGCCGTGAGAAGCGTCGAATCGCGGGTTATCTTGTCTTCATATGCCGATTCCTGCAACGCTGCCACGTTTGAGAAGACTTCGAGCTCATCTCGCCGCTCACCTGCGATCCTCGGCCTCCGTGGTCCTGCTGCTCATGGGTACGGTTCCCATCGGAGCCGCGCGGAAGGTACAGGACTCGTCTCCGGTCTATCGGTATACGCAGCTCGAATGCGCTGCTTTTTCACAGACGGTTCGGAGTGACGTGCGAGTGGAGAATGGCGGGCGGCCGAGGCTCGAGACGTCGGGGCGGACTGGTCGCATCGCATTGCGGGCGCAGGCGGCCGAGGGCGGCATCGCGCTCGAGGCGTGGTTCGACTGGCTGAGCATGTACGCGGAATCGGAGGGGAGCCGGCGGGTGCCGGACTCGGATGGACTCATCGGCGGGCGTTTTCGCGGGCACCTGTCCCAGTACGGCGAATATCTCGAGGAGACCCGGCCATTCGTCCCCGACGAAGTCGCGGAGATCGCGGACCTCGGCGGCACCATGCAGGACCTGCTGCCGCCGCTGCCGCAGCAGTCGCTGCAACCAGGCCAGGTCTGGTCGGACTCAAGTGGTATACGGATTACCCGGCTGTCCGACAGCCTCGCCGGGACGATTGCGATCAGCCGCTATCGAATCGAGCGGCATTCCGATCGCCGGGAGCAACGCGAGGTTTTTGATAGTCTCACGTCGGAGGTTCACGAGGTTGAGGACGAAAAGAGCGTCTTCGCCTGGCACCCGCGGGATGGTGTGCTCTCCTGGAGCCGGCGGATAACCGCGGAGACGTCAATCCCCGCATCGGGTCAGCTGACCCGCCCGCTCCGTACCCGGGTCGAGCAGCAGATCGGGCTGCTGCGGCGGGAGGAGGCGTGCAAGTGAAGAAGGTGAGCGGTAAGCAGTGAGAGGGGAGGCGAAAGAAGTCAGAGAGATGCTAGATGACGAGTTCCAGAAGGGGCGATCTGAAGTCGCGGCTCCCGCTCACCCCTCACCTTTCACCGCTCACCGTCCCAGGCTCCCGCTAACCGCTCATCCCTAACCGCTCACCGTCTCAAACTCCCGCCCCCTCCCCGATAACCCGATACTGATACTCGATCGGCCCCGATTCTCCCGTCGACTGCTGAAGCGCGTCGTCGATGATCGCGCGGAGTGGCGTTAGCATGCAGACCGGATCCGGGTTGGTCGCATCGCCCGTGAGCGCAAACGCCTGGCACCGGCACCCTGAAAAGTCCTGGGTTTTCCGGGGACAGGTCCTGCACGGTTCCTTCATCCATTCGTCGCCCCGGAACGCATTGAAGATCGGCGACTCCTGCCAGATCCACTCGAGCGAGTGATCCCGGATATTCACCAGCTTGAGATCCTTGATCTCGGTCGCGCCATGGCAGGGCAGTGCCTTGCCGTCCGGTGTCACCAGGATGTACACGTTGCCCCACCCGCCATAGCATGCCTTCGGATAGGTCTCATAATAGTCCGGCAGCACATAGATGATCTGCATCTTGCCGCGGTACCTCGCGATCGCCTGCTCGACCACGGGGCGTGACGCCTCGATCTGCGCGCGAGTAGGCATCAGGGCATCGCGATTCTTGAGCGCCCAGCCGTAATACTGGGTGTTCGCGAGCTCGACCCGGTCGGCGCCGAGTGAGGCGGCCATCTCGATGATCTCTCCGACGCGATCGAGATTGGCGCGATGCAGCACGACATTGACCGAGAATGCGAGTCCCAGTTCCCGTACCAGTGCCGCAGCCTCGCGCTTCTGCTTGACGGAGCGGATGCCGGCGATGCGTTCCGCGCTCTCGGTCTCCACATCCTGGAACGAGATCTGGATGTGATCGAGGCCCGCCTCCTTCAGTCGCTCAGCACGGGCACGCGTGAGCCCGAGTCCGGACGTGACGAGCGTGGTATACAGCCCGAGCTGTCTCGCGTGGGCCACCAGCTCCTCGAGATCCTTCCGGACCATCGGTTCGCCACCCGAGAGGCCGAGTTGCAGGACGCCGAGTTCCCTCGCCTGGGAAAAAACCCGCTTCCAGTCCTCCGTCGACACCTCCGCCTCGGCTCGCGTCATCTCAAGCGGGTTCGAGCAGTACGGACAATGGAGCGGGCAACGATACGTGAGCTCCGCGAGGAGAGTCGTGGGCTGATTCGAGGTGGTCATCGTGAGGTCTCCAGAGCATCGCCGGCGGCGTCGCTCACCAGGTCCCGCCGGCTGAGAAGCGAGAGATACTCGAGCACGTCTCCCGAAACATCGGTCGAGTACTTCTCGCCGAGCACCGCGGTGATCTCATTGATCGTTCGGCGCCCGTCGCAGAGTCCGAGAATTTCGGCGCCGGTATCGTTCAGGAACATGGCGCCTTCGGGATACAGCAGCACCCGGCGCTGGCGCACTCGGTCGAAATCGAGACGGGCCAGGCGCCAGAGCCGTGGACGACTCTCGGGTGTCATGGGCGACGCGCTCCGCTGCTATTCGGCGTAGGCATGATGAATCGTGTCGATCATCGCCCACAGCATGTCCAGCTTGAATGCGAGCGCCTCGAATACCCGGCGCTGACTTTCGGCGGTGGTGCAGTGCGTCTGCACGATCGACAATCCATGCTGAACGTCCCGCGGCGCCTGGACGAGGCGGCTCTTGAAGTAGTCGAGCGCCTCAGGAGGGATCCACGGATAATGTTTCGGGAACGATTCGATGCGCTGGCCGTGAATCTTCGGCGCGAACAGTTCGGTCAGCGACGAAGCGCAGGCTTCCACCCACGGCTTGCTCTTGCAGAAATTGACGTACGATTCGCAGATGATCCGGACGGCCGGAAGGACGTGACGTTCGTCTTCCATTTCCTCCCGTGGCACGCCGAGCGCGATGCCGAGTCGGATCCACAGCTCGATGCCGCCGGTGCCGGGGGCGGTGCCGTCATGATCCACTATTCGCTGGAGCCACTCGCGACGAACCGCCGGGTCGGGGCAGTTGGACAGGATGGCTCCATCCTTCCGGGGCACGACCCGCTGATACGCGAGCCGGTTCGTTACCCAGCCCTGGAACTGCCGCTGAGTGAGCTTCCCCTCGTACATGAGCTGATGAAACGGATGCTGCACGTAGTAGGAACCGTGGAAGTTTCTCAGCGCAGCTTCGAGTTCCCCCGGAGTCAGTGCGCGGGTCAGCTCGGGCACTGGCGGCTTCGGAGGAGTCGCGAGACGTGAGGCCGTCAGGGTCGCGGTCATGAGCAGTGCCGGTGAAGATCTGTCATCGGAAACACTCGCGGTCTAGATCGTGAACAGCATGCCGTCGTCTCCCACAGTCACGCCGGCGGCTTCGACGGCGCGGCGCTCCGGGGAATTCTCGACGAGCATCGGGTTCGAGTTGTTGATATGGGTATAGATCCGCCGATTCTGCAGTCGCGCTAGCTTCTCGAGACTTCCACCAGAACCCGAAACGGGCAGGTGACCCATCTGAGCGGCGCGGCGATCGCTGATGCCGAGTCCGATCAGCTCATCCTCCGTCCAGAAAGTCCCATCGAGCAGCAGGAGCTCGGCCCGCGCGAGTCGTGCGAGCAGTTCGTCATCGAGCGCGCCGCAGCCCGGAACGAAGATGCAGCTTCGGCCGCTGGTCGACTCCTCGATCACCAAGCCCACCGTGTGGCCGGGAAGGTCCCGTCGCGCGAATCGTGGCGGATCTCCTCCCACCGCGAACGCCGTGACCCGGAGACCACTCTTCGATCCATCGCGATAGGCCAGGTCCCGCGGTTCCTCGAGCGGAAGTGTCGTCACCGTAAGTTGCGCGAATGCTTCCGTCACCGGGAGAATGCGCGAGTCCTCGGCCAGCACTTCGCGAACGGCCTCGGTCAGATAGAGGCCGAGCGAGCGGGATTCGCGCAGCAGCGCGATGCCGAGCGTATGGTCGAGCTCGGCGTCGGTGGTCACCACTCCTTCGATCGGTGAGAATCGAAGGCCGGCCGGCGTGGGGAGGTGGAGCCCGCGGAGCTGGTCGCGAACGTCAGGTGAGGCGTTGAGGAGAAACCAGCGATGGCCGTCCGATGAAACTGCGGCGGAGGACTGGGTGCGCGGATGCGCGAGTGCGGGATCGGTCCGGGCGACCCGGCAGGGAGGGCACCAGCAGTTCCATTGCGGGAATCCGCCGCCGGCGGCGGTCCCGAGCAGTTTGATGTGCATGGTAAAAAAAGAGGCGGGGCCCGCAGTTGCGAGCCCCGCCCTCTACTCAGCGACCTTAAAGGGTCGCGACGTACGCGGTGACTTCCATCGTGACCGCAACGACTTCGGCTTCGGGCTTGGTCCACTGCATCTGGGGAAACCTCCTGTGAGGGTGGATGGGTCGCTTGCCGACCCTGCTGCCCTCGTAGAAGCAGATGGTGTGCCGCGATTGTCCAACGCGCCGATTCAGCCACATGCGATTGACACTACATGACTTGCGTCTGAAAACGTCCCGTACGAGCAGGCGCTGACGCCGGGGTTCGAGTGGGGCATATGATCCGGATTGGGTCATCTCACCCAGCACTGCACCCATGCCCCAACCGCCTGCTTATCCCTGGATTCCGAATTTCTTCAGTCGGTAACGGAGCGTATCGCGGCTGATGCCCAGTCGGAGCGCGGCCTTCGTCTGGTTGCCGCCGGATTCGCGAAGGGCCTGCTCGATCAGAGAACGCTCCCACTGAGTGAGGCCTACTCCTTCCGGTGGCAGCGACGACGCCCCGCCGTTCGGTTCGGCCTTTGCGATGTCGGACTCGGGGCGCGGTTCGGGAACGCGTGCGGCCTCGGAATCGACGGGGCTCGTGAGCGAGAGATGCTCGACGTCGAGTGTGTCTCCCTGGCTCCAGAGAACCGCCCGCTCGATGACGTGACTCAGCTCGCGCACGTTACCCGGCCAGGGGTAGGCCAGGAGCTGTCGCCGAGCCTCCGCGTTGATCACTCGTGCCCGCTTGCCGTACTTGCTGCTGAATCGTTCCAGAAACCGTTCGGCGAGAATCAGCACGTCGTCACCGCGCTCCCTGAGCGGAGGCAGCTTGAGGAGAATCACCGCGAGGCGAAAATAGAGATCCTTCCGGAAGTGCTCGCGCTGAACCTCGCGATCGAGGTCGCGGTTGGTGGCGGCGAGGATTCGGACATCGATCTTCCGGTCGCGGACTCCACCGACGCGGCGGACCGTCCGGTCCTCGATCGCCCGCAGCAATTTACCTTGAAGCGCGAGCTCGACATCGCCGATCTCGTCAAGAAAGAGGAATCCGCCTTCGGCTGCCTCGAAGAGGCCGATCTTCGATTCCTTCGCGTCGGTGAACGCACCGCGCTCATGGCCGAAGAGCTCCGCCTCCATCAGCGTCGCTGGGAGGGCGGTGCAGTTCACGTCGATGAACGGACGGGCGTTGCGGGGGCTCAGCGTGTGAATCGTCCGGGCGACGAGCCCCTTACCGGTTCCGGTCTCTCCGGTAATCAGTATCGGAGGCGTCTCATCGAGCGCGGCGATCTGCCGCGTCTGCTCGAGTACCGCGCGCATGGCGGGAGACTCTCCCACGATGCCGGTAAACTGCACCTCGCCGGTTCTCCGATGCCGATAATACGCCAGCTCCTGCTTGAGGATCGAGGTCTCCCGCGCCCGGTCGGCCAGCAGCTTGAGCTCGTCGAGGTCCACCGGCTTCTTGAGATAGTTATAGGCACCGAGCTTCACCGCCTCGACGGCGCCCTCGATGGTGCCGTGCGCCGTCATGATGATGACGGGGATGGCGGGATCGAATTCCCGGATCCGGCGCAGCAGGTCGATGCCGCTCATTCCCGGCAGCCGTACGTCTGCGAAGACGACATCCGGTCGCATCCGCTCGATCATCGGCATCGCGCTCTCGGCGTCGCCGGCCACCTCCGCTTCGTAGCCATACTCGCTGAGGAACGCCTTCATGGCGCGCGCGAGGGTGCGTTCGTCGTC
Source organism: Gemmatimonadota bacterium (assembly GCA_040002695.1). Classification (GTDB taxonomy): domain Bacteria; phylum Gemmatimonadota; class Gemmatimonadetes; order Gemmatimonadales; family GWC2-71-9; genus JBDUEA01. The sequence goes on along the minus strand of JBDUEA010000016.1, from coordinate 26,695 downwards.
GACGATCAGCACGGTGGAAGTCGTCATGCCGTCCTCGTGCCGCCCGGGATGAGCGCCGGTTCGGGCGCCGCGACGGGCAGCCACAGCCGCACCGTGGTGCCGTGGCCGACCCGGCTTTCAATGGCGAGCCTGCCCCCGTTCTGCATGATGTATCGCTTCGCGGTGGCGAGTCCGAGGCCGGTGCCCTCGGGCCGTGTGGTGAAGAATGGATCGCAGACCGACGGAAGTACCTGCTCGGGAATGCCCCCGCCCGTATCCGTGAGTTCCACTGCCACTTCGCCGGGGCCATACTGATCGCCGCCATTTTCGCGCGTCGCGGCACTCTCCTCGGAGTAACGGGCGGAAATGCGCAGGTGTCCCCCGTTCGGCATCGCATCGATCGCGTTCGACATGATTTCGATGAGCGACTGCTCGACCTGCATCGGGTCGACACGAACTTCGGGGAGATCCGCCGGGATTTCGACCCTGAGCTCGACGCGCCGTTCACGAAGCCGCTCCGCGAACGTCGGCAGCAATCCATCGACCAGCTGGGCGACGCTCTCGCGCAGTGGGTGAAAGGGCGCGGGACGGGAGAAGCTGAGCAGGTGTCCCACCCGCCGGTCGAGACGATCTACCTCTTCGATGATGGCGAGAAGCTGCTCCCGTGACGCGGGAGACTCGGGATGGCGGAGCGCAAGCTGCGCCGCGGCTCGGAGACTCGCGAGTGGATTGCGGAGACCATGCGCCACCGCCGCGGACATTTCACCGATCGAGGCCAGGCGCTCCGACTGGACGAGCTGGGCCTGGGTGCGTTCGACCTGTCCGACCTTCGCCTGCAGCTCCGCGTTCAGCCGGACGAGGTCGACGCGTGATTCGCGAAGACTCTCGGTCATCCGCGCAAAGGCGAGCGCCAGGTCCCCGATCTCGTCACGCGGTCCCGCGGGGATCTGGGGATCGAGATTGCCACCACCGACCGCGCCCATCGCCTGGGTGAGGCGACTGATAGGGCGGGCCAGGCTGCGCGCGATCAGCCAGGACGCGAGCGATCCGGCGATCAGCGCGAGCGCAATGATGACCACGAGGATCCGTCCCTCCGCGGAAAGGATCTCGCCGAGTCCGGTGTACGCTCCACGCACGCTGGATTCGCGCGCGCGCCGGTAGATCACGTGGTTCACCTCGGTCAGCGCGGGGAGCAGGCGCCCCTTGAGCTCTCTCTGCGCCAGCCGGTAGGCATCATCCCGTTTGCCCGCGTCATAGAGCACGAAGATGCTGTCGCCGGTGGCCTGGATCTGCTGATGAATTTCCTTGACCCCATCGGCAAGCTCGATCTCTCCCGCGTTCAGCTCGGATGCCCAGCGCTGCTGCCAGTAGTCCGCGACTTCGCCGGATACCGAGAATTCGCGTTTCGCTCCCGGGTCCATGCCACTCAGATACCGCCAGACCGCCTCGCTCTGATCGAACATCGCGGTCTCGAGCTCGGCGTACGTCCGGGTACGGCTGAGGCTCGAGCCGAGCGCATCGAGCGCCCGCCGTTCGAGCAGATTGCTGCGAATCGCAACTCCGCCGACCAGCAGGGCCGGCAGAATCATGAGGCAGAACCCGAGGAGGAGCTTGCGCTGGAAGGTCACGTGGAAAGGAATACGGCGGGGAGAGGGGTGAGGCAAGGTGCGGAGGTTTTGGTAGGTGGCAGGTGGCAGGCCATCCCGTCCATCGCTCTTTCTTGCGACCTACTACCTACAACCTAAAACCTACCACCTAAAACCTACCACCAGCCCTTCCCTCAATGCGCTCCCATCCCGCCGCTCGCCTTGCCGGTCCGGAAGAGGAGCAGCAGCGGGAGTCCGCAGATGAACGTGATGCCCATGACGAGAAAGACTTTCTCGAACGCGAGCATCGACGCCTGGCGCTTGAGCACGAACTCGAGCATCGCGTAGGCCTTGGTCTGCGCCTGCGCCAGTGACCCACCCTGCCGCAGCATTGCACGCGTGGTGTTGTCGAGCCAGCTGCTCGCCGCGGGATCGAAGCTCGTCAGATGCGGTAGCAGCGCCTGGCGTCCCTGCTCGGAGAACCGGCTGATGAGCGTCGCCGTGACTGCGATGCCGAAACTGCCACCGAGCTGTCGCGAGAGGTTGAAGAGCCCGGTGCCCTGCGCGAGCTGGTTGGGCTTGAGGTCCGCCACCGCGACACCGGTAAGCGGCACGAAGATGCAGCCGAGGCCGACGCCACGAAGAATCATCGGCCAGAAGAGATCGTGCATGCCGATGTCGGTGGTGAAGTGGTAGTGCATCCACATCGAGGCCCCGAAGAGACCGACGCCGATAGTAATGAGAATCCGCGCGTCCACTCTCGGAGCCAGCTTGCCCATCATCGCCATCGTCGCCGCACTCGCAAGCGCGCCCGGCAGGATCACCTTGCCGGTGTCCCAGGCGGTGTAGCCGATGAGGTTCTGCAGGAAGACCGGCAGCGCAAAGACGCTGGCATAGAGCGCGAACCCCAGGAGGAGCCCGAAGCCGACGCCGCCCGCGAGCTGTCGGTTGCGCAGGATGCGGAGATTCACAATCGGGTGCGCTGTCGTGAGCTCATGCCACACGAAGGCCAGGATGCCCAGTACGGCGATCACGGTTTCCGCGAGAATCTCGCGCGAGTCATACCATCCCTTGGATTCGCCACGCTCGAGCAGAATCTGCAGGGTGCCTATGCCGATGATCAGCAGCGCCAGGCCGAGCCAGTCCACCGAATCCGAGCGCTCGTTCGCCTGCGCCGGCTCCGGCACATACCGCCAGGTCATCACGCCGGCGAGAATGCCGAGTGGGATGTTGATGTAGAAGATCCACGGCCAGGAATAGTTGTCGGTGATCCAGCCGCCAAGCGTCGGCCCGAGGGTGGGACCGACCATCACGCCCATGCCGAAGATCGCCATGGCCGTGCTCCGCTCCCGGAGGGGAAAGACGTCGAAGAGGATCGCCTGGGCAGTCGAGATCAGCGCGCCGCCGCCGATGCCCTGGATAATCCGCCAGAGTACCAGGCTCTCGAGCGTGCCGGCATTCCCGCAAAAGAAGGAACTCACCGTGAACAGAATGATCGAGCCGGTATAGTAGTTCCGCCGGCCGAATCGGTCGGAGAGCCAGCTGGTGAGCGGGAGGATGATCACGTTGGCGACGATGTAACCCGTGCTGACCCAGGCGATCTCGTCGAGCGTCGCGCCCAGGTTTCCCATCATGTGGGGTATCGCCACGTTCACGATGCTGGTGTCGACCAGTTCGAGCACGCTGGCGAGCGTGACCGCAAAGGCGATGAGATAGCGCGCGCTGTACACCTGATCCCGGCTCAGCTGTTGCCGCCGGGGCGCGGGAAGCGCCAGGGTGGTCATCGGCTCAGCGGGTCGTGATCGTGACGTCCGCCGACATCCCCGGACGCAGCGGATGCTCCGCGTCCAGACCGCTGTCCACCCCGATACGGACCGGCACCCGCTGCACCACCTTGGTGAAATTTCCGGTCGCGTTGTCAGGCGGCAGCAGAGCGAACTTCGCACCGGTCGCCGGACTCAGGCTCTCGATGTGCCCGGTGAAGGTGCGTCCCGGGTACGCATCGATGGAGAACTCCGCCTTGTCTCCGAGCCGTACGTCGTTGAGTTGGGTTTCCTTGAGGTTGGCCGTGACCCAGACCTCCGAATCCGGCACAATCGACATCAGGCTCTGTCCCACCTGCACCAGTGCGCCAGTCTCGGCGTTCCGGCGGGCCACCACACCGCTCACAGGCGCGAGCAGGTAGGCGTAACTGAGCTGGAGCTTCGCGTTGTCGACCGCCGACCGGGCGCTCGCGAGCCGCGCGTCGGCGCCGCGAACGTTGGACTGGGATGCGTTCACCTGGCTTCCGGCTGCGGAGGCCTGCTTCTCCGCCGCCTGGAGATTGGCGGCCGCGGCATCGAACGCCGCCTGGGCGGCGTCGAGCTGCTGCGCCGCGATGATATGCTGCGCGGCGAGGCCACGATAACGCTCCAGATCGGCGGCAGCTTTCTTGTACGCAGCCTGCGCAGAACCAACCCCCGCTTCGCTCGAGGCGGCCTGAGCCTCGGTCGCGCGAAGTTGCGACGTCGCCAGTCCCGCCGATCCGCGCGACCCCACCACAGTCTGCGCACTCTCCAGATCCGCCTCCGCCTGCTGGAGCCGGACCAGCAGGTCACGATCGTCGAGGACGACGAGCGTGTCACCCACCTTCACGTGCTGGTTGTCATCGACGAGCACGCGCCCCACGAATGCCTGGACCTTCGGGGCGATGATCGTGATGTGACCATCGATCTGCGCGTTGTCCGTGGTCACGTGGTTGCGGCTGAAGAGGTACCGCCGTACGCCCCAGCTGGAGAGCACCAGCAGGACCACCGTCAGGATGATCAGCGGGAGGCGGTTCGGCTTCGCTGTCGCGGCGGGCTTCGCTTCAGCCACTGGAGAATCCATCACCATTTCGTTCGACATGTTGGAGTCGCTCTCGTCTGTGGTCTACTGCAATTGGTCGATGATACCGAGGGCTCGATAAGCGGTCACGCGAGCCGTGCCGTAGTTCACCCGCGCCTGGATCAGCGCGTCATGGGCCTCGATCACCGAACTCTGCGCGTTGGTGGTCTCGACCGTGCCGGCCACGCCTGCCCGAAGCCGTTCTTCCGCCTGCGAAAGTTCCTGCTCCGCGAGATGCACCCGCTCCGACGCGATGCTCACCTGGTGCTGTGCGCTCGACAGGTCGAGCACGCTCTGTCGAGCCTCGGTCTGAACCTGATTGCTGAGATCCCGTTCCCGAATCTGCTGGGCTTCTACGCGCGCGCTCTGCTCCTTGGCCCGGTTCTGTCGCCGCCAGCCGTCGAGGATCGGTACCGAGAGCAACAGCTGGATATTGTAGGTACCGGCGAGGCTCCCGAGAGTTTGCGCGCTCTCGGTGTAGCCGCCGTTCACGGACAGATTGGGCAGATTCTCGTAACGGATCGACTGCAGGCTCCGCAGCGCGGCCGTCGTCCGCGCATGCTCGGCGGCAAGCTCCGCGCGGTGGGACTCGGCGTAGGCGGCGGCCGAATCCGCGTCCAGCGGTACGGCCAGCGAACCGACACCGAGGGTGTCTGCGAGCGTGAGGGAGGTGTTCGAGGGCAGGTCGAGAGTCCGGAGCAGATCGAGTCGCGCGCGGTCCAGCGTATTCCTGGCCACTTCGAGCTGGGTCCGCACCGAGGCGAAGCTTACCTCGCTCCGCGTCTGATCAATGATCGGATTGACGCCGGCCTGGACCAGCTGCCGCGTCTGGGAGAGCAGGGTCGCGGCGACAGTGCTGTCGCTCTCCCGGGCGCGGACGGTCTCCTCTGCACTGAGCACGCGCAGGTAGGCGAGGCCGGCAGTGGCGCCGGCCATCTCGCCGACCGCCTGCGCATCCAGGCCAGCCGCTGCCGCCGTGTCACGGGCAGCACGGAGCCGCGTGATGAGGCTCGCGTCGAAGACCGTCTGTGCGGCGCGCACCTGGAATCGCCAGATGTTGAAGGCTGGGGTGATGCCGCTCGCAATGGGAATCCCGAACTCATCAAGATTGAGCGTCTGCCGGGTGACCGACGCGCCACCGGAGATGCTCGGCAGGATATCGGCGCGGCGCTCGGAGACCCTGGCGCCGGTGATTCGCTCGTTGATGCGCGCCAGCGACGCGTTCACGCCGCGCTCGCGACCCAGCCGGATAGCCTCGACAAGTGTGAGCGGGCCGCTCGGCAGAGCAGAAGGCGGCGACGCCGGAGCCTGGGCGCTGAGCGCCGGCGCGGCCGCGGCCATCAGGAGAACGATGAGAAGGATGCGCATGCGTGAGCCTGTCAGAGCTTCGCTCGGCTGAGATCGGTGGTCGGAGGAAGCACGCCGCGAAGAAAGAGATCGAGCGCGCCGTGAAAGGCCTGCTCGTCAGTGAGCGGCTGGCTGTCGTATGGCTGGAAGAAGCGCTGGTTCTGGGCGCTGTTAACCATCATCAGCGGAAGGAGGCGCCCCGTGACGGACGGATCGACGACACGGAATTCTCCGGCTTCGGCCCCGCGGACCAGGACGACCTCGACGATCCGCCGAACGCGGAGGATGACCTCTTCGAAGTAGAAGCGGGCGAGCTCGGGGAAATTCGTGAGCTCCGACTGCACCAGCCGGCTGATCTTGGCGGTTTCCGGCCGGCGAACCGTATCCCACATGCGTTGCGCGATGGCTTCGAGCAATTCCCGCCAGGAGCCGACGTGGTTGCGCAGCATTTCCTCACCGGCGACGACGCTGGTGACGATGCTGGCGCGAACGGTCTCGCGGAACAGGGTTTCTTTCGAATCGAAATAGAGGTAGAGAGTGCCCTTGCTGATGCCGGCGCGCCGTGCGACTTCCTCGAGCGGAGTTCCGGCATAGCCGTGTTCACCGAATACGATGAGCGCGGCTTCGAGAATTTCTTCGCGGCGAGCTTCGGGGCGGCGTTGCCAGCGGGGAGCGGGGCAATCGGCTGCTGGGGGATCGGAGCTATTGGAATCCATGAATCCTTCACACCTACTTTAAATAACTGACCGGTCAGTAAGATATGATCCATGAATTTGGCGTCAAGCCCCCGGAAAAGATGGGCAATTCATCGCATTACGTTCCTTGATGCAACATTGACGACGGAGTTCGCCTCTATTCACCATCCGTCCCGCAACCCGCCGATTCGACCGGGGGTAGCAGGATTTTCAGGTTTCGATCCTCGATGCACGTGAATTTTCGAACTTCGAACGTCGCGCCACGCTGAGAGAGACCCACCAATGCTGCGCGACGCACGATTCGACATGCACGATCAGCGCGAGGGTCCGCTTCGTAAATTTTCTGCACCGTCTTCGCCGGAAATTTCGGCCGTGCCTTTCGTGTGCATCGGCAATTGCGTGTCGCGAGTTGCGTTTCGCTCTCTTGCTCCGATTGCATGAAGCTCCTACTTTACAAAAACTCGCCGCCGGAGGTCCTTCCGCATGTCGGATCACTTCCTCAGCTCCGACGATTACGATGAACAGGCACACCAGCTCTACAATGAAGGAAGGTATGACGAGGCGCTGAACATCCTTCGGGATGGAACCACCCTCTATCCCCACGCCGTCGAACTCCACGTAGGTTCCGCCTACGCCTATCTCGCCCGGGAAGAATTCGCCTGGGCGCGCCGCAGCTTCGAAACCGCTCTCACTCTCGATCCCGATCACGAAGACGCGCTCGCCGGTATCGGTGAAACGCTGCTCAAGCTCGGTGAGCGGGCGCAGGCCCTGGCCTCCTTTGATCGGGTCGTGGCGCTCGGATTCGAGGAAGATCACGAGCTGATGCTGCAGGTAGGTCGAGCGCTGTTCCGTGAGGGGCTGCTGCATCACGCGCAGCGTTTCTTCGAGCACGCCGTGAACGGCCAGCCCGATTCTCCAGATGCCGCAGCGTGCGTCGGGTACGCCGCGCACCGGCTGGGCGATGACAGCGCGGCGGTCTACTGGCTCCGCCGGGCCCTCCAAGTCGATCCGCACCACAGCGAGGCGCGCATCTATCTCGCGAACCTCCTGTATGATCGTGGCGAGTCCGAAGCCTCCATGCATCACCTGCATCAGACGCTGCCGGAAGAGCATTTCGATGAGCTCGCCATCTGGCGCTATATCGAGCTCAAGAAGACGCTGTATCGTCTACCTGACGATGATCCGGAGCTCCGGCCCTGGGTCGCGCGGCTCGGTGAAGTCGCCGGCGAGCCCGACGCCATCGACATGCTCCTGGCCGAGGTCGAGGCGCAGCAGCCCGATGGAAGCATGCGGGATCCGACGCAGCTCGAGCTGTTCGGGACACTGCTGACGGAGCTGCACGCGATGCAGCGGCGTCCGGGCTCCGGCGAGCCGCATCAGATCGCGCTGCTCTCCGGTCGAACGTTCCGCGGCACCTGGGACGAGATCCTCCTCCAGATGAAAGCGGCCGACCGCGAGTGGGCCGACGCGACTCTCGAGGATTTCATGCACGATCTGGCTCGGCGCGGCGCCGCGGAAACCGGGGTGATCATCCCGATGACCGACGCGGAGGCCTTCATTCTAGGCAGCGCCGAAGCCGGCGTACTGCGGATTATTCAGTAATTCGGAAAGGCGAGCGGTGAAGGGAAGCGGGCATTCGGGGCCAGGGCGGTCCGTGCACGAGAATCCACCGAGTGTGACGTCGATTCACGCAGCGAATCCCGGCAGGCGCGAAGGCCTGCGGGGGTTCTGCCTCTCATGAACGGCCGCTGGACCACCGGGGTTCGGCGCCAGGTACTGCCGAACGGCCTCACCCTCCTCATCCAACGTGATGCGTCCGCGCCGGTCGCGGCGGTCGTGACGCACGTCGAGGCCGGGTTCTTCGACGAACCCGATCGCTGGATCGGCATCTCGCACGTACTCGAGCACATGTTCTTCAAGGGAACCGCGCGGCGCGGGCCCGGCGCGATCGCGCGCGAGACCAAGGCCGTTGGTGGTTACCTCAACGCCAGCACGACCTACGATCACACCAGCTATTTCGTCGTGCTCCCCTCCGGCAATCTTGCCCAGGCCATCGACATCCAGTCGGACGCGCTGATCAATTCAATCATTGATCCTGACGAACTCGCGCGCGAGCTCCAGGTGATCATCCAGGAAGCCAAGCGGAAGCTGGACAATCCCTCATCCGTAACGCACGAGACTCTGCATGAAGTGATGTTCGACGCGCACCGGATCCGCCGGTGGCGCATCGGATACGAAGCGCAGCTTGCCGGCTTCACGCGCGACGACCTCTGGGGCTATTACAGCTCCCGTTACGTGCCGGAACGGACTATCGTCTCGATTGTCGGAGACGTGGACGAAGACGAGGCAGCGGACCTCGCGATCCGCGCCTACGGTGGCTGGGCGCCGAGGCCAGGCGCAATCGATCCGTCTCCGACCGAACCTCCGCGTCGCGGCGTACGCAGCCGGACACTCCGCGGTGACGTGACACAGGCGGAGCTGGCCCTCGGGTGGCGAGCCGTGCCGCCCCTCCATCCGGACAGCGCGGCGCTCGATCTCGCCGCCGCCGTACTCTCCTCCGGTCGCGGAAGCTGGCTCTATCGTGCCCTCCGCGAAACCGGCCTCGTGACTTCGATCGGTGCCTATCAGTACGCGCCGACCGAGTTGGGCATCTTCAGTGTCAACGCCGACTTCGAAGCCGAGAGATTGCCGCTCGTCGTCGAGCGCATTGCACAGGAGTTGGCGCGGCTCGCGCTCCTGGGCCCCGATGCCACTGATCTGGAGCGGGCCCGCACACTTCTGCTCACGCGATGGGCTCGCCGCATGGAGTCGATGGACGGTCGCGCCGCAGCGCTCGCGGCCGCCGAGGCGCTCGACGGCGTGGAATTCCTCGACCGGGAATACGCCGCGCTCGAACTCGTAACTCCGACGCAGGTACGCGATGCCGTCGCGCGCTATCTGCAGCCCGACATGGTCTCGGCGGTGGCCTACCTTCCCCGCGACCGAGGTCAGGACCTGTCGGTGGATCTGATCCACCGCACCTTCGAGGTTACCGAGCTTACGCCTGCACCGGCGCATCCTGCCTCAGCGCCGCATGCATTGATCGCCGTGCCTTCGACCGGCACCAATACTTCTGGCGTCCGGCACACGAAGCTGGCAGGCGCCGATCTGCTCGTCCGGCGGAAGCCCGGCGTCCCTACCGTCACTCTCGGCATCTACGTCGCCCGATCCACCTTCGACCCGCCGGAAAAGGCCGGCCTCGCGGCCCTGCTCGCGCGGAGTTCACTCCGTGGCGCCGGCGGGCTCGACGCGTCGTCGCTCGCCTTTGCCATCGAGCGCCTGGGCGGCACCCTCTCATCCAGCATCTCGCTCGACTGGATCGGATTTTCTACCACAGTGCTTAGCGAGCGGCTTGGAGAAGCGGCGATACTGCTCGACCAGGTGTTCAGCAGTCCGGCCCTGGGCGATCAGCAGATCCTCGCGGAGCGCTCGCTGCTTACGGAGGAATCCCAGCAAGTCGCAGACGACATGTTCCGTTTTCCTTTTCAGCTCGCGTTTCGAGAAGCCTTCGGCGATTACGGATATGGCCTGCCTGCGCTTGGACTGCCGGATACACTTCCTGCCATCCAGCCCAGCGAAGTCCGCGCCTGGCACGAGAGCGTGGTGCTCGCCGAGCGGCCGGTGGTGATTGCGGTGGGCGATCTTGACGAACAACGCGCATCGGATCTGCTGGCGGGAGTCTTCTCGCGATACCCATCGAGGGACACTCGTGAGGAATCGGCGAACGTTGGCTGGTTGCCTGATGTTGCGCCGAAGAGCCGGATCGTCGAGCGGCAGAAAACCCAGTCGGCGCTCGCAATGGCCTTTCCTGGCCCGAGCCGGCGGTCGAGCGAACGATATGCCACGGATGTCTGGGCGGCTGTCGCCAGCGGGCTGGGCGGGAGACTATTCGAAGCGTTGCGGGATCGACGGTCGCTTGCGTATACCGTGCTCGCTTCCGCGTGGCAGAAGGCGCGGGGCGGTGCGATCGTCACCTATATCGCGACGTCGCCAGATCGGGAGACCGAGGCGCACGACGCCATGCTCGTCGAGCTGGCGCGCTTCGTCGACAGCGGCGTCACCGACATCGAGCTGGGCCAGGCAGTGAACTACCTGGCAGGGCAGGCCGAGGTGGATCGGCAGAGTGCCTCGGCGATTGCCGCCGAGATTCTCGAGGCCTGGCTTGCGGGTGGTGGACTGGATGATCTCGCCGATCCAGCTGCAAGCTATCGGAGAGTTTCGACGGCGGACGTCGCGGCAGTTGCCGCTCGCTACCTCCGTCCGGAACGTCGGGCCGAGGGGCTTATCCGGGGGACTGGCGGCGGGAAATAGTGCCGCTCAGCCTCGTGCCTTCAGCAATCTGGCCACCCGCTGACGGGTCAATTCCATCATCCGGCCCGCCGAGGCGGAATTCTCCACGATCCACTGAGTGTTCATGAAGGCGCGTGGTGAGGACGCCTCGCGTATCTGCGCAAGGAACGGTTCCACCCGAGCGTAGAGAAAGAACCCTTCCCCGTTATTCTCGGCCAGAAAATCGCTGTGCACGACGCCATGTCGCGCCATCCCGTAGACCATTTCCCAGTATCCCATCGTCTGCCGATACGCCGCATTCAGCGGATGATCGTTCTTGATGACCGCGACAGCTTCCTCAGCCGACCGGGGCCAGTAATTGTTGTTCATGCCGCTGCGGGACTCCCGCATGACGGCCTCGCGCCGGAGATCATAGATCTTGAGAATCAGGTCGGCGTCGTGATGGTCGGGGCTTTCCTTGAGCACATGAGCTCCATTGCGAAAATGGTTGCGAAGAGAGTCGGCGGACGCATCCGGAGCGGCGCACCGCGTCGTCGCGCGTCGGATCCCTGTTCACTGGATCGGCGTCGCGGTGCCACCGAGCCGGCGGGTGATCACATCCACGCCCCGCTGAGCCGAGCCGGGGGACCGGACGACGATGTCCACGAGACAGACTCCGTCGTCCGGTAGCGAGTGCAGCACGATGTGGCCCGCCCGGCAGAGCAGGCCGATGGCGACACCGCCAGGTCCCGAATGGACGGTCGGCGGTCCGTACGCCGAAAGCCCGACGGCGCTCGCGGCGGCGATAGTCACGGCCGAGAGGCTCGCCTCGTCGGCGAGCCGGGCGCTGGTGATGCCTGTCAGTTCAGCGAGCGAGTGAGTAAAACCGGAGTGGGTCATGCGGTTTCTGAAGACCGGACAGGCGGGCCGAGGCTGGTGCCCCGGTCCGTTGAACGGTCGGCTGGCTCAGAACATTGAAATCGCGAGCAGAGAGCGAAGATTGTCGTTGGTCACGCGCAGTCGGGATGAGAGGAGCCGAACCATCGACCAGAGCACCTTGTATGCGAGTTCCCGGTTGAAATCCAGCAGGAGCTCGAAGTCAGGCCGGGAAATCGTCATCAGTGTTGTGGGACCGTTGGCGATCGCATCGGTGGAACGCTCCGATCGATCGAACACAGCCATCTCACCGAAGCATGCACCGGGGGACAACACCGCGAGCGCTTCCTCTCCTGATCCTGGGATATTCCGGCTGATACGGACATCTCCCTTCACGATCAGGTAGAAGCGATTTCCCGGTTCGCCTTCCTTGAAGATCGATTGCCCAGACTTGAACGTCTGCTCCTTGCAAATCTCGGCAACGCGCGCAAGTTCACCGTCGTCCAGATCCGCGAAGATTGCGGTCTTCTTGAGCAGCTGAAGATCCATGACGGTGCCTCGTACCTGAGGAGATGGGGGAGTGTCCGAAACTAGTCCGACCCCGGAGGGTCAGCAAGGTCGCTCCAGCTTCACCGTCGCGGACGCGATCACGGCAATCCGGCTGCCGCTCGCCGTCGCGTTCGTGCTGGTCACGCCGGCGCTATGGCGGGCTGCAATTCTCGTCATCGCGGGCGCGAGTGATCTGCTCGACGGCGCGCTCGCCCGGCGGTTCGGCAGTTCCCGTCTCGGAGCCTTTCTCGACCCGGTGGCCGACAAACTCTTCATGGCCGCGGCGTTCGGTGTCGTTGCATTCAGCGGAAAACTCGAGCCATTTGAAATCGCCGGTGTCCTGCTCCGTGACGCGACGGCGACGTTGGCATTCCTGGTCACGGCGTTCACCGGACGGCCCAGCGCGATGCCCGCGCGACTCGGCGGCAAGGCGGTTACCGTCGCGCAGTGCCTGACGCTGGCAGCGTTTCTCGGAGACTCGACAATGCTACGGCCCCTGGCGTGGGCCACGTCGGCCATCGCGCTCTATGCGATCTGGGACTACAGTAGGACCGCTCGCGCCTCCCGCCGTCCGCTCGGGGTCTAGCGGATTCATCTCGGCAGCCGGTACCAGGCTCGGGCTGCTCTTCGATTGCATGCGGCCCCACCGTGGGACGATTCTTCAGTCTCTCTCCTGCCTTCTATTCTCCGGCCATCGAATCGGAACGAGGTGCGGGAATGAATTCACCGCGGAGAAGACCATTGGCGACATCAGTTGACTCCCCAATACTCCTTCCACTGCGTGATCGCCGGCGATTTTACGGCGCGGCTCTCGCCCTCGCTAAGCTGTCGCGCCGGGTGATACTCCGGCGTCAGGCGTCGGGCTTCCGAAAGCGTCTCAAGGCGGACGCCAGCTACGTCACCGATGCGGATCTGGAGGTGGAACGCGTGTTGCGCCGAGAGATCACCCGGCGTTTTCCAGAACACGGCATCATCGGAGAAGAATTTCCAGCCGTTAACGCCGGTGCGCCTTTCCAGTGGATCCTGGATCCGATCGACGGGACGCTCAGCTTTACCCATGGCATCCCGTTCTTCGGCACGATCATCGGCTTGCATCATCACGGCGTTCCAATCGTCGGTGTGATTGATCACGCCGCGCTCGGGCTATGCTACAGTGCCGGGCTCGGACTCGGCTCCTGGCGGAATGGGAAACGCATCCGGATTCGCGACCTCGCGCCAGGAGACGTGCTCGAACGCGAGGTCATCTCGGCGGGTGACCGGTCCCGGTTCGTGCAGTGCAGGAGCGGAGGAGCCTTTGATCGGCTGCTACGGATTCACGCGAATGTGCGGGGCTATTCGGACTGCCTCGGCCACACCCTGGCGGCCGAAGGAAAGGTCGGAGCGACGCTCGACTATGGCCTCAAGCTGTGGGATCTCGCCGCGACTCGCCTTCTGGTCGAGGAGGCGGGCGGAAAATATGTGGTCACCTACGAGACCGCCGGCGAACCCGTGCCGATTTACGGCATCATCTTTGGAAAGCCCCGAGTGGTCGACTGGCTGATTCCGCAGTTCGTTGGATCGCGTCGCCGCTGAGTCGCTCGCACCAATGGTCCCGACCCTTGTCCCGAGTCCGGCACCCACCCACCTTCCGCGTCACTTTCCACTTTCCACTTTCCACTTTCCACCTTCCACTTTCCACTTCCCACTTCTCACTCTTCCGTATGCCCCAAGAGATCAAACATGTGACACTCACCTGGCGTCAGGGTCGGCGCTTTGAGGGTGGGGAGCCGGGTGGTCCCGAGACTGCCATCGATTCCGACAACGTGGCTGCTCCAGGGCCGATGCTTACGCTCCTGCTCGCGGCCGCGAGCTGCAGCGGAGTCGATGTGGTGATCATGCTCGAAAAGATGCGGGTCACGCTGACGTCTTTCAGCGTCGATGTCGCCGGCACACGACGGGAGGAGGAGCCGAGGCGATTCGTCGCGATCCATTTCACCTATCGGATTCGCGGGGCGGGTGTCGATGAAGGCAAGGCGCGCCGGGCCGTGGATCTTTCCATCGAGAAATATTGTTCAGTGATCCATTCGCTCGCGTCGGACATGAAGATCACCTATGACCTCGACGTCGCCGAGGAGTGAAATTTCTCCCGGCATTGGCTCTCCTTCTCTCGTTCGCTCCGGCGCCGGCCTGCGCGCAGCGGGCCCGAGAGTTCGGTCTCCAGTCCATTGTGACGGTCTCCCATTCCACATTTGGCGGCGGTGGACTCTATGCGGCGTTGCGGCTGGGTGAGCGCGCACGGGTGGCTGGTCTCGCGTGGCTCGGAGGTTCGGAGGGTCACGCCATCGGACGCGGAGAGGTGCTGGGAAATTTTCTCCTCAGCCCGTCAAAATCCCGGGGCGTCGGATGGTACGGAATCGGTGGAGTCGCGTGGGCCGGCGGCCAGAGGGAGCAGGGCTACGTGGTGCTCGGCCTCGGAATAGAATCGCGTCCCGGCGCGTCTTCGGGGTGGGCAGTCGAGGCGGGAGTCGGGGGCGGCTTCAGGACGACCGCGGGATATCGGTGGCGCTGGTTCGCGCGAAGGCCGGGGGTGAAATGACAACGAGCCGCCCCGGAATCGGTGGCGGCTCGCGAAGATCAGTCGACGCCAGCTTCGATGGGTGCAGAGGTCCGAGGGACGACGGGCTGGCAGTAACGCTCGCCCAGAACGCGGAGTTCCGCCAGTTCTTCGGCACCGAGGCCTTCGTAGCGTTCGGTGAGGTATTGAATCGTATCGTCGAACCAGTCCTTCTGATGCTCCGGCAGCGCTTCCAGGACTCCACATCGGAGGATGTGGCTGAACATTTCGTCACGCGCCTGGTCGAACAATCGAGGGGCGGACGCGGTGCGCCGGGGCTTATTCTTCGCCATTCTACGCAGTCTCCTTTGGCCTGAGATATGAACCAAATATAGCGGATCAGCGTGGTTACAGGCAAACCCCCCGGGGTCTCCTTCCCATTCCATGATCAATTAGATTCATCGGCCAACATATCAAAGTTTCGACGCGCGGGTGCGCGTGTCTGAGGTGCGCTATGGCTGATGATGAAGAAGTGTACGGGGAAGCTCGCGTACGGCGCCTGAAGGAGCTCCTGAGGGACCTCGCCGAGCTGATTCGCGATCTGGATGCGCAGGGGCAGTTGCTGGGAAGGGTTCCGGAGCTCATCCGCCTGATGGGTGAGGCACGCAGCGAATTGTTTCATTATGAAGTGCGCTCGACATACGATACGCCAGAAGTTGCGGACAGCCGCCGTATCATCGAGGAAATAGACCGGGCATCGTTTCGATCGCCCGAAGAACATGAGGATGACGAACCATGGCGCCGGCCCAAGGGGGAATGACCCGCTTCTACAGCCTGATCGCCGTTGCCGCGATCGCCGGCGTCGGAGTGATCGCCTACCTGATGCAGAATTCGAAAACGGTGAGCATCCCCGCGAACGTCGTCGTCACCGCCGCGGATACCGCAGGGTTTCGCGGCTACCTCCTCGGTTCCGACAGCGCGCCCGTCGAGGTGACGGAATACGCCGACTATCAGTGTCCCGCCTGCCAGAGCTTTGCCACGGTGCAGATGCCGAGCATCGAGGAACGCCTGATCCGGACCGGGCGTGTGCGGCTCCGCTACCGTGATTTCCCGCTCGACCAGATTCACCGCCACACCCGGGTGGCCGCTCATTCCGCCGCCTGCGCGGACGAGCAGGGAAAATACTGGCCGCAGCACAACAGCATCTATTCATGGCAGCCGGACTGGACGACGAAGAGCGATGCGGCGGGGGTATTCAGTGACTATGCGAAGGCGAACGGTCTCGATGTCGCGAAGTACGATGCCTGCATGCAGGCGCACACGTATGCCGGGCGGATCCAGGCGAGTCTCGCCGAGGGCGAGAAGGTCGGCGTCAATTCCACCCCGTCGTTCGTCATCGCTGGCCAGCTCTACCGAGGCACGCTTCCCTACGATCAGCTCAAGCACATCGTCGATTCCATCGCCCCGCAAACCGCGCATTGACGTGAAGTACCGAATGCTGTCGGCTCTGCTCAGCCTACTCGGGCTGTTCGTAGCGCTGTACCTGTACCTGTACAAGATCGGCAGAATCGGGACACTGGCCTGTGGCACCGGTGGCTGCGAGACCGTCCAGTTGAGTCCCTACAGCCGATTTCTCGGTCTCGAGGTCGCGCTCTATGGCGTCGCGGGTTACCTCGTGCTCCTGGTGCTGAGCCTCGCGGCCGTGCAGTCTCCTCCCGGGGATCGCCGATGGCCGAACCTGCTCTTCCTGCTCTCCGGCATCGGACTGCTGTTCACCGCCTACCTTACCTACCTCGAGCTGTTCGTCATCCACGCTATCTGCCGCTGGTGCGTGGGCTCGGCCGTCATCATCCTCTCGATCTTCTTCATGGCCTGGTTCGAGCGCCGCCAGCAGACTCCTGCCTCCGGATCGGCACCTATCCGGTGAACACCTCCGACCAGGCGCCGGGACCCTCGAGTCCGGTGCCGAGTGGCGTCACGGGAGCCACGACCGAAACGCACATCGCCATCCCTGCTCCGGTCCGGGCGGGTACGCGGGCACCGGTCAGTGGTCGCGCGCTCGCGGGACTCTCGCTTGCTGCGCTTGGCGTCGTCTACGGCGACATCGGTACCAGCCCACTCTACGCGCTCAAGGAATGCTTCAGTGGAACGCACAGTATTCCGCTCACGCGGGACAATGTGCTGGGCGTCTTGTCGCTGATCTTCTGGTCGCTCAATTTCGTGGTGTCGTTCAAGTACCTGTTGATGGTCATGCGGGCCGACAATCGCGGGGAAGGCGGCATTCTCGCGCTCCTGGCACTCGTGCGCCCGAAGGATGCGGGCGGCAAGCGCGCCCGCTGGATACTCGTGAGTCTGGGCCTGTTCGGCGCCGCGCTGCTCTATGGAGACGGCGTCATCACGCCGGCCATTTCGGTGCTCGGTGCCGTGGAAGGGTTGAGCATCGCGACCCCGTTCTTTGAGACGAAGGTCTGGTGGATCACGGTCATCATTCTGATCGGCGTCTTCGCCTTTCAAAAACGGGGGACGGAGCGGGTGGGACGGATCTTCGGCCCTATCATGATCGTGTGGTTCAGTTGCATCGCCATCCTCGGCCTCCGCGGCATCATCCAGAATCCCTCGGTGCTGTACGCGGCCAGCCCGCTCTATGCGCTGCGCTTCTTCGAGAACGACGGTCTGCAGGGATTCCTCGTCCTCGGCTCCGTGGTGCTCGTGGTCACCGGTGGTGAAGCGCTCTACGCCGATATGGGGCACTTCGGTAAGCGGCCGATCAGGCTGGCCTGGTTCTCCATGGTGCTCCCCGCCCTGGTGCTCAACTACTTCGGACAGGGCGCGCTGCTGATCGAGAATCCTTCGCTCAAGTCCAATCCGTTCTACGCGCTGGTTCCCGGCTGGGCGCTCTATCCGATGGTGATCATCGCGACGCTCGCAGCGGTCGTCGCGAGCCAGGCACTCATCTCCGGTGCCTTTTCACTGACGCGCCAGGCCGTTCAGCTTGGCTACTGCCCGCGCGTAACCATCCGGCACACTTCGTATACCGAGGCCGGACAGATCTACATTCCTGAGGTGAATGCAGCGCTGATGGTGGCGTGCGTGGGCCTGGTGGCGGGGTTCAGGACGGCGGGAAACCTTGCAGCTGCCTACGGCATCGCCGTAACCGGGACGATGACCATCACCACGATCCTTTTCTATGTGGTGGCGCGGGAGCTCTGGGGCTGGAACCGGTTCAAGATCGGCGCACTTGCGGCGCTGTTCCTGATCGTGGATCTCGCCTTCTTAGGCGCCAACGTCGTGAAGATCACCGACGGCGGCTGGTTCCCGATCGTCGTGGCGATCGGCATCTATACGCTGATGACCACCTGGAAGCGCGGACGGGAGTTGCTGTCATGGATCATGGAGGAGATCTCGCTGCCCATCGAATTCTTCCTCAATGACATCGCGAAGCGTCTCGCCACCCGGGTTCCCGGTACTGCGGTGTTCATGACCTCGAACGCCGGAGGCGCGCCGCCGGTGCTGCTCCACCACGTGAAGCACAACAAGGTGCTGCACGAGAGGGTTATTCTCATGTCGGTGAGGAGCGAGGAGATTCCGGCGGTGCCGGAAATGGAACGGATGGAAATGGTGGATCTCGGACAGGGGTTCTTCGCGGTGACGGCCCGATATGGGTTCATGGAGACGCCCGATGTGCCCGCCGCCCTGCGCTCCCTGCATTCGAAGGGCCTGGGCTTCCGCACGATGGAAACAACGTTCTATCTCGGACGCGAAACTCTGATCCTGAATGAAAAATCGAAGCCGCGGGATTCGAGCGAGGAGCCTGGCAGGTGGCTGCCGCGCTGGAGAAGACGACTGTTCGTCGTGATGGCCCGGAACGCCCAGTCCGCCACCGCTTTCTTCCAGCTCCCACCAAACCGGGTGGTAGAGATGGGCGCGCAGATTCAGTTCTAACTTCAGCGCCTGCACTCTGCATACAATCTCAAACACCTAACCCCTACCACCTGCCACCTCCTCACCCCTCCTCCGCCTCGTAACTCTCCTTCAATCGATTCACCACATTCGGATCCGCAAGTGTCGTGGTATCACCGAGTGCCCGGCCTTCGGCGATATCCTTGAGCAGGCGCCGCATGATCTTGCCGCTTCGAGTCTTTGGAAGGTCCGCGGAGAACAGGATATCGTCCGGCCGCGCGATCGCCCCGATCTTCCGGCTCACATGCTCCTTGAGATCGTCCTTGAGCGATGCGCTTGGCTCGCGTCCTTCCTTGAGCGTCACGAACG
The DNA here is from genome assembly GCA_040002695.1 of Gemmatimonadota bacterium. Taxonomy (GTDB): domain Bacteria; phylum Gemmatimonadota; class Gemmatimonadetes; order Gemmatimonadales; family GWC2-71-9; genus JBDUEA01. The sequence goes on along the minus strand of JBDUEA010000016.1, from coordinate 7,688 downwards.
CGGCGATGGCCTGTCCCTTCAGATCATGTGCCTTGCCGACGACTGCCGCTTCCGCCACGGCAGGATGGTCCACCAGGGCGCTCTCCACCTCCATCGTTCCGATTCGGTGCCCGGCCACATTGAGCACATCGTCCACGCGGCCGAGGATCCACCAGTAGCCGTCCTCGTCCACCTTCGCGCCGTCTCCGGCGAAGTAGCGGCCGGGAAATTTGCTCCAGTAGGTTTCGCGATAGCGCTCGTCGTCGCCGTAGATGGTGCGCAGCATCCCGGGCCATGGCTTCGTGATGGTGAGCAGGCCGCCCCCGATGGGAATCGCCACGCCATTCGCATCCATTAGTTCAACGCTGATCCCGGGAAAGGCGAGCGTGGCCGAGCCCGGTTTCGTGGTAGTGATACCGGGAAGCGGCGTGATCATGATTCCGCCGGTCTCGGTCTGCCACCAGGTATCCACGATGGGACAGCGCTCCGCGCCGATGTTTTGATGATACCAGATCCACGCTTCGGGATTGATCGGCTCGCCGACGGTGCCAAGCAGGCGGAGCGTGGTCAGGTCATGCTTCCGGGGAAATTGCTCGCCCCACTTCATGAAGGCCCTGATGGCGGTGGGCGCGGTGTAGAAAACCGTCACGCCGTACCGGGCGATGAGTTTCCAGAAGCGATCCCGCTCGGGCCAGTCCGGCGCACCTTCGTACATGAACACGGTCGCGCCATTCGCGAGCGGACCGTAGACCACATAGCTGTGTCCGGTCACCCATCCAATGTCCGCCGTGCACCAGAACACATCTTCCTCGCGCAGGTCGAAAACGTAGCGCGTGGTGGCGGCGACCTGCGTCAGGTAGCCGCCGGTCGTATGAACGATGCCCTTGGGTTTGCCGGTGGTCCCCGAGGTGTACAGGATGAAAAGCAGATCTTCGGCGTCCATCGCTTCCGGCTCGCACTTCGCCGAGGCGCTGTCCATGAGCCGGTGCCACCAGTGATCGCGGCCTTCCGTCATGTTCGCGAAGGCTTCATCTCCATCCCCTCCGGGACGCCGTCGAACCACGACGACGTGACGGATCGACGGAGTCTCGGCGAGAGCTTCATCGGCCATGCGCTTGAGCGGCAGCACCTGGCCTCTTCGGTAGCCGCCATCCGCCGTGATGAGCGCGACCGCCTTGGCGTCATTGATCCGGTCGCGCAACGACTCCGCCGAGAAGCCGCCGAACACCACGGAATGCACGGCACCGATCCGGGAGCAGGCGAGCATCGCGATCGCAGCCTCGGGAATCATTGGCAGATAAATGGCGACACGGTCGCCACGCTTCACGCCGAGGTCCTTGAGCGCATTCGCGCAGCGATTGACCTCCCGCGCGAGATCCCAATAGGTCAGCACCCGCCGGTCGCCTGGTTCACCTTCCCAGATGATTGCTGCCTTGTTGCGCCGCGGACCGCGAAGATGACGATCGAGGCAATTGGCGGAGACGTTGAGCTTTCCGCCTACGAACCATTTCGCATGCGGCGGAGTCCATTCCAGCACCCGGTCCCACGGCCGCATCCATTCGAGCGTCGCCGCCTGCTCGGCCCAGAAGGCCTCGGGGTCGGCGGCGGCTCGGTAGATGTCGGGCTGGGCCTGGGCGCCGGCAGAGAATTTTGCGGAAGGCTCGAAGCGGCGGTGCTCATTGAGCAGCGTGGAGATCTGATCGGTCATGGCGGCAGGGGAGTGAGGGAGGTGAATAGTAAGGCGCGAGGGTCCTGGTAGCGAACCCGCCCCGTCCGATCCGAGAGCGTCTGGATACGAAATAGTGTGGCTGAGCGCGTGCGAATCCGCAGTCGGGTGCAGGAAAATTCCCTGGTACGTGACTCAACTCACGAAGCACCATCGAGTCCTGCTTGCAGTTCCCACCAACCTGTCGCGGACTGCTAGGCTCAAGCGCGAAACATCGACCGGTTGCCAGCGGCTAATGGCTTATGGATCATGATCTTAGGCGGAGTGGCACCCCTCTCGCTTTTAAGGTGGTCGAGGTCCCTGACCTCACCACAATTGATCCGCCCGATAATAGCACACCCGGAGCGATCCGGGGCCGCAAAACTAGAGGTCTCGTCGAACTCGTCGATGAGATAGCTCGGTGCCGAAGGCGGGATGCCATGCGATCAGCGTGGTGCTCCCCGCAAGCAACAGCGGCGAAGCATCACGCTTCAGTGTTTTCGGGCGCAGGAGGATGACATGCTGGCCACACAGCCCCCGATGCGCGAGCTCGCCGCGCCCGAGCACCTCGGACTCGATTCCCGGACGGATTTCCGCCAGGCCGCGGCCGCGCTGCTCGAGCAGCTGCCGGAGCGCACCGGTCGCCTGGTGATCGACCTCAGCTCCACGAAGCAGGTAGATTCCGCGGGCCTTGGCGCGCTGATGCTGGTACAGCGTCGCGCCGCGGAGCGGCGTCAGGTCGTGGTCCTGCGGAACGCCAACGACGAACTCCGGTTCCTGCTGGTCCTGACCAAGCTCGATGATCTCTTTCAGCTCGAGCAGTTGACCTGATGGGGTGATGGGGCCTGTGGAGGCTATATTGGGCGCGGCTGCCCAGCTGGCGGCCGCCATCCCAAACCCTCGGGCGTATCGTGGATTCAGTTCCCCGGCTCCGGGTGCTCTTCATCGAAGACGAGCCGGCGCTCCGGATCAGTTACGAACGATTTTTCAAGCCCCGCTATGAGATGGCGTTCGCCGCCACCGGGGCGGCGGCGCTCGGGATCCTGACCGACTTCCGTCCCGATGTGACCGTCCTCGACATGCGCCTGCCGGATACCGACGGCATCGCGCTACTCCGCCAGATCCGCGCGCTGCTCCCCGACCTCCCGGTCATCATCACCACGGCATACATGAGCATCGAGCCCCAGCTCCGCGTATTGGACCTGCCGCACCAGGGTTATCTCCTCAAGCCATTCGATCTACACGAACTCGCGCTGCGCATCGATGCCGCTCACTGAGGCGCCGCTTCTCGAGGCGACCGGTCTCGTGCGGGCGTACGGAAGACGGCGCGCGTTGCGTGGCGTGGATCTCTCGCTGGCGGCGGGGGAAACACTCGTGGTGCTCGGGCCCAACGGCGCCGGAAAGACCACGCTGCTCCGCTTGCTGGCCGGCCTGATGCGTCCGACGGGCGGCGAGGTGCGCGTGATGGGGCTGCCACTCAAGTCGGGCGACACGAATGCCCGTCGGCCAATCGGCCTGCTCTCTCATCAATCCATGCTCTATGACGACCTCACGGTGGCGGAAAACCTCCTGTTCGCCGCCGGGCTCTACGGCCTGCTGTCGCCGAGGGAAGCCGTTGCCCGGGCGCTCGAGGAGGCGGGGCTGAGCGATCGCGCCGCTGATCTCCCCCGGAACTTGAGTCGAGGAATGCAACAGCGGGCGGCCATCGCGCGCGCACTCCTCCACCGGCCGTCGCTGCTGTTGCTCGACGAGCCCTTCACGGGTCTCGACGCCTCAGCCTCGGACCGGCTGCGCGAGTCGCTGCGGGCGGAGACGATCAAGCGAAGCGGCATGGTCGTGGTGACGCACCACGCCGCGGAGGCGTGGGAGCTGGCGACGCACGTCGGTGTGCTGGTCGGGGGGCGCTGGGCGATTCGGGAAACCCGGCCGGACAATCTCGACCACTTTCTCCGTCGCTACCAGGAGGCGGTTCGTGCCTGAGGCACTGCGGCTCGCGCTGCTCATTGCGGCGAAGGACCTGCGCGTGGAGCTGCGCGCGAAGACGAGCCTCGTTTCGGCCGGTGTGTTCGCGGCCCTCGTCCTGGTGATCTTCGAATTTGCCCGCGACCCCACCGCGATCGGCGCCACCGAGCTCGCGCCCAGCATTCTGTGGGTGACCTTCGCGTTTGCGGCGGTCATCGCGTTCAACCGCGCCTTCACGACCGAGAAGGAAAACGCCGCCTTCGACGGGCTGCTCCTGGCTCCGGTCCCGAGAGGATCCCTCTACCTCGGGAAATATCTGGCCAATTTCGTCTTCGTCACGGCGGTGGAGAGTCTGGCGCTGGGATTGTTCGTGCTCTTCTTCAATGTGGATCTATCCGACGCGCTGCCCGGACTGGTCGGCGTCATGCTGCTCGCGACGGCGGGCTTCGTTGCGGTCGGGACGATCTTCAGCGCGATGGTGGTCCGTACGCGATTCGCCGAGCTCATGCTGCCGGTGCTCCTGCTTCCATTCATGGTGCCACCGCTCATGGCGGCCGCCCAGTTGACTTCGAGGCTGCTCGGCGGACGTCCGTTGAGCGAGATGGCCGGCTGGCTTAGGTTACTCACGCTGTACGACGTAGTCTTCATCACCCTCTGCACCCTCGCATTCTCGACGGTCGTGGACGAATGACCTTGGATCTCGACCGCGCGCGTCATCTGATGCGCCGTGGCAAGTTGATCACACTCGTCGGCCTCTGCGGGCTCGCGGTAGTCTATGTGCTCGCGCTGCAGTTCACTCCCATCGAGGTCAGGCAAGGTCTCGCGCAGAAGATCTTCTACATTCACGCGCCCTCAGCCTGGTCCGCGCTGCTGTCGTTCTCGCTCGTGGGTTTCTCGAGCGCACTTTATCTCTTCCTCAAGGATCCGCGTCTCGACCGGTTCGCGGCGAGCTCAGCGGAGGTGGGCGTCGCCTTCAGCGTCGTGATGCTCACGACCGGGCCGATCTGGGGCAAGCCGATCTGGGGGACGTGGTGGACCTGGGACGCGCGCCTGACCCTCACGCTCTTCCTCTTTTTTCTCTTCGTGGGCTATTTGACTCTTCGTGCCGCGATTCCCGATCAGGCGGAACGGGCGCGGTTCAGTGCGGTGGTGGGGATCATGGGGATGGTGCTAGTGCCGTTCATCCACCTCAGCGTCTATCTCTTCAGGACGCTGCATCCACAGCCGATCGTCCTCAAGCCCAGCGCGCCTTCGCTGCCTCCCGAGATGCTGCGCACGCTCCTCACATCGTTCGGCGTCTTCACGATCCTGTATCTCGGGTTCGTCACTCTCCGATATGGCATCGCGCTCGCGGCTGAATCCCATGGAGACGACGATGCCTGAGCTTCCACAGAACGGTGGATACATGGTGGCCGCCTACATCGTGGCGGCCACCATCTATGTCGGATATACTGCGTCGCTCTGGATCCGGAGCCGCAAGCATCTTCGCTGAAGCGCCACGTAGATTGGTCGGCAGTGGGGAGGTGAGCGGAGTGGCGAGTACTGAATACTGAGAAATGAGAAATCAGTTACCTGAGAAAAGCCCTCCGCGCGCATCAGCGCCGGAGGGCTTCGAATTTCTCTGCACTGCGATTGCCGTTATATACCTCCCGCTTACTGCTTACCTCTCACCGCTCACTGCCTCATTTACGTCCGCTTCGGCAACAGCACCTTGTCCCAAAGGAGCGCCGCGACGATGCCGCCGAGGATCGGGCCGATCCACCAGACCGGCTGGGCGACGAGGTCGCCAGAGACGATCGCCGGGCCAAAGGCGCGGGCCGGGTTCATCGCCGCACCGGTCAGCGGTCCGCCGACGAGGATGTCGAACAGCAGGACCAGCCCGATGCCGAAGCCACCGATCTTCGGTGCGTCCGGATTGACGGCCGTCCCGAAGACCGCCGAGACCAGGAAGAACGTGAGCACGGCCTCGATCGCGATCGCCGGACCGATGGTCAGGTTCGCCGCGAGCGCCGGCGTGCCGAGCGTGCTTACGGCCACGACGCCTACGGGAAAGAGGATCTTCACCAGGAATGCCCCGAATATGCCGCCGATGAGCTGGGCGACGACATAAGCGGCAGCGGTGACGGCGTCGATCCGTCCGACCGAGAGCAACCCGATGGTGACTGCGGGGTTGAGGTGGCCGCCGGAGATGGCCATAGTCGCGGAGATCATGACCGAGAGCACGATGGCGTGTGCGATGGCGATGCCGAGGACACCATAGTTGGCGCCGGGAAAGGTGCTGGCGAGCACGACGCCACAGCCGATGAAAACCAGGCCGAAAGTGCCGACGGCCTCGGCGACCGCGCGGCGGGAGAGCGGGATCATCAACGTCCTCTGTGAGTAGGGGTTTGTCGCAGACAACGCGCGAATCTAGGGGCTGCACCTGATTGGCGGAAGGGCGCGCGGGCCGTCAGGCGGACGTAGAACGCCCCAAATCTCCTGCGGCCGCAACCATTGCCTCGTGAAGACCCAACCCCCAACCCCTCACACCTACTGCCTACTTCCTGCCACCCATCACCTATCTCCCGTCATCCCTCCGAAACACCAGCGCGCCGTTGATCCCGCCGAATCCGAACGAGTTGCTGAGCAGATACTCCGGATCTGCCTCACGACCTTCTCCGGTCAGATAGTCGAGATCGCACGCGGGATCGGGAACCGTCAGGTTGAGCGTCGGCGGCAGCCAGCCGCGTTTACTCGACAGTGCGCAGATGGCCGCTTCGAATGCGCCGCTCGCGCCGAGGGCATGGCCGTAGTAACCCTTGGTGCCGCTGATGGGGATGCTCGCCGCGTGTTCACCGAATACCTGCTTGATCGATCCGGTTTCCGTCGGGTCATTGAGCGGCGTGGACGACCCGTGCGCGTTGATGTATCCAATCTCCGAAGGCATCACGTGCGCTTCGGCCAATGCGATCCGCATCGCCCGCGCGGCCTGGCGCCCGTCCGGCCGCGGAACCGTCATATGGTGGGCATCGTTCGTAAGGCCGTAACCGCAGATCTCGGCGTAGACCTTGGCGCCGCGCGCCAGCGCCCGGCTCCGCTCCTCGAGAACCAGCACCGTCGCGCCTTCAGCCATGACGAATCCATCCCGGTCCTTGTCGAAGGGACGACTGGCAGAGGTCGGATCGTCATTCCGGGTAGACATGGCGCGAATGATCGCAAAGGCGCCAAAGCAGAGCGGCGCCAGCGGCGCTTCCGCGGCGCCGCCGAGCATGATGTCCGCCTCGCCTCGGCTGATGATCCGGAATGCCTCTCCGATGGCGATCGTGCCCGACGCGCAACTCATACCGTTCGTCCCGTTGGGTCCGCAGAGGCCGAATTCGATTGCGATGTTGCAGCTGGCGGCGCCGGCGAACACCGTGAGCGCCAGGGACGGGTCGACGTTGCGCGGGCCACCCGTGATAAACTTGCCGTACTGTGCCTCGGCATGCGCGACACCGCCCAGTGCGGTTCCCATCATCGCTCCCACGCGTTCCGGATCCTCACGCGACAGATCGATCTCGGAATCGTTGAGCGCCAGTCGGGCCCCGGCGATGCTGAACTGCCCGAAACGATCGAGGCGCCTGATGCGACGCTCCTCGATGTGGTCGGTCGGGTGGAAGTCGTCGACCTGCGCGGCGATTCGGCTCTTGAACATCGAGGCATCGAATCGGTCGATCTCGCGCACGGCAGACGTGCGTTTCCGGAGACCGTTCCAGAGTGCTTCCACGCCGGTGCCGATAGGCGTGAGGGCTCCGATACCGGTGATGACGACACGGCGGGGCTCAGGCATGGGCGCCCTCAACATGACGTCCGATGCCCGCGAGCGTTCGCGATGCAATGCCGTGGATGAACACCGGCCCAATGACCCAATCCGCTGCCGCGCGCCGCACCAGCGGCCAGGCGGGTCCACTCCACTCATGCACGATCGTCACCTCGGTAGCCTCTCCGTCGGGCGCGAAGCGCCAGACCACGTCCATGCCCCGGGTGACGCCCTCGATGTGCCGATAGCGCACCTCGGGCTTCA
>JBDUEA010000015.1:0-38743 GCA_040002695.1 Gemmatimonadota bacterium | reverse complement strand
ACTTCGGTTCGAGGGTGCTCGAGGCGTACGAGTTCGACGACGCGAGCGGGCACACGGCGTATTTTGATGGCGCCGGACGCTCCCTGCACCGCGCATTCCTCACGGTGCCGGTGGAGTTCAAGCGCATCTCCAGCGGATTCAGCAGCGCGCGCTTTCACCCGATCCTCCGTCAGTGGCGGCGGCACGAAGGCGTGGACTACGCGGCCGCGGCCGGATCGCCGGTGATGGCAGCTGGCGACGGCGTCGTGCTGCGCGCGGGGCTCGCCGGAGGCTACGGCAAGCTCGTCGAAATTCAGCACGAGGGTGGGATCGTCACGCGCTACGGTCACCTGCGCGGCTTCGCGCGCGGCCTCCGAGCCGGTAGTCATGTGAGTCAGGGCGACTGCCTCGGCTTCGTCGGATCGACCGGGCTCGCGACCGGGCCGCATCTGCATTTCGAGTTTCGGATTCACGGTGTTGCCACCGATCCCCGTCTGGCCGAGGGCGATGACGAGTCGGCCGCGATGGTCCCGGACCAGCCGGGATTCGGCCGGCAGGTGACTTTCCTCGAGACCCAGCTTCGCCACCCCGCATCGCTGGCGGTGCACTCCGGCCGCTGATCGGTTCCTGTCGCGACCGGGTGATGGTCGCAGCTTCCAATTCCTCGACAATTCGCGTGACCGTGGAACGTCCTCCCACCCCGGGTGTCAGGCTGGGCATGCCGTGCTTGCAGGAGTGGCGGCGAAGATATATAGTATTAACACTATGTATGTTCCGGGAGGAAGCATGACCGATACATCTGCGAGTTCTCCAGCGGCCGCGGGTGCCAGGCCGGTGACCGTCCGCTGCCCCTCGTGCTCCACGCTCAACCGGGTGGACCTCGGCCGCATCGCGAGCGGTCCCACCTGCGCCAAATGCAAGAATCCGCTTCATCTCGATCATCCGGTGAAGGCCTCGGATTCCGATCTCGGTGAAACCATCCGAAGCTCGTCCGTGCCGGTTCTCGTCGACTTCTACGCCGACTGGTGCGGGCCCTGCCGCATGACCGCGCCCTTCCTCGAACAACTGGTGAGCCGGCACGCTGGCCACCTGCTGGTCCTCAAGGTCGACACCGATCAGAACAGCCAGAAGGCCGGCGAGTATGGTATCCGGGGAATTCCGACGCTGATCGCCTTCGGGCAGGGCAAGGAGTTGCGCCGCCACGTCGGCGCCGCGGATCTTGCCACGCTCGAGTCTCTCATCCGGCTGTGAATCGTCGGCCGCTGCTTCGCGGCATCGCCCCGGAGCTTCTGCTCCGCGCCGCGGAGACGATCAAGCTTCTCGGACACCCCGAACGATTGAAGATCGTCGAGGCGCTTGAGGAGGAGCCGCGCTCCGTTTCCGAGCTCTGCCGGATCTGCGGGCTCGACCAGCCGATCTGCTCTCAGCATCTTTGCCGCCTGCGCCGGCACGGCGTCGTCGTGGCGAAGCGCCGAGGGCAGCATGTCGTTTATCGCGTCGTGGACGCCAAGGTCTCCCACATTCTCAGCTGTATTCGTACCTGTGACGCCCGGCGGAGCGCATGATTCGCGAAGGCCAGCTTTCCGTGTCGAGGACCGCACGCTATGCGCTCCTCGGTGCCCGTGACGGTGTCGTCCGCGACCTGTGGTTCGTCTTCCACGGTTATGGACAGCTTGCGGCGCGGTTTCTCCGCGGGTTCGAGCCGCTGGATGACGGCTCGCGACTGATCGTGGCTGCGGAAGGACTTTCGCGATTCTATCTCGACACCGCCGAGTCGGGGCGGCATGCCCAGCGGGTGGGCGCGAGTTGGATGACGCGCGAGGGCAGGGAACAGGAAATCGAAGATTACCTCGGCTACCTCAACTCCCTGCACACGCATGTGCTCGAGACGCTGGCTGCTCTGCCCGCGCGCACTGTCATTCTCGGCTTCTCGCAGGGGGTGGCCACTGCCGCGAGATGGGCGACACTCGGGAATGCCGGGGCCGAGTTGCTGATCGCGTGGGGCGGGATGCTGCCGGAGGAGATCGGTCCGGAGACGCTCCGGACGAAGATGGTGCGGTTCGTCTCGGGCACCGCGGATACCTATCTCGACCAGGATGCGATGCGGGTGCAGGCCGCCGGACTCGCGGCGCAGGGAGTTCGCGTGGAGGTGAGCAGCTTTCAGGGTGGACACGTCATCGATGCCGCAACGCTCCTCGAATCGGCGAGCCCGGTCCGGTGGTGAATGACGCACTGACTTTCGCGCACCGTTTTATTCCCGGTGAGGGCGGACGCGTCCTGCTGCTGCTGCACGGCACCGGTGGAGACGAGGACGATCTACTTCCGCTCGGGCACCTGCTCGACCCGCACGCCGCGCTGCTCAGTCCCCGCGGTCAGGTTCTCGAGCGCGGGATGCCGAGGTTCTTCAGGCGACTGGCCGAGGGAGTGTTCGACGAAGTGGACCTGCATGCGCGGACGGTGGACCTCGCACGATTCATCGAGCAGGCCATCGAGCATTACGGACTCACCGGCCGGCCGATCATCGCGGCGGGATTCTCCAACGGGGCCAACATCGCCGCGAGCCTGCTGCTCAGTAACCCGGGCCTGCTACATTCGGCCCTGCTGTTCCGGGCCATGGTGCCATTCCAGCCGACGGCGAAGCCAGTGCTGACCGGAACCTCGGTACGCATCGGAGGCGGATTGCACGACCCGATCGTGCCGCGGGAAAACACCGAGCGTCTTGCGCGCCTGCTCGAGGATGCCGGCGCCGATGTGATGCTCGACTGGCGCAGTGCGGGGCACGGGCTTGCGGCTGGCGAAGTCGAAGCCGCGAGAGACTGGCTCGCCGGACTCCCCGGGCCGACGCGCTAGCCGGCGTTGTCGATGGGGCGCGATGGCGGAAGCCAGGAACCGTCCAGGGCCTCAGCGCAGCTGCTATTGCGGTCACGTCCTACAGGTGCGATCATCTTTTGCCGGGCTCCAGACAAACGGGGCTGAACGCCCGTTTCATCCACACTCAGTCGTCGTGAGGTTCGCTCGTGATCAGGCAACTCCGCGCGCTGGCATCGGGCGCGCTCCTGTGCGTGTCGGTCGTTTCAAGCGGGGCCGCGCAGTCCCTGCTGGACCGGTCACCCAATATTTCCGGTGACTGGGTGACCACACCGGGAACCATCGATTTCAACTTTCTCCACCGCTTCGTTCGAAGCGCTCCGCCAGCCCGCAAGGTCTCCAACTTTCCTACTTTCAACATCGCGACGAGCTTTCTCCGGCGCACGCTCATCGGCTTCAACTACTCCACGAACTCCGCGCTGGTCCCGGCCTATCCCAATGAATGGGAGTTCTTCGTGCGGGCGCTCCCGATCGCACAGGAGCGGGGTGCACCGCTGGATATCGGCGCCCAGGCGGGCTACAACCTGGCCGCGGACGGGTTCGACGGCGAGTTGTCGGCGGGGCGGCTCATGGGGCCGGTCCGTCTCACGGCCGTGGGGCGGGTGCTCTCCAATCCGTACACCAAGTCCGGCGCGCAGTGGGCCGTCGGAGGCGGCGCGGTGCTCAAACTGACGCGGCATCTCGCGCTCGCCGGCGATGCGGTCTCCATGACATCACTGAACAAGGCGCGGGGAGAGAAGGTGGCGTGGAGCGGTGGGCTGCAGATCGCCATTCCCAACACGCCGCACACGCTGTCGCTGCAGGTGGCGAACACCAACACCGCGACACTGCAGGGTTCGTCGCGCGGCAGCGCACAGAAGCGTTACGGATTCGAGTTCACGATCCCGATCACGCTGGCCCGGTACTTCGGTCATCATGCTCCGCCGGCGACGCCGAGCGGCGCCGTCACACCGTCTTCGGAGGTCGGCAGTGGCGGAAAGGTGACGGAGACGATGAAGAACCTGGCCTTCACCGAATCGCGGATCGAGATCCCCGCGGGGACGACCGTGGAGTGGAGGAATGACGATCAGCTGCCCCACACCGTCACCGCCGAGGATGGCAGCTTCGAATCCGGACCGATCGAAGGAGGCGCCGTCTGGCGCCATACGTTCACGAAACCAGGCACCTACGCCTTCCACTGCACACCGCATCCCTTCATGAAGGGGATGATCGTGGTGAGGTAAATATGCGATTGCGCGCGATCGGCATCATCGGCATTGCCGCGGCGACGGCGGTGCTCGCGGCCTGCTTCTCCGAACGGACCACCGCCACCGGTCCGACGGGTGGCCAGTGCAGCATTCCACTGACGGGTGTGCCGGGGAGCACGGTGGTAATCATCAAGAATTTCGTGTTTCAGCCCGCGCAGGTCACCGTGCGTCCTGGTGCGACCGTGTCGTGGGTCAACTGCGAGACCGACGGCACGACTCACACCTCAACGGCCGATCAGGCGGCCTGGGACTCGCCGCTGCTCGATGTCGGCGTCGCCTTCACATTCACGGCGCCGGCAGCGGGGACGTACACCTACCATTGCGCGCCGCATCCCACCATGCTCGGCTCGCTCATCGTGCAGTAGCGGAAACGACTGGTGCCCGGCACCGGGCAGATTCTCTGCTCGATACCGGGCACCGGGGACGGGTTGCTGCTCTACTTCTTCGCGACGACCTCACCCATCATCTGATCGGCAGTCTGGAGCACGCGCAGCTGCGCGCTGAACGCCCGCTGCGCGATCATCATTGTGACCATGGCCTCGCCGAGATCCGGAACGTCGGCCGCCGCGACGGGCGGTCCTCCCGGTGCGGCACCCGGACCCGCGTTCTGCGGTTGGTCGATCCCGGCGGCGGCAATTTGCGCCGCCGCGCGGTCCACCTGATCGGAGTAGTAGCGCATTCCAGATAGCGCGCTCGACATCGCGGGGGGTGCGATGTTCATGCGGACCTCTTCCGTCTCTGATTCGCGGCGGTCAGGTGCAGCCCTCCTGGGCCAGTCGCCGCGTTCTGAGTATCGGCCGACCAGCCTCCAGGCTTGAGGCCGCCTTGCTCCCCGCCCGACGCCGCGGGCATTCGTCACCCATCTTCGTTCTTCCGCTTGAATGCCTCGATCTTCCGGCGATCCCGCTTGGTGGGGCGTTCGGTTTGCGGTAGAAAGGCGGCGTGCACCGTCTTGAGCTGCAGGGCCAGCATCTCGCGGGCCGCACGGCTCGCGGCCGTCTCCTCGTAGAGTCCCGCGGCTTGGGCCGCCGGGCCACGTCGCTCGGACAGGCCGCGAACGATGAGGAGGTGTTCGTAGGGGCCAAGTCTCACGCGCACTTCGTCACCAGCCCCGAGCAGCTTGGCGCGCTTCACGCGATCGCCGTTGACCTGGACCTTGCCGCCTTCGATCGCCTCGACCGCCAGGGCGCGTGTCTTGTAAAAGCGGGCCGCCCAGAGCCACTTGTCGATGCGCACTCGCGCCGCTGAAGATTCGTGCTCGGTCATGGCACTCTGCGAAGGAGTCGAAGGACGGAATGAAGGCTGCATCGAGGATGATCGCCCTCGACAATTTATTCGTCCCATCGTGAAATCAGGAAGTCGCTTCCCTGAACCTCGGTGCGCCCCCGTGCCTTCCCACGGTGTCGAAGATCGTCAGCAACTGCTGAGCGGACCAGGCGGAATGCGCGGCCCACCTTCGATGCCGCGAGGGGCGATGTAGATTTCGGGATGAGCCTGGCTCGTCGCAGTCGGCGCCGATCCCCAAACGTTACTCCATTCTTCCGGTAAACGGACATGCAACAGGTCAAAGGTGCCGTGCTCAAGTCCCGGCTGGCGTTCATCGAGCAGCACGCCGGCGCCGACGGCACCGCACGGGTACTGGCCGCACTGAGTGCCGAGGATCAGCGCGAGTTCCGCATGATCCTCACAGTCAAATGGTATCCCTTCGAACTCGGCAAGCGGCTCGACGACGCGATCGTCGAGGTGCTGGGCGGCGGCCAGCCGACCTTCTTCATCCGCCTCGGTGAGTCCTCCGCGGAGCAGAATCTGAGCACCCTGCATCGCGGTTTCCTCACACCGGGGAAACCCCATGCCTTTCTGGCCAAGGCGGGAACGATCTACGCGTTGTACTACGAAACCGGGCGGCGGGAATACGAGCAGCTGGGGGACAAGGAAGGTGTGCTCACTACGTATGATGCCGAGACCTTCAGCGCGCCCGACTGTCTCACCGTGATGGGCTGGTACCGGAAGGCGCTCGAGATGTGCGGCGCGTCCAACGTCAAGATTCAGGAAGAGGAGTGTCGCGCCAAGGGCGGAGCCGTCTGTCGCTACCGGGTATCCTGGAGCTGAGTCGCCGAAACCTTCAGCGTCCGGATGGTTCGGAGTGGTCCTCGGGCCGGGCGGGATTGAAGAGCAGGTCGAAGGCGAGGAAGAGCGATTTTGAAAATGGATAGAAGAGAAACGGAAGGACCAGCATCAGGATCCCGCCGCCAACTTCGAGCAGGGTCCAGGGCGGCGTCGGCCACGTCGCCACGAGGACGCCGACGAAGGCGGCCGCCCAGACCAGCTCCGACGCGACGATATTGAACATGTAGGCGCCGCCGACGTAGCCCTGCTCGCCGCGCTCCAGCCGCATGCCGCAGACCGGACAGTGCGACCGCATCCGGAACCATCCCGAAAATATTTCTCTGCCCCCGCACTGGGGGCATCGAAGCCGGATCGCTCTCCAGAAGAGTGCGCCGGCCCTTCGAGCGTTGTCGAGTCCAGTCATGCCGAAGAATATGCCGGGTGGCGTCCGACGGCCGCATCCAGCTGTACACTCAAGGCCGATGGATTTCCTGCGTCGAGACCACGACCCGGTTCCTGCCTTCGGTCTTCGCCCGGTAGAGCGCGGCGTCGGCGGCCTTGAGGATGGCGGTCGGCGTGAGCCCGTGATCCGGAAAGGCCGCCACCCCCAGCGAGACTGTCACGTTGCCCAGCGAGCCTCCCTCATGCTCGAGGGTAGTCTGCCGGATCACATTCCGCAGATCCTCTGCGCGCTGACGCGTCGAATCCAGTGAAGCGTCGGGGAGGATGAGGGTGAACTCCTCTCCGCCGTAGCGGCAGATGATATCCTCTTTCCGGGTCTGGCGCTGATACACCGCGCCGATTTCGCGAAGGAGCAGGTCTCCGGCGGCATGTCCGAAGCTGTCGTTGTACTTCTTGAAGTGATCGATGTCGATCATGATCACGCCGAGCGGACTGCGCTGCCGGGTCGCGCGGCTGACCTCGCGGGCCAGCGATTCCTCGAGATACCGGCGATTGAACAAGCCGGTGAGCGGGTCCCGGATCGACTCGAGCCGGAGCTCATCGCGCAGGCGAAGATTCGACAGCGCCAGGCCCGCCTGTTCGGCGAACGTGGCCGCAAGGCGCTGGTAACCGCGGGCCCTGCGCTGCCGGGACTCGGTTGCGAGACAGGGGCCGACGCGATCCAGCGTCAGGTGCAACAGTGCCACGATGTCTCCCTGCGCGATGATCGGGACGCAGATCGAGCCGGTGGAGTGGAGGTGCCGCATGTGCGCGCAACGCGCGCCGGCGTCGGCATCGTCGACGGTGTGCGGCTTTCTTCGGCGGATGGCCCAGCAGTCGTCGACCGGAAACGGGTGACTGACGTTGCTGGAATCTCCCCAGCAGGCGATCGGTTCGATCGCGAGGCGTGACGCGGTCACGATGCCCAGCATGCCGGCGTGCGCGGGAAAGAGCTGCCGGGCGAACTGTCCGAGCAAGGGCAGTGCCTCATCGGGCTCATGACAGCTCTGCAGCAGGTCACCCATCTCGTTGAGCAGGCCATTTTCGCGGCTGCGGCGCTCCAGCTCTCCCACGGACGCGAGCAGCTGTTCGTTAGTCCTCCGCAGCTCCTCCCCGGCCGCGCGTCGCTCCGTGACGTCGTGCGCGCTGGTGGAGACTCCGATGATCTGTCCGGAGTCGTCCTGCACCGGCGTGACGGTGATGGAGATGTCGATCCGTGAGCCATCCTTCCGCACTCGAACGGTCTCATGATGACTGATGCGCTCACCTCGTCCGGCGCGTTCGATCAGATGATTGGATTCATCCGGACGATCTTCGGGCAGGATCATGCTTTTAATGTCCGCGCCAACGGCCTCCTGGGCGGTAAAGCCGTAGATCCGGGTTGCGCCCGAGTTCCAGCTGAGGACCGTGCCATCGAGCGAGACGCCGATGATCGCATCGTCGGAGCAGTCGACGATCGCGGCAAGCTGGTGCAGCCGTTCCTCGGTCCGCTTGCGCTCGGTGATGTCCTCGTACGTGCCGCCGTACTGAACGGCTACCCCCTCATCGGTGGCGAGCGCCGATGCGCGCGCGGAAATCCAGCGGACCTCCCCGTCGGGGCGCCGCAGCCGGAATTCGCGAGCGAACGGCGCAGCAACGCGCGTCGCCTCGTCCCATGCTTCGAGGACCGAGCCCCGGTCTGCATCGCAGATCGAGCTGGCCCATCCGGACTCGAGGGACCCTTCGCGCGTCTGACCGGTCAACTTCTGAAAGTAAGGATTGGTCCAGGTGAATCCCCCGGGAACCGCCGCGCGGAAGATTGCGATGGGAGAGTCATCCGCGAGCGCGCGGAAGGTTGATTCCGCTAGCACGGGCGCCGTCGGGAGGGAATCCGCTTTCGTCGAAACGGTGACTGCAGACAGCACGAAACGCCCCGCGAGCAGTCGGACGAGGAACGCCGCAGGCACGAACGTGCCGAGCACCGACAGGATGCGGGCAAGCGCGGGGGGAACGAGGGTCGCGACCAGGGGCTCGAGCACGGCTTCGACGAGCAAGGCGGCGCCGACGCACAGGACGAAAACCGTAGCCGCCTCCGCCCGGCTGCTGGAGCCGGCGCGAGCGATGGACAACGGAATTTGAGGCGTCGGTGCCGACGAGGCTACGTTCGCGCTCCTCGGCAGGGTCGCTGGTAATGACACGAGGAATTGCACGTCCTGGGACGTTTTTCAGCAGGGGGTACTGCCACCATCGGCTGCGGAGCGAAAAAGCTGAAGTGGGGACGGGAGCTCAGCGACGATCGGCCGGTGCGTATCCCAGGGCCAGGTTGATCCATCGAACGAATGGCAGCAGCGCGGTAAAATCGCGCAGCAGGATCGCGGGAAGGCGCGCGCCCAGGACTTCGTCGTTCTTCAGCGTCCGCGAAGCCGTGAAGGACTGGTAACGCAGCCAGGGTTCCGCCGGATCTCCGGGGTCGAATCCGCGGGGCAGTCGCTTGAGCATCCGCTCTTCGCTGAGAGCTCCGAACCGGCGCCGGAAGGCCGGGCCCATCGTCCGACTGAATCCGCGCGGATCATCGACGATCGCGGCCCGGATTCTTGCGAGCGTGACCCTCGGCGGCATCCAGATCCCGCCGGCGACCAGGCACTCGGCACCGGCGAGGTGAAAGTAGAATCCCGCGCCGCCGCCTTCGCTCTCGCCGACGATGCGCCCCGCATCGCGGTGGTGGAACCAGCACCCCGCGTTGGTCTTGTACGGCGACTTGTCCTTCGAGAACCGCACGTCGCGGTGGATGCGGAATACCGACCTCCGGGGATCGCCGATGATCTCCGGGGCGAGTCGAGCCAGGCGGACGTCCATGTCCTCGACCAGGGCCGCGAGCGGTGCCTTGATCTCGGTCTCGTAAATCGCGCGATGTACTTCGAACCAGTCGCGGTTGTTGTTGCGGGCAAGGCGCCGAAAGAAAGTGCGCGCCGCGGGGCGGAACCCGGTGAAGTCCCCTCCATCCGTCGCAAGCCGCTCCTTCTTACTTCGTAGCACCAGTGACTCCTTCTCGGATTTTTGCAGCTGCTTGAGCGCCCATTCCCGTCGAAGCGCGGCAGAACGGCCGGCGGCACGCTCCTCGTACACCAGGATGACGGGCGCCCGGCTCCGCGTGTAGGCCGCGCCACGACCGAAGTTGTGCTTCGCGAGCCGCGCGCGCACGTCGGTGGTGATGCCCGTATAGAGCGAGCCGTCGGCGCACCGGACCATATACACATGCCAGGTCATGCGGGAAGATAGTGAGCGGATCGCGTCACCACTTCTTTGCCGCGGCGTCGCGCCGCACTAACTTGGGTGCATGCCTTCCGCCGAAGTCCCGCCGGGCCGGCCCCGAACCTCCGCGCGATTCCGGGTCGGGGGTCGCACGCTGCCTGATCAGCGTACGCTGTTGTCGTGGATCTTCGCCGGCCGCATGCTGATCGCGGTCGCGATTCTCCTCGGCGCCGCGATGGTCTGGACCACCGAGCCCGACGTGTCGTTCATCGTCAGCATCGGCGTCATACTCGCGTTCGTGATCACGGCGTACGGCTACTGGGCGGTCTGGCTTCGCGAGCAGCTTCCCGGCGACGTCTTTCTGTACTGCCAGGCGCTGGCCGATGTCGGGCTGATCACGCAGCTCGTGCACTTCACCGGCGGATACCAGAGCGCCTTTGCGGCGCTCTACATTCTCGTCATCGCGGCGTACGCACTCCTGATGTCGTTCGGCGGCGGCCTGCCGGTCGCGCTGCTCGCATCCGTGCTCTACTTCGCCGACAGCTTCTGGGGCGGACATGCCGCGCGTCCCGGTCTCGGTTTCTGGGGACAGATCGCCGTCTTTCTCTCCGCCTACGGCTTCGTGGGCGCGCTAGCGGCGAGTCTCCGGCTGGCGGGCGCCGATCGCGATTCTTTGCAGACCGAGCTGCGCCGGGTGCAGCTGCAGGCGGACGATATCCTGCGCAATATTCGCTCGGGCGTGCTCACCGTCGATGGCGAAGGCCGGCTCGCCTTTATCAACCCGATGGGCGCCCGGCTGCTGCAGGTGGACGGCGCCACCATGACCGGCCTCCCGATTCTCGATCTGCTCAAGCACCGCTCGCCTGAACTCTGGGCGTCGCTGGTCGCCGCGATCCGGCATGGGCGGAAGGTGAGCCGGTCGGAAGGGATGGTGCAGCACGACGACGGGCGCATGTTTCCGATCGGACTCAGCACCACCACCTTCGAGCGGGACAAGCAGGAGCGTCCATCGGTCACCGCGATCTTCACCGACATTTCAGACCTCAAGCGGCTCCAGGAGCTGCATCTCCGCGCCGAACGCCTCGAGGCCGTCGCGGCGCTGAGCGCCTCCCTCGCGCACGAGATCCGGAATCCGCTCGCCTCGATCCGGAGCGCGGTCGAACAGCTGGCCCGCTCGCCGCGCGCGGACGACGACGAGCGCTACCTCGCGCAACTCATCGTCCGTGAGAGCGATCGGCTGAGCCGGCTGCTGAGCGAATTTCTGGATTTCTCCCGGGTGCGCGCGTCCCGCTTCGTGCCGGTCGATCTGCAGGCCGTCGTCATCGCCGCCGCTCGGCTGGTGCGGGAGCATCCGGACTGCCGCGAGGATGTGGAGATCCGCGTGCTCGGGACCCGAACAGTGCTGGATGGAGACGAAGACCTCCTGCACCGGATCGTGGCGAACCTGCTCCTCAACGCCGCGCAGGCGGCGAAGGGACCGACGCAGATCAGCGTCACTACGGGAGCGGCCAAGGCGCTGGATCTGCCCGCCGGAAGCGGTATCGATCATCCCGTGCGGCTGGAAGTCAGGGACAACGGCCCGGGGATTCCCGAGGAGGTGCGCGACCGGCTGTTCGAGCCGTTTGTCACCGGCCGGAGCGGAGGAACGGGGCTCGGTCTCGCGATTGTTCAGCGTGCCGTGGAAGCCCATCGCGGTCTCGTGCTCGTGGATTCCGTCCTGGGCAAGGGTACCACATTCACACTCTTCTTTCCGGCCCGATGGTCGGCCGAGGAAGCCGCATGAATCAGAAACCCGCCGTGCTGGTCATCGACGATGAATCCGGCATTCTCGACACGCTGCGAATCCTGCTGAAGAAAGAGGGATTCGAGGTTACCACCGCACAGGGCGGAAAGGCCGGGCTGGAGCAGATCCGGCTCGGCACCCATGATATCGTGCTCTCCGATGTCCGGATGCCGCAGGTGACGGGTCTCGACATTCTGCAGGCCGCCCGCGAACAGGATCCGATGACGCCGGTCATCCTGATGACCGCGCAGGCATCGCTCCAGACAGCCATCGGCGCGGTGAATGCCGGCGCCTTCTACTACATCCAGAAACCATTCGCCAACGACGAACTGGTCGCCATTCTCCGCCGCGCCTGCGACTATCGCGCGGTGCGGGTCGAGAACAAGCAGCTCAAGCAGGAGATCCGCCGCCGGGATCGCACCGGCATCAGTCGTCCGATCGGCAAGTCCCGTCGCTTCCTCGAGGTGCTCAAGCTCGCCGAGCAGGTGGCGCCGACGGACTCCACGGTGCTGATCCAGGGGGAGAGCGGTACGGGCAAGGAGGTCATCGCCCGGTACATCCACAATATGTCGAGCCGGACCGAGGGCCCGTGTCTCTCGATCAACTGCGGAGCGCTTCCGGAGAACCTGCTCGAGAGCGAACTCTTCGGGCACGTGAAAGGTTCGTTCACCGGCGCGGTGCGTGACAAGCAGGGACTCTTCGCCGCGGCCCGCGGCGGCAGCTTCTTTCTCGACGAAGTCGGCGAGATGCCGCCGCCGCTGCAGATCAAGCTGCTCCGCGTGCTGCAGGAGCGCGAGGCCATTCCTGTGGGCGCGGTCGAGCCGATCCCCGTCGATGTCCGCATCATCGCGGCCACCAACCGGGACCTCGAGGAAGAAATCCGACGGGGCAACTTCCGCTCGGACCTGTTTTACCGGCTGAACGTCATCGCGATTCACCTGCCGCCGCTGCGCGAACGGCCCGAGGACATCCTGCTCCTCATCGAGAATTTTCTGCAGCGCCTGGCCACCGAACAGAATCTGTCGCCCAAGGCCCTCTCCTCGGAGGCGCTCGACGCGGTGATGGTGTACGAGTGGCCCGGCAACGTGCGCGAACTGGAGAATGCCCTCGAACACGCGTCGGTTCTTACCCGAGGCGATATAATCGATCCGGCCGCACTCCCCGAGCGCATCACCAAGCGCCGGAAGGAACCGCTCGTCGCGGACCGGAATTACGAGAATCCCACGCTGGACGTGATCGAACGCGCGTACATCATGTGGGTGCTGCAGGCCGAAGGCGGCAACAAGACGAGGGCCGCCGAGGTGCTGGGTATCGATCCTTCTACGCTGTACCGGAAGTTGAGCCGGTATGAGGAGCAGCCCAGCTGATCTTCGGGTACCCGAACGGAACGTAGGCCGTGCCATCCGTTCGGGCGATTGCCGAATGCCTGAGGATTCGCAATCTCGCCGGGCCCAGTGTCCTGGCAGCCCGGTTGACCCCCTGAATCACGGCGCCGGGTGGGTCTGGATAGTGGCTCCGTTGTTGCCTAGGAACAGGTAGAGGACGCAGTCACCCAATCAGGAGGAGATATGAATCGCAAGGGCTTTACTCTCATCGAGCTGCTGATCGTCGTCGTCATCATTGGCATTCTTGCCGCGATCGCGATCCCCAAGTTCGCCAACACGAAGCAGAAGGCGATCGTCGCCTCGATGAAGTCGGACCTGCGGAATCTGGTCACCGCAGAGGAAGCCTTCTTCTCGGACAACAATGACTACGCCGGCGCCGTCGTGGCGACCGCGCAGGTCAACGGTGTGGGTGGCACGGGCAAGGTGAGCTTCGTCCCGAGCACCGGCAACGTGCTGGCGCTGACGTGGGTGAGTGCTTCGGGCTGGAAGGCCACGATGACGAACCCGGCCGTGACGGGTGTGCCGGCGACCTGCGGCATCTACACCGGCCCACCGGCCAATGCGCCGAACGCCGCCGTCGTCCAGGAAGGTGCGCCGGCCTGCTGGTAAGCCTCCGCACAAGCTGATTTCCGCTGCAGGTCAACGGGCGACAGAGTTTCTGTCGCCCGTTGACATTTGCAGTACCTTGAACGTCCCCTGCGCCATCAATGGAATCCTTGCATGCGTGTGCTGTTGCTGACAGGAGAATCCGAATTCGCCTCCGCTATCGGAGCCCGGCTTCGGGAAGAGGGACAGCGTGTTGAAACGGCCAGGTCCGCCGATGACGCGACTACTGCCGCCCAGGAGGGTCGCTTCGACCTGATCCTCGCCGAGACGGGAGGCGTCAGCGACGGTCTTGAATTCCTGCGCCGGTACCGCTCAGCCCGTGGGATGGTACCGGTGATCATCCTCGGTCCCTCCCCTGCAGAGCAGACCGGCCGGGAAGCGCTCCGTGAAGGCGCTGTCGACTGCATTGCCCGGACGACGGCGATGGACGAAGTATCCCTGCGCTGCCGGCAGGCGCACGATCGCGAACGACTGCGCGCCGAAGCCGCAGCCTTGCGGGCGCTTCTGGGCACGGAAGCAATCCGTGATGTGCTGGTCGCGGACAGCGATGCCATGCTGGCCGCGGTTGCGCGAGCGAGCGAAGCCGCGGCCGCGACGTCCCCGATGCTCGTCACTGGCGCCCGCGGGGTGGGCAAGACTGCGCTGGCGCGCGCTGCGCACCGCTTGAGTGCCAGAAGCGGGCGCACGCTCTCCATGTTCGACTGTTCCCTTCGTTCCGCCGCGGAAATCCCCCCGGCCCTCCTCGAGAATGAAGGTGCCGGCCCTCGCTTCAGCGAAGCGATGCGGGTCGAGGAGACCATGCTGCTGCGGAACGCGGATCAGCTGGACGGATCGCTGCAACTCCGAATCGCGGAGGCGATGGCGCACGATGTCGTTCCGCTGCTGCTCACCGCATCGGATTCCAGTGCCCTCGTGCCGGAACTCGCGGCGGCGCTTCGTCGCTCGACAGTTCACCTGCCTCCCCTCCGGCAGCGACCAGCCGATGTGCCCGCCCTGCTCGCCCACTTTACCCAGGACGCCGCCCGACGGCTTCGCCACCCTGTGAGTCTTTCGCCTGAAGTGCTCGGCGTGCTTCTCACGTACGAATGGCCCGGCAATGTTCGGGAACTCGAGACCGGCGTCAACCACGCCGCGTCGATCGCCGGATCACGTCGGGTCGAACTCCGCGATTTTCCGCACACACACTTCGCCGCCACGACTGCGGGCTCGATCACGCCGGCCGGGCTGCTGCTCAAACCGAGAGTCGACGCCGCTGAACGCCTCGCACTCGAAGAGGCGCTTGCAGCTGCCGGCGGGGGCCGGCGGGCTGCCGCGGAGCTCCTCGGCATCAGTCTCCGCACGCTGTTCTACAAGCTTCGGCGTCACGGCCTGGAATAAGGGTGCATGAACCTGACGCGTTTGAACGGTGTCGGCCGCGTTCCCACGCTGACGGCGCCGTAGCGGGTCCTGCCTAAAATCGTTCCTGTCCGACGGGTAGCGTGAGCGCCGCCTCGACAGGAAGGAACGAACCCATGCGAAAAAAATGTACTCGCGGCTTCACCCTCGTCGAGACGCTCATCGCGATCGTCGTGCTCGGCCTCGGCGTGCTGCCGCTGGCCGGAGTCGCAATGCTCTCGACCCGCCTCCTGATCCAGGGGAGGAGCGCGACACTCGCGGCGACCATCGCCACGTCGCGAATCGAAGATCTGCGGCGGGCGGCAGGTCGCGTGCCCGCATGCGCGGCCGTCGCGAGCGGATCTGCCGCCCATTCGGGAGGTATCGTCGAAGACTGGAGTGTGTCGGGAGGAGGATCGCTTCGCACGGTATGGCTCGTGGTCAGCTATCCCGTTCCGGGACGAGCCCGATCCGACTCAACCGTCACCCAGGTGCGGTGTTCTTAGAATGCGCGCGGAACGCGGGTTCACCCTGATCGAGTTGCTTGTGGTGCTGGTGCTGCTCGGAATCGTGGGCGGCATCGTGACCGACCTGATGCTCCGGCAGCAACGTGTCGCCGCGGAGTCCATCGAACGACTCGGACTGCAGTCGAGGCTCCGCACCGGCGTCGTCCTGCTCACCACGGAGCTGCACGAAGCAACCGGCGCTTCAGCCGGTGGAGACCTGCTGCAGCTCGCGCCGGATTCTATCACCTATCGTGCAATGCGCGCCTTCGGCATCGTCTGCGACGTCACGCCCTCCCGGCTCCTGCTCCGTGAGGTCCCGTTCCATGGAGTGCGCAGGCCACAGGCGGGCCGCGACAGCATCCTGCTCTTCGTCGAAGGCGACTCGAGCATCGCGACCGATGACCGCTGGCTGCCGCTTCCAGTCACTGGCACAGGTTCGGGAACGGGTTGTGGCGGCCAGGCCGTCCTCTCACTCGACACGGTCCTCGATACCGCGCTTGTCCCCCTCTCTGCAATCCACCTCGAGACGGCAGCCCGCATCTTCGAGATAATGCAGGTGCGTCTCTACCAGAGTGGCGGACTATTCTGGCTGGGTGCGCGCTCCGTCAGCGCCGGTGAAACGATTCAGCCGGTGCTCGGTCCGCTCACGGGCACTGGTCTGGCGCTGCAGTATTTCGACTCGGCGGGCGGACCCACTACTGTGCCGGCGGCGGTCAGAACCATCGAGATCGGTCTCCGCGCACGGAGTGAGCACCTCGTTCGCAGTGCGGCGGGGGCGGCTCCGGCAGCGCTGCTCCAGGATAGCGTGCTGGTGCGCATCGGTCTTCGAAACGCGCCCCCGTTCTGACCATGTCGACATCGACTCCGGAATCCGGCTCCGGTGAGCGCGGAATGGCGCTGGCCATTGTCCTCTTTGCTCTCGTGGTGGTCGGGCTGCTCGTCGCCATCATCTTCGCCGGCGCCACCCTGGAGGCACGATCGGGACGTCAACTCCAGGCTGCCACCCAGGCACTCGGCGCGGCGGATGCGGGCGCCGATGCGTTCGTCGCTGCCTGGGATCCGTTCATCAACGACGATATGCCGGTGGGTTCGACGGCCCAGGTTGCAGCTGGCGTGATCGGAAACGGCGTGCTCCATACCGACACGCTGACCCGCCTCAGTGACGTGCTATTCCTGCTTCGAGCATTTGGCGAGCGGCGTGACGCCGGCGGCGGAATGCTCGCCCGCAGGACGGTGGGCCGGCTCCTGAGACTCACGCCACCGCTTCCCGATGCGCGCGCCGCGCTCACCACTATCTCCGGCGTTCAACTCGCGGGAGCCGATCCGATCAGCGGGACGGACACGGTGCCGGCCGGGTGGGGCGGCGTCTGCCCGCCACCTGGACCGCCCCTCTCCGGCGTGCGGGATTCATCGGGAATGGTGACCCAGGCGCTCCCCTGTGGAGGCTCCCCATGCGTGACTGGCGCCCCTCCCGTGCTCTCGGATTCTACCGTCGGTACCCTCACGCTCACGCAGCTTGGTCCGGCCACGTTCGCGAACCTCTGGAGCTCCGCCACCAGGAGTACTGGAGGAACCGTTTCGGGGATCGGTCCAGTGGTTTCCGGCCTGCCGGCACAATGTGACCTGACCTCGGCGCTCAACTGGGGTGCGCCCGCCGATTCCACGAACCCCTGCTTCCGATTCTTTCCCCTCATCGCGGCCCAGGGAGGCACCATACTCGGCGCCGGTCAGGGCCAAGGAGTGCTGCTCGTCGATGGTGATCTCGAGCTCGCCGGCGGATTCGAGTTTTTCGGCACGATCATCGTGCGAGGCGTCCTTCGGACGAGCGGTGTGGGGGGGCGGGTGGTCGGGGCGGTCCTGGCCCAACGCGCCGTGCTCAGCGGGAGCGGCCTGGCGGTCACCTTCTCCTCGTGCGCCGTCCGAAGGGCCAGACTGGGCGCGGCACTTCCCGAGCCGCTGACCGACCGGAACTGGATTCAGATATTCTGACAGGCGCCGATGATGGTGGGAGGAGGGGATCGAGGGACCGAGCGAGGAAATTCCGCAAAATCCGGCATCGGGGGTTCGGAGCCGAGGGCGTTACGAGCGCGGAAAGTGTGTTCTAACCTTTTGAGAACAAGCGGCTTGGGCGTGTTTTGTGGTGGCTGGCACATCGGTTGCTAAACGTATGGCCGAGCGCGGAGCTGACCCTGATGTCCCGGACGTTTCCCTGAATTCCCAGATTATTCCCGGAGGCGGTATGAATCGCAAGGGCTTTACCCTCATCGAGTTGTTGATCGTCGTCGTCATCATTGGCATTCTTGCCGCGATCGCGATCCCCAAGTTCGCCAACACGAAGCAGAAGGCGATCGTCGCCTCGATGAAGTCGGACCTGCGGAATCTGGTCACCGCAGAGGAAGCCTTCTTCTCGGACAACAATGACTACGCCGGCGCCGTCGTGGCGACCGCGCAGGTCAACGGTGTGGGTGGCACGGGCAAGGTGAGCTTCGTCCCGAGCACCGGCAACGTGCTGGCGCTGACGTGGGTGAGTGCTTCGGGCTGGAAGGCCACGATGACGAACCCGGCCGTGACGGGTGTGCCGGCGACCTGCGGCATCTACACCGGCCCACCGGCCAATGCGCCGAACGCCGCCGTCGTCCAGGAAGGTGCGCCGGCCTGCTGGTAAGCTGATGCGAAAGGTGCGGCGGGTGGCCGGGAGACCGGTGATCCGCCGCGCCACCGCAGCCTGATCGGGCAGTACCGGCGTCCCGCCAGGGGACGCCATTTTCGCGGAAAAGTCGTTCGCAGGGAACCTCCAGTCCAGGCAGTTTCCGCCGTGCGTTGGCGGGCTCCCTACCGTCGGCCGAGCCGCTCCCCCTCAGGCTTCCCGCGATGGTTTGACGCTGGTCCGGCGGTGGTTTTCCGAAATTCAAAGCGCACTTCTCGACTTCATAAGTTGCCGGATTCCAAGGGCTTGTTGGTTATCACCTCAAGCAACTTGGGAGCTTGACAAAATCCGGGGTGAATGGTAGCGTAGCCTACTCCACTTAACTCCAGCACGATCGGGATTCCTATGGCACTCTTTGGTCGCAAGAAGACCACGGTGGCGCTTGATATCGGGTCTGGCCTCATCAAGCTCGTCGCGGTCACTCACGGTTCTGGCGAGCCGGTACTGACCAAAGTCGCCTACACGAGCGTCGTGGACGACGCCATCGTCGAAGGCGAAGTCATGGACCCCGGTATCGTTGCCGATGCTATTCGAGGGCTGATGGCCTCGGCCGGCATCAAGACCAAGCAGGTCGTCATCGCGGTCGGCGGACGGGATGTGATCATCAAGAAGATCGCGATGGACCGGATGAAAGAATCGGACGCACGCGAAGTCATCCGCTGGGAAGCCGAGCAGCACGTCCCCTTCGACATGGAAAACGTGGAGCTGGATTTCCAGATCCTGGACCCCGAGGGTGAGGGGCTCCAGATGACGGTGCTCCTCGTCGCCGCCAAGCGCGAACTGGTCGAGATGAAAGTCTCCCTCCTCGCCGATGTGGGGCTTCAGCCGAGTGTCATCGATGTGGACGCCTTTGCGCTGCACAACGCCTTCGAGATCAACTATCCGGATGCCATGCGCGGGGTCGTCGGCCTGGTGAACATCGGCCATGAAATGACCAACATCAACATTCTCGAAGACGGCGTGCCGGTACTGACCCGGGATCTTCCCGTCGGGACCCGCCGCTTCCGCGAAGACATGCAGC
The DNA here is from genome assembly GCA_040002695.1 of Gemmatimonadota bacterium. GTDB lineage: Bacteria > Gemmatimonadota > Gemmatimonadetes > Gemmatimonadales > GWC2-71-9 > JBDUEA01. Next base: position 19,489 of record JBDUEA010000015.1, on the reverse strand, counting down.
GTGAACGCGGGCTGTCCGCCGAGGAAGCCGATCAGCTCCTGCAGGGTTTCGAGCGCAACGAAGTCCTGGAGCCGTTCCTGGAAACGCGTGGTGAGGAACTCGCCGTCGGCATCGAGCGCGCGGCCGCGTTCCTCCAGTCCGCCAGTCGCTCGGCCGGCGGTCTCTCGCGCCTCTGGCTCACCGGTGGTGGTGGCCGGATCCCGGGGCTCAGTAAAGTGCTCGCCGACCGGCTGCGTTTCCCGGTCGAGCTGGCGAATCCGATCGAGCGTCTGCGGGTTGCCGAAGGCGTGTTCGATACGATGAACGTGGACGAGATCGCCCCGCTGCTGATGCTGCCGATCGGCCTGGCACTCCGGTCCGCCGCGTGATCCCGAAGTTCGGAGCCTACGCCTCATGATCACGATCAATCTCCGCCCCGGCCAGAAGCGGAAGCGCGGCGGTTCGAGCGGGAAGCAGTTTGTCGACCGCCTCAAGGAGCTTGGAGCCGCCGTCAAGGATCCGCTTCTCATCGGAGCGGCCGCGGCCTGGGTTCTCGTCATCGGATTTCTCGCCTTCTCGTTCATCACGACCAATCGGTCGTACGCCGCTCTTCAGCCGCGACTCGAGCAGGCCCAGGAAGAACACAAGCGCTTTCATAGCCTGCTCCAGCAGAAGAAGCGCTCGGAAATGATCCGGGATTCGCTCCTCCGCCAGATCGGCGTCATCCGGAATGTCGATGGCGATCGGTACGTCTGGCCGCATATCATGGACGAAGTCGCCAAGGCGCTGCCGTCCTATACCTGGCTGACCGACATGAGCACGATGACCAGCGCCGCGCCGGTGGACACCGCGGACACGACGTCGAAGCCCATGGAGTTCCAGCTGGTCGGCCGCACTGTCGACATCCAGGCGTATACCAAATTTCTCCGCCAGCTCGAGGCCTCGCCCTGGATCCAGAACGTCACACCGCTCGAGGCGAAAACCCTCGTGGAACAGGAGCGGCCGGTCACCGGCTTCACCATCCACGCGACCTTCAAGAAGGCTGACTCGGCCTATGTCCGGACCGTGCCCCTCAGCCAGTCAGTGAGATAGCCATGGCTTCTCTGGGCGATCAGAAAATGACGCCGATCCTGCTGATACTCGTGGCCGGTCTGATCGGTTACATGGGGTTTACCGGGACTGGCGTGAACGCCGTCGGAATTCACGGCGTACAGGAAACGCGTGACAGCGTCAAGCAGCGCCAGAAGACGATCGATTCGCTTCTGGCCCAGACCGACACCGCGAAGCGCCTGCTCGCGCAGGGAAGCATCGAGGACCTGCGCCGCCGACTCGACGGCTATCGCTCGAGCCTTGAGCTGATGCGCCGGCTGGTGCCGGACCGTAACGAAGTCCCCAACCTGCTGGACGATATCTCCACCCGCGCGAAGATCCGCGGCGTGAGTCTCTCGGGCGTCACCCCGCTCGCCGTCGAGCCCGGGCCCGCGCCCTTCGACACCTACAAATACCAGGTGTCGGTGCTCGGACACTACGACCAGATCGGTGAATTCCTGTCCGATGTCGCCACGCTCCAGCGCATCATTGTGCCGATCAACCTGACGCTCACGCCGGCGAATCCCCTGAGCGCCAAGGCGCTGGGTGACAGCAGCGGTTCGATGCTCGAGGCCAAATTCCAGATTCGTACCTATGTGAAGACTGCCGCCGATGAGGGAGTCGCCCATGGCACGTGACCTCGCGCGCGGCGCCCTGCTCCTCGCGCTGGCGCTCGCCGCCTGCGGAAAGGCCAAGACCGACGAGCCCGGCGCCCCCGACCTTGCAGCGCTCCGCGCCAAGCGCGACAGCCTCAAGGCTACGATGGCCGCCGACTCGAGTCACCGGGTGAAGTTCGCCATGTGCACCGACTCGGTGACCATGGCCCTCGGGAAAACGCCGGCCGGCAAGAAGAAGCTGGCAATCAAGCAACCCGAAGGCATGATCCGCCCCGAAGTGCTTTCAGCCTGCGGAACGCCGCCCGCGGCACTCTACGCGGCGACGCCGGCAGCGCCGGTTATTCCTGCAGCGAATCCCGTTGCCACGGGTTCGAAGCCCGCGCCCGCCTCGGCGACCACTCCCGCGCAGTCGCCGGCACCCGCGCCTGTGCAGGCAGCAGCGCCGGCGCCGGCCAAGCCGGCCCTGAATGCGAAACAGCTCGCCGTTCTCCGGGCCGATTCAATCCGGAAGGCCGACGAACAGAAGAAGGCGCAGACGCTTGAGCAGACGCAGCAACTGGCGCGCGCTGATTCGGTGAAGAAAGTCCGCACCGACTCGACGCGCACCGACTCCCTGCATCGTGCGCGTGAGACCGAAGTCATGCGCGAGACTTTCAGTTACTCCGGCGCCGCCCGCGATCCGTACGTGTCGCTCATCTCGGCCGCCAAGATCGGACCGGAATTCTCCGACCTGCTGCTGGTCGGGATTTATCAGGACCTCCGCTACGCCAGCAACAGCGTCGCGGTGCTGCGGGACAAGACGTCGGGCAAGCGCTATAAATTGCGGGTTGGAGACCAGGTCGGGCGCCTGAAAGTGGCCCAGATCCGGCAATCGGATGTCGTGTTCACCATCGCGGATTTCGGCTTTGAGCGGCAGGAAACACTGTCGCTGCGGAAGCGAGAGGCGGAGACCCCATGAAGCGGATGACTGTCCTGACCCTGGCCCTTGCGGCGCTCGTCGCCGCCACTCCCTCGGTCCGTGCCGACGAGCCCCGATCCGGCGAAGTGACGAGCGTGAGCGTCGTCCCTACGCCTGGACACGCGGATATCGTCATCAATGTTCGAGGCGCGGTGGACGTGAAGGACTTTGTCCTTTCCGACCCCTCCCGGCTCGTCGTCGACGTCATGGGCGCCCACCTGACCGGTTCGGGCACCCTCTATGACGGCGTGAATCGCGGTGGCGTGCTGGATGTGCGCTACTCGCAGTTCCGTCCCGACGTCGTCCGCATCGTCATCCACATGACGGGGCTCAAGGACTACAGCCTCGACAAGTCGACCCAGGCGATCCGGATTTCATTCGGCGCCGATCGCGAATTCCTCGCGTGGTCGTCGATCGCCCCGCGCGATCTGGCGACACCGGTGACGGCACAGCGCCCCTCGGCGCAGCCGGCCCGACCCGAGGTCACGGTGCCGAGCGAGGCGCCGGCGCAGGTTGCGCCCGCCGCCGAGCCGCGCATCACGGTGACGTGGGACAAGGCCGAAATTGCCGATGTGGTCGCCGGGTTCTCCGCCTTCACCGGCCGCACCATCATTCTCGGCAAGGACGTCAAGGGAACGGTGACTGCGGAAATCCGGAACCAGCCGTGGCCCGAGGCGTTCGCGGCCGTGCTCGCCACCCAGGGACTCCAGGCGATCGAACTTCCCGGCGGAATCATCCGGGTCGATTCGCCGGGTGCGCTCGCGGCGCTCGATTCGGTCGAACCGCTGCAGACCCGCTTGCTCCGCATCAACTATGTGACTTCGTCGTCGATCGTCCCGAGCATCGGCGCGATCCTCAGCAAGCGCGGCAAGGTCGTCGCCGACACCGCGTCGAATGCGCTCATCGTGACTGACACGCGGAGCCGGGTCGATGAAGTCGCGGATTTCGTCAAGAACCTCGACGTCCGTACGCCGCAGGTGTCCATTCAGTCGAAGCTCATCTTCGTCGACCGGACCGACATCTCGAATCTCGGTCTCCAGTATGACCTTGGCGACAACCAGGTCTTCTTCAACAAGCTGGTCCAGCGGACCGATGCCTCCACGGGCGATCCGTTCGACAAGAACACGATCTTCATCGGTGGTCAGTCCGTCGCCGCCGTCGCAAACTCCGACGCGGTGATCACCGGCTCGGCGCTCAACCTGGTGTTCCGGACCGCAATCGGCGGATTCAACCTGACGACCTTCCTCAGCGCGCTCCAGCAGGTCGAGCTCGCCGACGTGCAGGCTGAGCCGCTCATCACGACGCTCGACAATCGTGAGGCGATGATCAACGTCGGTGAAGACATCCCGATCCGAACCATCGACCTGAGCTCGCAGGGCGGCGCCGGCGGCGCCCCCAAGGCAACCGTGAGCTTCAAGGAAACCGGTATCAAGCTGCGCGTGACGCCGCACGTCACCAACAATCGTCAGGTACTCATGCAGCTCTCGGCCGAACGCTCCGACATCCGAGAGCTGGCCGCGGCGGACCTCGGCTTCACAATCCGGAAACAGAACGCATCGAACCAGTTGCTCGTCGCGGATGGTGAAACTGCGGTCATCGGCGGCCTGACGGTCACCGAAGTGACACGCAACAAGTCCGGCATCCCCTTCCTGGTCGACCTGCCGATCATCGGCAAGCTGTTCAGCGTCACCCAGAACCAGGAACACCGCCGAGACCTTATTATTCTCGTGACTCCGCGTATCATTGACGACGGTCAGAATTGAGCGGCCGCCCGGCGCGGGACAATCAGTAAAGCTTCCGCGGGCCCGACACAGTGTCGGGCCTGCCTGCTTTAGGGGGGGATGGAATCGTGGCTTTGCGGTTCATGACGGCGGGAGAATCACACGGCAAGGCGCTCGTCGCGATCGTGGAGGGACTCCCGGCGGGTCTCGCCGTCGACGCCGAATGGGTGGACCGTGATCTCGCCCGGCGCATGATGGGCTATGGCCGGGGCGCCCGCATGAAGATCGAGCGTGATCGCGTCGAGTGGCTCTCCGGCATCCGGGCCGGCGAAACGCTTGGGACCCCGGTCGCCATGCTGATCGCCAACCGCGACTGGGCCAATTGGGAAGACGTCATGGCCGCCGAGGGTACTCCGGGCGACCTGAGGAGACGACGGGTAACCCGGCCGCGACCCGGCCATGCCGACCTGGTCGGGGTGCTCAAGTACGATCGACAGGATGCTCGCGACATCCTCGAGCGAGCCAGCGCCCGCGAGACGGCGGCGCGGGTCGCGGCAGGCGCACTCGCCCGACGGCTCCTCGACGAATTCGGAATCGAAGTCGGCAGCCATCTGGTCTCACTCGGCGGCATCCGAGCCGCATCGCCCTCCGAGCTTCCCGTTCCTCTCAACGAGACGTCGGACCGCTCCGAAATTCGGGTGCTCGATTCCGCCATCGAGACCGAGATCATGCGCCGGATCGACCGGGCGAAGAAAGAAGGCGATACGCTCGGCGGCGAAGTCGAGGTCGTGGTCCGCGGATTGCCCGCCGGTCTGGGCAGCCACGTGAGCTGGGACCGCAAGCTCGATGGCCGGCTCGCCGGCATGCTCATGTCGATTCCGGCGGTCAAGGCCGTGGAGATCGGACTCGGCTTCGAGGCGGCGCGCCGTCCGGGCTCGGAGGTCCATGATCCGATCGATGCTGCCGCGCACCCGGGAGCGCCGGCGCCTGCGCCAGGGCTGCAAGGCGGCTACCGGCGTCGCACCAACAACGCGGGGGGTCTTGAAGGCGGAATGACGACCGGTGAGCCCCTGGTCATTCGGGTCGGCATGAAACCGATCTCCACCCTGATGTCTCCGCTGCCCACCGTTGACTTCACCACCGGGCGCGCCGCGAATGCGCAGAGCGAGCGGTCGGACGTCACCGCCGTTCCAGCGATGGGCGTGATCGCCGAGGCACTCACCGCGCTGGTGCTGGCCGATGCGATGATCGAAAAATTCGGTGGAGATTCCCTGGGTGAAATGCGCCGGAACCACGCGGCATATCTTGAGAACATTCGCGCGCGGTGGGCGAGCCTGACGGCAGACGAACCAGTGTCTCTGGAGCAGTCCTCCTCGTGAAGCGCCACATCCTGCTGGTCGGCCTTCCCGGAAGCGGGAAGACTACTGTCGGCCGTATGGTCGCGGAGCAGGTCGGAAGCTCGTTCATCGATCCCGACAACATGATCGTGCGGCGCATGCAGATGCCGATCGCGCGAATCTTCGGGGAATTCGGCGAGCCCAGGTTCCGGCAGCTGGAGCAGGAAGTGATGACCTCGGCCCTGAGTGGACCGCCGTCTGTTATCGCGCCGGGCAGCGGCTGGGCTGCTCAACCGGGGGCCATCGAGGGAGCGCGTCAGACTGCTTTCATTATCTATATGCGGACGCTGGCGATGACTGCCGCCAAGCGCGCCGGCGGCGAGGGCACCAGGCCGCTGCTCGTCGGTGAAGATCCTTCCGAGAAGATGCGCCAGCTGCTCAAGGAGCGGGAAGCATTCTTTCTGCAGGCCGAGGCGGAGGTGAAAGCCGATGTCAAAACGGCTCCGCAGGTGGCGGAAGAAATCCTCGCGCTCGCGAAAGCGCACGGCGGCTGGTGATCTAAGTCGCTGTGCTTTCGATCTTTCCGCTCAGTGTCCTTGCCAAGACAGGTCCCTCGGCGTTTTCTTGCTGACACAATCATTGAACATTTTTTGAAACCCGGTCACTAAACTGGGAACCATGGCATCTCCGAAATCCAAGACAGCAAAACCAGCTAAGACTCCCCGGACCGGCACCGCGAAGGCGGCCGCTCGCGCTCCGGTCATGGCGGCGACGGATGGTGGCGCCGCTGTAGCAGCGCCCGTCAAGAAGCGTCGCCCACCCAAGCGTCCGGCGGCCGAGACGGGGACGCGGACTGGGGCCGCCCTCGTGATCGTGGAAAGTCCGACCAAGGCCAAGACGATCGGCAAGTATCTCGGGCGTGGGTACGACGTTCGGGCGACCGTCGGACACCTGCGCGACCTCCCGACCCGCAAGCTGGGTGTGGACGTCGACGACAATTTTCGTCCCGAGTATGTGACCATCAAGGGAAAGACGGCGACCCTCAGCGAGATCAAGAAGGCCGCGAAAGGTGCGAGCTCGATTTACCTGGCAACCGACCCGGACCGTGAGGGCGAGGCGATCGCTTGGCACGTCGCCGAGCAGCTCGACCGGAGCATTCCCACGCATCGAGTGCTCTTCCACGAAATCACGAAGGAAGCCATTCATGCCGCGATGGCCAAGCCGGGCGTCATCGATGACCAGAAGGTGAATGCGCAGCAGGCGCGGCGGATTCTCGACCGGCTCGTCGGCTACAAGGCGAGTCCCATTCTCTGGAAGAGCATCAAGGTAGGATTGTCGGCGGGACGCGTGCAGACGGTGGCCCTTCGCCTGCTTGTGGAACGAGAGCGGGAGATCCGCGCGTTCAAGCCGCAGGAATATTGGTCGATCGACGCGCTCTGCGCGAAGGACGGACAGACCTTCGAGGCCGAGCTCAAGAAGATCGACGGGCATAATCCGCAGCTGCACCAGGAGGCAGAGGCGCGCGCGGTCGTCTCCGACCTGGAAAAACTTCCGTTCGTCGTCACTAAAGTCGAGAAGCGCCAGCGGAAGCGCCCACTGGCGCCGCCGTTCACCACGAGCACCCTGCAGCAGGAAGCGGCCAAGAAACTCAGCTTCTCCTCCCGGCGCACCATGCGGGCGGCGCAGGATCTCTACGAAGGCATCGACGTCGGCGAAGATGGCGCGGTCGGTCTCATCACGTACATGCGGACCGATTCGGTGCGCGTTTCTGACGCCGCGATCGAGTCTGTCCGAGATCTCATCCGCGAGCAGTACGGCGCGAAGTACCTGCCCGAGGCGCCGAATACCTACAAGTCCAAGGCTGCGCGGGTGCAGGATGCGCATGAAGCCATTCGCCCGACTGACGTTCGCCGCCGCCCCGACCAGGTACAGAAGTATCTCGAGCCCGACCAGTTCCGGCTCTATCAGCTGATCTGGCAGCGGTTCGTGGCGTCCCAGATGACCCAGCCGATCTTCGACATGACGATCGTGGAGTTCGATCTCGGCAAGTACCTGCTGCGCGCGACCGGCTCGATTCTGCTGTTCGACGGCTACCACGTGCTCTACACGGAGGGCCGCGAAGTCGAGGAGGGCAAGACCGTCGAAGATCTGCCGCCCATCCCGCCGCTCGCCAAAGGCGATCTCGTCGATGTGCGATCCATCACGCCGAACCAGCATTTCACCGAGCCGCCCCCGCGTTTTTCCGAGGCCAGCCTGGTCAAGGAACTGGAGCGACTCGGCATCGGAAGACCGTCTACCTACAGCGCCATCATCTCGACGCTCACCGCGCGCGAGTACGTGAAGGTCGATCAGCGCCGCTTCTTTCCAACCGATCTCGGCGAGACCGTCGAGAAGGTCATGGTCGGAAAGTTTCCGGGGATATTCAACGTCGAGTTTACTTCCCAGATGGAGAACGAGCTCGACCGGATCGAGGAAGGCGAGCTCCAGTGGCAGGGAGTGCTTCGTGACTTCTACACGCCATTCATCCTGGCGCTCGAGGCTGTGGACATCAACGCACTCGTCGCCGAAGCGCACGGCCTGTCGCCCGAAGTGCTGGCAGAGCAGAAGTGTCCCAAGTGCGGCTCGGCCATCGAACTCAAGACCGGCCGTTTCGGTCCCTACCTCGCCTGCGTGAACTACAAGCAGACGTGTGATTTCGTGAAGTCACTCAAGAAGGACAAGGTGCCCGATCGGCCGACCGAAGAAGTCTGTCATCTCTGCAGCTCACCCATGGTCATCAAGACCGGGCGGTTCGGGGAGTTCCTCGCCTGCACGACCTATCCCAAGTGCAAGGGTACGCGCTCGATTCCGCTCGGGATGAAATGTCCCAAGTGCGACACCGGCGATCTCGCCGAGCGCCGCACGAAACGGGGGAAATCATTCTGGGGCTGCATCCGCTATCCCGCCTGCGACTTCTCGACGTGGAATCGTCCGGTGGCGGAGACCTGCCCGCAATGCGGTTGGGTCGGGATGGAAACGAAGATCAGCAAGGCGAAGGGTGAGACCCGCACCTGCCTCAAGTGCCGGCATGAAATCGTCATCGTGGACGCGGAGGAGGCGGCCGCGACGTGAGTGCGACGAAGCGGACCGGAGCCGCGGATGAGCGCGGCCCGGACGCGGGGAGTTCCATTTCGGCGACGATCATCGGCGGTGGACTGGCGGGCGCTGAAGCCGCGTGGGCGCTGGCCGAGCGTGGGGTGAATGTTCTGCTTTACGAAATGCGTCCCACGGTCCGCACGCCAGCCCACCAGACCGACCGCCTCGCTGAACTCGTCTGCAGCAATTCGTTCAAGTCCATCGATCTCACGAATGCGCACGGCCTGCTCAAGGCCGAGCTCCGGCGCCTGGGGAGCATGCTGCTGCCGTGCGCCGATCATGCGGCGGTACCGGCGGGTACCGCGCTCGCGGTGGACCGCGATCTCTTCTCGTCCGAGGTCCACGCCAAGCTCACGGCGCATCCCCTGATCCGCATCGTGCGCGAAGAGGCGATCGAACTTCCAACTCCCGGCATCGTGGCCACCGGCCCACTCACGTCGGAGCAACTCGGCCGGTCCATCAGCGCTCGTCTGGGGACCCGGTCGCTCGCGTTCTTCGACGCGATCGCACCGATCGTCGCGGCGGAGTCGCTGGATCACGACCGGCTGTACGCGCTCTCGCGTTATGGGAAGGGCGGCGGGGATGATTATCTGAATGCACCGATGGATGCCGGAGAGTACAACGCCTTCATCAGCGCGCTGGCGACGGCGGACCAGTTCGAGGGGCACGACTTCGATGCGGTGTCATACTTCGAAGGATGCCTTCCAGTGGAAGAGATGGCTCGGCGCGGCCCCGAGACCCTTCGCTTCGGCCCGATGAAGCCGGTCGGACTACCGGATCCTCGCACCGGCCGTGAGCCGCATGCGGTCGTACAGCTTCGGCGGGAAGACCGCGCCGGCCAGATGTGGAATCTCGTGGGCTTCCAAACCCGGATGAAAATTCCCGAGCAGAAGCGAGTCTTCGCGACGATCCCCGGACTCGCGGCCGCGGAATATCTGCGTTTCGGCAGCATCCACCGGAATGCGTACATCAATTCACCGGCGACGCTGGGCGAAGCGCTCACGGCGCGGGATGACGATCGGCTCTTCTTCGCCGGCCAGCTCACCGGTGTGGAGGGGTACACCGAATCGCTCGGCACCGGGCTCCTTGCGGGAATCAATCTCGCGCGGCGTTTGCGTGGCCTGCCTTCGGTAGTGCCGCCGCCGACCACGATGCTCGGGGGACTCTACCGCTACCTGCGCGAGGCCGATCCCACGCACTTTCAGCCGATGAATGCCAATTTCGGCCTGTTGGATCCGCTCGATCCGGCCGAAATGCGGGGCGCGTCTGGCAGACGCGTATCGAAGGATGACAAGAAGCAGCGACTCGTCGAGCGGGCCCGGGCGGATTTCGAGCGATGGATGGCGCGGCTGGAGAGCGATGACGCGCGCGACTGAACCCCGCAGGGCCGAGCGGCCCGAGGTGCGCGATTTTCTCGAATACCTCGAGAAGGAACGACAGCACTCGGCGCACACGGTGTCGGCCTATCGGCGGGATCTCTCGGCATTCGTGGAATTCTGTGACCGGTATTATGGAGGAAGCTGGAGCTGGGCGACGCTCGATCGGCTCGGTATCCGCGGCTTCCTCGGCGAAATGCAGCGGCGCGGTCTCGCCAAGCGTTCAGCCGCGCGCGCTCTCTCGACAATCCGAAGCATGTACCGCTATCTCCAATCGGAGCAGGGACTGGCGGCAAACCCCGTACGCGGAGCGAGAATTCCGAAGCTCGGCCGCCGGCTGCCGACCCACCTCGACCGTCCGCGCACCGAGGCGCTCTTCGCAGGTGTGGAAGCGAAGGCCGAGTCGGGAGACCTCGCCGCGGTGCGTGACCTCGCCATGCTCGAGCTGTTCTATTCGAGCGGGCTTCGTCTCTCGGAGCTGGCGGGGCTCGACGTGACGGATCTCGATCTGTTGGCGGACCAGGTCAAGGTGAGAGGCAAGGGCAGGAAGGAGCGAATCGTTCCGGTGGGGAATCGGGCCGTGCTGGCGCTCCGGCGGTATCTTGAATCCCGTGACACGGCCATGGTCGGGCGCGGCGCGGACCGGCGCGCGGTATTTCTGAGCCTCAAGGGGCGGCGACTCGCGCCGAGGAGCATCCAGCGCCTGGTCCACCGAATGTTCGAAGGAATCGGTGGCGATGGGCTGCGCGTGCATTCGCTCCGGCATACCTTCGCCACCCATCTGCTCGATGCCGGGGCAGATCTCCGTGCCGTGCAGGAGCTGCTTGGTCATGCGAGCCTCAGCACGACGCAGATCTATACGCACACGAGCGTCGAGCGCCTGAAGCAGGTATATCAACAGGCGCATCCCCGCGCCTGAACATCACCGAGCTGGAGAACGGCGACGCGGGCCGGGGATGCACACTGTTCCCCAGCGCACGCGAGCAACGATAGAGGATGCACCATGGAGCAGATGCACGCCACCACCATTCTCTCAGTCCGCAAAGAGGGAAAACTCGCGCTCGGCGGCGACGGCCAGGTCACTATCGGTGACACGGTCGTGAAGACGCAGGCCAACAAGATCCGGCTCCTCAAGGGCGGCAAGGTGCTCGCGGGATTCGCCGGATCGGTGGCGGATGCGCTATCGCTGTTCGAGAAATTCGAGGAGAAACTCGAGCGATTCCCCTCGAACCTGCCGCGTGCAGCCGTGGAGCTGGCCAAGGACTGGCGGAGCGACCGGGTGCTCCGCCGGCTCGAGGCGCTGCTCATCGTCGCGGACCTGGAACACAGCTTTCTCATCAGTGGATCCGGCGAGCTGATCGAGCCGGATGACGGCGTGATCGCCATCGGCTCCGGCGGCAATTACGCGCTGGCTGCCGCGAGGGCCCTGCTCCCCGACCCGACCCTCTCCGCGCACGAGGTGGTACGCCGCTCGCTCGAGATCGCGGCAGACATCTGCGTGTTCACCAACCGGCACCTGACGCTTCTCGATCTGGGATGAACGGACCTCGCGCCTCCAGGCCGAGTGCTCCGCCTATGGATACCGAACCCATGACCACGATTCCCGAAATTCCCACCGACGACAATGCGCCGCCGCTCCCATGGCTCGAGGAGATGCCGCCTAGACAGATCGTCGCGGAGCTCGATCGCTACATCGTTGGACAGCACGAAGCGAAGAAGGCGGTCGCGATCGCCATCCGCAATCGGTGGCGCCGGTCGCAGACGCCGGATGATATCCGCGATGAGATCATGCCCTACAACATCATCCTTATCGGGCCGACCGGGGTGGGGAAGACCGAGATCGCGCGACGACTGGCCCGGCTCGCGGGCGCGCCATTCGTGAAAGTGGAAGCCTCGAAGTTCACCGAAGTCGGATATGTCGGGCGGGACGCGGAATCGATGGTGCGCGATCTCGTCGACGCGGCCATCAGCATGGTGCGGACCGAGCGGGAGGACGATGTTTTTCCGCAGGCCCAGCAGCGTGCGGACGAGCGGCTGCTCGATCTGCTGCTGCCCCCGCCCCCGGCTCCGGTACGGACCGAGGCGCGGGCGGAGCCGGTGTTCGTGGTGAGCAGCGGCGGCGAGGCGCGCCCGGAGACAGTGGACCTCGACGCGGAGCGCCGAGCGCGCTCCCGGGAAAAACTTCGCGCCCTGCTGGCCGAGGGGAAGCTCGATGAGAGGGAAGTGGAAATCGAAGTGACGCCGCAGGGTTACCCGATGCTGGAGTTCATGCAGCAGCCGCAAGGCATGGAAGGCCAGGACATCAACTTCGGTGAGATGCTGCAGGAGATGATGCCGAAGCGGAAAAAGCGCCGCACGGTCAAGGTTCCCGAGGCGAAGCGCATTCTGATCGATGAAGAGTTGAAGAAGCTGGTGGACATGGACGACGTGGTGAATGAATCACTCGACCGGGTCGAGAATCACGGCATGATCTTCATCGATGAGATCGACAAGATCGCCGGGGAACGGGCGCAGTCGGGTCCCGACGTGTCCCGGGAAGGCGTCCAGCGCGACCTGCTGCCGATCGTCGAAGGCTCAACCGTGCAGACCCGCTACGGTTTCGTTCGCACCGACCACATTCTGTTCTTCGCGTCGGGCGCCTTTCACGTCTCCAAGCCGTCGGACCTGATCCCCGAGCTGCAGGGCCGCTTCCCGATCCGGGTGGAGCTCAAGCCACTCACGGAGAAGGATTTCATCCGCATCATGACCGAGCCGGAGAACGCACTGACCAAACAGTACCGGGCGCTGGTGGCTTCGGAAGGCGCGGAGCTCGAATTCACCGAAGACGGGATCGCCGAAGTCGCCCGAGTCGCGTTTCTCGCCAATGACAGGATGGAGAATATTGGCGCCCGCCGGCTGCACACCGTGATGTCGACGCTGATGGAGGAGGTGCTGTTCGAGCTGCCGGATTATCCGGAAAAGAAAATTGTGTTCGATGCGGAGAGCGTGCGCGGCCGCCTGGGGAAAATCGTGGATGACGACGACCTCCGTCGGTACATCCTGTAGCGCGTTCGTATGACCGTCGATCCCCGGCTCGGCCCGGGCCAGGGATCGATGCTTCGGGTCACTCCTTCCTGACTACCTCCCCGCCCTTCATGACGAATGTGACGCGCTGCAGTACAGTGACGTCCTCGAGCGGATTCCCCCGGACCGCGATCAGGTCAGCCAGCTTGCCCGGAGCGATCTCGCCGCGATCGCTGACACCCAGCAGCTCGATTGCATTCAGCGTCGCAGTCCGGATCGCCTCGATGGGCTTCATTCCATACCGGACATACATCGCGAACTCGTGCGCGTTATCTCCATGCGGATAGACCGCGGCGTCGGTGCCGAAGGCAACCTTGACGCCGGCGCGGATGGCCCGGCGATGGCTCTCCTGCGCAAGCGGAATCAGGATGCGCATCTTGGCGCGGATCGCAGGTGGCAGCGCCGTGGTATCGATCGCGGTCTGCAGGTAAGCGGTCGGGACGAGGAAGGTGCCCTTCGCCTTCATGAGCGCGATCGCTTCATCGTTGAGGATCGACCCGTGTTCGATCGACGCGACTCCGGCCCGCACCGCCGCCAGAATGCCCTCGGTGCCGTGCGCATGCGCCGCCACCCGCAATCCATGACGCGTGGCCTCCTGCACGATGGCCCGCATCTCTTCCTCGCTCAACTGCTGCGCACCGACCGGCCCCTCGAACGAGAGCACGCCGGCCGTCGCGCAGATCTTGATCACTTTCGCGCCGTGCTTGATCTGATAGCGAACGGCCTTTACCGCCTCGTCCACGCCATCGGCGACTCCGGCTTCGGGGCCGAGCTCCAGAATGCCCGGAGCATAGCCGGTCACGTCGCAGTGGCCGCCAGTAATGCCGATCGCATGACCTGAAGGAATGATGCGAGGACCCGGTACCAGGCCGGCGTCGATCGCGCGCATCAGCGATACGTCGGCGAAACCCGGAGCGCCGAGATCCCGCACAGTCGTGAAGCCGGCCATCAGGGTCTTGCGGGCATTCCTCGCTCCGCGCAAAGCTGCGTCCGCCGGGCCCTCCGTGACATCCCGGGTTACCCAGTCGCCCGAGATGTCCATCGTCAGGTGCGTGTGCATGTCGATCAGGCCGGGCAGCAGCGTCATGTCGCCCAGGTCGATCGATTCAGCCCCTGCCGGCACGCCGGCGCTCCCGAGCGAAACGATGCGGCCGCTGTCCACGACGATGATGGCGGGACTCACCATCGTGCCGCTCCGCACGTCGAGCATTCGCCCGGCGCGAATCACGAGCGGGTGCTGAGCGATCAGAGGGCTCGCAGAGGCGAGCAACATGAGCGGGAGCACACGGGCCTGACGGAGCAGACGCATCGAATGTCCTCCGAAAACGAAGTGGCGGCTGGAGACCTCGAGTGAGGCACTCAACTTACTCACGGATGGGACGCGGCGCCGCCGCATCGTCTCTACCGCAGAAAATTCAATCCACGCGCGCTCGACTCCGACGAACGGTGTATCGGTTTTCAGGTGCAGCACTGACGATCTGCTTGCACCCTGTTCCCGGTCCGAGTAGACTCCTCCTGCCAATTTGACCGCCCGACCTCCTACCCGTGGAATTATGGCCAAGCGCGATTTCATCGCTATTCCAGATTTTTCCAAGTCCGAGCTCCACGACCTCTTCGACCTTGCCGCTCGCATGAAGAGCGGGAAGTACCGCGAGAAGCCGCTGGCGGGGAAGACGCTCGGAATGATCTTCGCCAAGAGCTCGACGCGTACGCGCGTGTCGTTCGAGGTCGGCACCTACCAGCTCGGCGGTCACGCGCTCTTTCTCTCCTCGCGTGACATCCAGCTCGGACGGGGCGAGCCGATCCGAGACACTGCGCGAGTGCTCTCGCGCTATCTCGACGGCATCATGATCCGCACCTATGATCATGCCGACGTCGAAGAACTCGCGCGCTTCGCATCGATCCCGATCATCAACGGCCTCACCGACCTCCTGCACCCCTGCCAGATCCTTGCGGATCTGCTCACGGTCAAGGAGCACCTCGGCGGCTGGGATGGAAAGGTCGTGGCCTGGATCGGCGACGGAAACAACATGGCCAACAGCTGGCTCAACGCCGCTGGCGTGCTCGGCTTCGAGCTGCGGCTCGCCTGTCCGGAAGGCTACGAGCCCAATCACGACATCTTCGAGCGCAACAGTCGGCTCACCAGGATCACCATCACTGAGCTCCCGGAAGAGGCGGTCGAGGGCGCGCACGTGGTGAACACCGACGTCTGGGCATCCATGGGGCAGGAGGGCGAGGCAGAAGCGCGGGCACAGGCATTCCAGGGCTACATCGTGGACGAGGAACTGATGGCCGCCGCGGATCCTAAGGCGATTTTCCTGCACTGTCTCCCAGCTCACCGCGGCGAAGAGGTCGCGGAAGCGGTCATCGAAGGGCCGCAATCGCGCGTCTGGGACGAGGCGGAGAACCGGCTGCACATTCAGAAGGCAATCATGGCGACGTTGATGGGCTGAGTCCCACCGCTTCACCGCATACTGCTTACCGACTCTCGAGCTTCTCATGACCGCGATACCCGGCCTCCGGCACACGCCGCTTTACGACATTCATCGCTCGCTCGGCGCCAAGATGGTGCCCTTCGCCGGTTACGAAATGCCGGTGCAGTATCCGACGGGTATCCTCGCCGAGCATCGCGCGGTCCGGGAAGACGTCGGAATTTTCGATGTTTCGCACATGGGAGAGTTCGAGATCACCGGTCCGGATCGCAACGCGCTCGCGAACCGCGTCACGACCAACGATGTCGGCGCGCTCGCGGCGGGAGATGTCCAGTACTCGGCGCTGCTCAACGAGCACGGAACCTTTGTCGACGATTGCACGGTCTATCGCTTCGACGACAAGATCATGATCGTGGTGAACGCATCGAACGCCGAGAAGGACTGGGCGCACATCGTGTCTCAGAAGGGCGGAGCCAATACCCGGCTCAAGAACGTCTCCGAAGACGTCGGACTCCTGGCACTGCAGGGACCACGGGCCGAGGCGCTGCTGCAGCAGCACACCGACACTCCGCTCGCAAGTATCGGGTATTACAAATTCGCCGTCGGCAAGGTCGCCGGCAAAGGATGCTTCATCTCGCGCACCGGTTACACCGGCGAGGATGGATTCGAGTTGTACTGCCGCGCGACCGACACGCCCGCGCTCTGGACCGCATTGACCGGTCCCGGCGGCGCCACCCCGATTGGCCTCGGGGCCCGTGACTCGCTCCGACTCGAAATGGGATTCGCTCTGTACGGCAATGACATTGATGATACCGTGACGCCACTCGAAGCCGGACTCGGCTGGGTCGTCAAGTTCGACAAAGGAGCGCCCTTCATGGGCGAGCAGGCGCTCCGTCTCCAGAAACTCCAGGGCGTGCCTCGGCGACTCATTGGCTTCCAGATGCAGGGAAAATCGTTTCCCCGTCACGGCTACGCTGTTTTTCATGATGGCATCCAGGTCGATACCGTCCGGAGCGGAACCATGAGTCCCTCCCTCGGTGTGGCGATCGGCACCGCCTATGTGCCGACAGCCGCCGCGAAGATCGGGACGAAACTCGAGATCGAGTGTCGTGGCGAACGACTGCCCGCCGAAGTCGTACGCAAGCCGTTCTGGACGAAGGGCACCACGAAGAAGGCCAAGTCGTAGCCCGACAGGTTCCCTCCATGCCCGAGCCGAACACTTCTGTGCCACTCCGTCTCGCGATCCTCACGATCTCGGATGCGGGCAGTCGTGGAGAGCGAGCGGATACTTCCGGAGATGCGATCGCAACCTGGGCAGGTTCCAGGGGCTTCACTGTCGTCGAGCGGAAGCTGGTTCCGGATGAGCCCGCGAGCATCACGGCTTCGCTTACGGCCTGGGCCGATTCCGGTGGCGCTGATCTCGTCCTGACGACGGGTGGCACCGGTCTGACCGCGCGAGACGTCACGCCGGAAGCGACGCGACTGGTGCTCGAGAAAGACGCGCCGGGCATCGCCGAGGCAATCCGCATGGCCGCGTATCCGCGCTTTCATCGGGCGGCGCTCTCCCGTGGGGTGGCCGGCGTGCGGGGCCGCACGCTGATCGTCAATCTGCCCGGAAGTCCGGGCGGGGTTCGGGATGGGCTCGCGGTACTCGACGACCTCGTCGAGCATGCCGTCGACCTCCTGCGCGGCATCAGGACGCAACACTAGACACGCTCGTCGCACCTGCTCGTCGCTCGGACTCTTTCCACTCAGCGTCATCTCCCTGCCCGGACGACCAGCGCTTACGCAACCGATTCTTCGACAACTGGAACGATGCCCGCCAAGATTCTCCTGACCATGGACGACCTCGAAACCGCCGTCCGGATGAACGCGTCGCTCGAGGGCGCAGGCTACGCCACGTCGATGATCTCCTCGGCGGACGATGCGCGGGGGAGCATCCGCCGGGAAAATCCCGACCTGGTCGTGCTCACCGGCGGCCTCTACGATGTGCCGTCGCGTCGCCTCGCGGCGCTCGCGCGCGACGCCGAGATCTCGACGCTCGCGCTGCTCGAGCCCACCGACGCGCGCAACGACCGCGCCGGCATCATCGATGTCACCGAGATCATGCTCAAGCCGGTCTCGCCCCAGGACATGGTGGAAAGCACGGCACGGCTGCTCGGGCGCCGTCAGCTGCAACAGCGCACCGGCATCATCGGCGAGAGCGCGCCCATCCAGGAATTGCTGGTCAAAATCGAACAGATGGCGCCGGTCTCCAGCACCGTGCTGATCCAGGGCGAGTCGGGCTCGGGCAAGGAGCTCGTCGCCAAGGCCATGCACGATCTTTCGCCCCGAAGGGGAAAGCCCTTCATCGCGGTCAACTGCGCGGCGCTCCCGGAATCTCTGCTCGAGTCCGAGCTGTTCGGTCACGAGAAGGGCGCGTTCACCGGTGCGGCGGAACGGCGGCTGGGGCGGTTCGAGCTGGCCGACACGGGGACCATCTTCCTCGATGAAATTGGCGAGATCCCCGCGAGCGTGCAGGTAAAGTTGCTGAGGGTTCTGGAGACCCGGGCGTTCTTCCGGGTGGGAGGTGCCCAGCCGATCAAAGTGGACGTCCGGGTGCTTGCGGCGACAAACCGGAGCCTTCGGGACACTGTCTCCCAGGGCGCCTTTCGCGACGATCTCTATTACCGGCTCAACGTCCTCAACATCTACCTGCCGCCCCTCCGGGAGCGCCGGGAGGATGTACCGCTCCTGGTGCGGCGCTTCATCCGGGAGTTCGCCAAGACGCACGAGCGCACCTTCCGGGGGATCACGGCCGAGGCCATGCAGCGGCTCGTCGAGGCCCCCTGGCCGGGCAATGTGAGGCAGTTGCGCAACCTTATTGAATCGATGGTGGTGCTGGCGCCCGGGCACGAAATCCGGGCCGCCGACATTCCGGCGGATATTCTCGAGGGTCCGAGCCGGATGTTGCCGATGCGGGTCGGGAATACGGCCGTCATGGGCGGGCAGGAGTTGGAGTTCATCATGCGTAATCTCATGGACTTACGCCTGCAGGTCGAGGAGCTCCGGCGGCGGATCGACGACCGCCCTCAGCGGGTGCAGGTCATCGAACTGAATGACACCCAGCCCGTGGCCGATGTTTTGCCGGACTCTGAGGCGGATACCCAGCATCCCATTGTGTATCGTCCAGGAATGACGATGGCGGAGGTCGAAAAAGCGGCCATCGAGGCCGCGCTTGAAGAGTTCAAAGGGAATCGTCGCCGGGCTTCCGAGGTGCTGGGGATCGGCGAACGAACACTGTACCGGAAGATCAAGGCTTACAAACTGGGATAGGCCGGCGGCGCTAAGTCCGTCTCTTTGGCTAATTTGCAAAGCGAGGAGTCTTGACACTTGTCCGCCCGGTTCCCATATTCTTAAGTTATAGGCCCACTCCTCTACCACCGGGCCTATTCCCGTGATATTCACCATCGACCCGGCGTCGTGCGTCGCGTGTCTCGCGTGCGTACGCGTCTGTCCTACCGGCGCCGTCGCCGTGGAAGATCCGCTCGTGCGGATCGTCGATGAATCTTGTATTCGATGCGGGCTCTGTGTGCCCGCATGCCCGCATAATGCCATTGAAGTAAGCGGTGAGCTCGGGCGCGCCATGGCCGTGGCCGCACGCGGGGAAGGACTGCTGATCCTCAGTCCCGAGGCAGCGGCCTATTTTTATCCCGCGACGCCGGAGCAGGTAGTGAACGCCTGCTACGCCGCGGGTTTCCTGATGGTCAATCGTGGCGTCATTGGAGATGAACTGGTCGCCG